>CAIOZS010000093.1 GCA_903862845.1 uncultured Thermoleophilia bacterium
CCGGCGCGCGCGGACGCGGCGCCGACGACCGCCCCGCGCAGAGTCGCCGGCGCGACGTCCTTCTCGCACCGCGGCGCGGCGTCGCTCGCCGAGGCCGCCGCGCTCCTGGGCGACGCCGCGGGCGACGCGCGCGCTATTGCCGGCGGCACCGACCTCCTCGGGCTCATCAAGGATCGCGTCCACGCGGGCGCGCCGCACACGCTCGTCGATCTGAAGACGATCGATGGGCTCGACGGCATCGAGGAGCGTGCCGGCGGGCTGGCGATCGGGAGCCTCGTTCGTCTGAGCGATCTGGAGCGCGCCCCCTTCGTCCGCGAGCGCTATCGCGCGCTCGCCCAAGCCTCCCACGCGATCGCGTCCCCGCAGCTGCGCAACATGGGGACCGTGGGCGGCAACATCGCCCAGGAGCCGCGCTGCTGGTACTACCGCGCGGCTGAGGACGCGTTCCACTGCACGCGCAAGGGCGGGCGGTACTGCAACGCGCTCACCGGCGACAGCCGGTATCACTCGATCGCCGGATCGATGAAGGTGGGCGCGCGCCCGTGCACCGCCGCGTGCCCGGGGGGCGTGGAGATCCCCGAGCACATGGAGCTGCTGCGCGCCGGCGACGTCGATGGCGCGGCGCGGCGCCTGCTGGCGCGTAACCCGCTGCCGGCGGTGACCGGCAGGGTCTGCCCTCACGCCTGCGAGGACGACTGCAATCGCGGCTTGTTCGACGAGGCGGTGTCCGTGCGCGACGTGGAGCGCTTTCTCGGCGACCGCGTCCTGGACCATCCGGAGCTGCTCGGCACGCCGGCGCCGTCGAGCGGCAGATCGATTGCCGTCGTAGGCTCGGGACCAGCGGGTCTCGCGGCCGCTTACTACCTGCGGCTGCGCGGCCACCGCGCGGTCGTCTTCGAGCGTGCCGAGAAGCCGGGCGGGATGCTGCGCTACGGCATCCCCGCCTACCGGCTCCCGCCCGAGGTTGTCGATCGAGCCACCGGCCTGCTCGAGGCGCTCGGCGTCGAGCTCCGCTGCGGCATCGCCCTCGGCGAGGACCTCGGCCTGGAGGATCTGCGCGCCGACCACGACGCGGTGTTCGTCGCGACCGGCGCGTGGGGACTCCCGCACATCGGGCTCGAGGGCGAAGAAGAGCTCGCCGCGGGGCTGGACTTCCTGAGTGGGGTCGCCACAGGCGAGCGGCGCGTACCGGGGCCGCGCGTGCTCGTGATCGGCGGCGGCAGCGTTGCCATGGACGTGGCCGTCAGCGCACGGCGCCTCGGTGCCGCGCAGGTCACGGTGGCGTGCCTTGAGTCGTGCGACGAGATGCCGGCACTCCTCGAGGAGGTGGACGAAGCCCTCGCGGAGGGGATCGAGCTCGTGCCTTCATGCGGACCTGCACGACTTCTGCGGCGCGACGAGCGGCTCGTCGGCATGGAGCTGGTCAGATGCACGTCGGTGTTCGACGACCACTGCTGCTTCGCGCCGAGCTTCGACGAGAGCGACCGCACAATCGTCGAGGCCGACGAGGTGATCCTCGCCGTCGGCCAGCGCGTCGAGGCCGAAACGCTCGCGGCCGCGGGCCTGACGATGGACGACGGTCGCCTGGCTACCGATCCCGAGACCCTGATGACGAACGTCGACGGGGTCTTCGCCGGCGGCGACGTGGCGACCGGGCCTGCCACGGTGATCGCCGCGCTCGCGGCCGGCCGCAGAGCGGCGGAGGCGATCGACGCCTATCTTGGAGCTGAAGCGCACGAAGCGGCTTCTGCGTCCACCACGGCCGGCCCGCTGGACTTCCAGACCTTTGACCCGGCGTGCGTGGAGCCGTTGCCGCGGTGCGCCGTGGCGGTAGCCCAACCGGGCGAGCGCACGGTGTGCGACGAGGACTCATGCACCGTGCCTCGACAAGAGGTCATCTGCGAGGCACAGCGCTGCTTCAACTGCGGCTGCATCGCCGTCACGCCGACCGACCTCGCACCGGTACTCGTTGCGCTGGACGGCGCTGTGGTCACGACGCGGCGCGTACTCCCGGCAGCGGACTTCTTCGCCGTGGCGCCCTCCGCGTCGAGCGTGCTCGCGCCGGGCGAACTGGTCGCCGAAGTGCGGCTGCCGGCGCCGGCCGCCGGACTGCGGAGCTGGTACGAGAAATTCCGGCTGCGCAAGGCGATCGACTTCCCGATCGTGTCCGTCGCGGTTGCGCTGCACGTGGACGGCGGCCGCGTCGTCGCCGCCCGCGTGGTGCTCGGCGCCGCCGCCCCGGTGCCCTGGCGCCTGACCGAGGTCGAAGCGGCGCTCACGGGCTGCGAGGCGTCCCCCGCCGGGCTTGCGGCTGCGACCCGGGCAGCCGCAGCGGAGTGGGCTCGGGGATGCACGCCTCTGCGGCCGAACGCCTACAAAGTGAAGATCGCCGCGGCGCTGATCGCCAGGGCGATCCAGAACGCCGTGCGGGACGGGTGACGGCGGGAGGGCGGAAGCGCCTCCCGCATCTGCCGTCGGCGCTCAGCCCGCGGCCGCGTACCGCGTGAAACCCTGCTCCTCGAAGTGGTGATCGAGCCGCAGGTAAGCGCGGACGCCCAGGCGGCGAAGCGCCCCCGCCCGTCAGAAGCTCAGCACCCAGAGCGCCTGGTAGACGACCACGGCGGCGAAGACGCCGGTCAGCAGCGCCGCCGCAAAGAGCGCCGTGCGGTAGTGCCGCAGGCGCCAGAGCAGCAAGGTGCCGATGGTCACGATGCCGATCTTGAAGGCGACCGCCGGCACCGTCCCGGAGCGAAAGAAGTAGTCCATCACGCCGTTGGATTCCTTCGCGAAGCCCAGCCACAGGGAATACCGCGTCAGCAGCAGATCGGCGATGTTGAGGATCCACAGCTCAACGAGCACCCAGAGCAGGACCAGTTGACCGAACCGGCCGAGACGCGGGGAGCGACGAGCCGTCCAGGATGCCATCAAGGGAGCCTCGCCGTCTGCAGATACGTGTCGAACAGCCAGGCGTCGGCGACGTGCCAGGCAACCGTTCTACCGCCGATGAGGACGCTCCGCACGCCGCCCCCCGAGACGCTCGCGATCGGGAAAGGCTCACTACCGCCGAGCCGCACGCCGCTGACCTGCGTGCCGCCTCCGGCGGACGGCTGCGCCCAGACGACCAGGTCGCCGTCCGCCGCCGGGGCCACGAGATCGGCGGCCTGGGCGATGGTCTTGACGGAGGCGCGGTCGAGGTCGTAGGCGAGGATCTGGTCAATTTGCGTGGCGGGCGATGCCCGCTCCCAAACGAGCGTCCGGCCGGCCAGTGCAAGGCCGAGAAGATCGTTTCCCTGCGCTGCGGCATAGGGCGCGATGCTCCAGCGGCGGCCGTCCGTCAGGTCGACGACGGTGATGACGGGTGGGGCGGTCGGATCGAGGCGGCCGGCCGCCCAGGCGACCAGCGTGCCGCTGATGATGAGATCGGCGGCGCCCCCGCTCGCGCCCAGAGAGAAGCGGCGCCCCGTGACGAGGTCGGCGCCGCGGATCTGCGGGGGACCGGCGGCGTCCGTCTCCCATACGGCAGTGGCTCCCGAGACGACCGGTGACCGCGAGATTCCCTGAACGTGGTCGAGGCGCGTGCGGCGTCCCCGGGCGATGTCGTAGACCCAGACGACTGCGGCCCCGGCAGAGGACGCGGGCGCCTCGAGCCACACCACGAAGCGGTCCGAGATGGACGGCGCGGAAGCGCTGACGGCTGTCGCGGCGGCGCCGAGCAGCCTGCTCCTGCCCGATCGCAGGTCTGTGAGCAGCGTGAACGGTCCGGCCTCCCAAGCGAGGTGGTCGCCGCCGAGCGCCGAGCCTCCGAGGCGCAATCCGTGGGACGTGCTGATGCGCCAGCCGCCGCTCGTGGCCGTGACCTGCGGCCGCCAGGTGGCGCGCGACTGCTCGAAGCCGAACCCGGCGGCGCCGAGGACGGCTCCCGCCAGCAGCACGATCCCGGAGAGGAGAAGGGCGCGCACCCAGGACTGGTGGCGCTCGGGGGGGGCGATGAGGGTGAGCGGCGCCGGAGGATCCGGTGCCGCGGCGCCGGCGCCGCCGGTCAGCGATCCCGGCATAGGTGCAACAGGTCGGCGTACACGCCGTAGGCGGTCTGAGGCACGAGCCCGGCGATCTCGCAGACGAAAACGTCGGCCATGAGGTCGGTGTGCAGGATGGCGCCCAGAGACTCGCTCCCTACCGGCGCCAGAGGATGGTCGATGTCGAGCTCGGTGGCGCGCACGCGGCCGCGGACGCGGCCGGGCTCCTCGCGCCATACGGTCGTCACGAGGCGCAGCCGGTTGCCGTTGGAGCGCGCCTGTGCGATGCGCTCGAGCGGCACGCCGCGGAGGCTCTGCTTGTCGATATCGGCCGGAGTGATGCCGGCGTCCATGGCGACGTTGGCCAGCGCAGCCGCCTTGCAGGCCGCGTCCCAGCCGTCGATGTCGTAGGACGGGTCGGCCTCGGCGTAGCCCGCGGCCTGAACGTGCGCCAGGGCCTCGTCGAATGAGCGCCCGATGCCCATCGCGTCGATGATGTAGTTGGTGGTGGCGTTGAAGACGGCCTCGAAGCCGAGCAGGCGGCAGTCGGGCAGAGCGAGCTCGAGCAGGCTGAAGACAGGCAGGCCGTCCATTACCGTGCTTTCGAAGCGGATGCGGCGGCCCGCCGCTGCTGCGGCCGCGGCCACGCGCCGCCAGTTCCACGCGATGGGTCCTTTGTTGGCCGTGACGACGTCCATGCCCAGAGCGAACGCCGTCTCGATGTGGCCGGTGGCGATGGGGGCGAAATCCTCCTCCATGACGGTGAGCTCCACGAGGACGTCGGCCCGGGAGGCCGAGAGGAGCTCGTCGGCCGGCAGGGCCGCCTGCGGCGGGGCCGGCCGCTCACCGACGGCCGCCAGCACCGCCGCCGGCGTCATGCCCTCCGGCGCCAGCAGACAACCGTGACGGGTGCCGGCCGCAGTGACCAGCACGCGCAGCCCGTGGCGGTCGGCCAGCGTGCGCTCCTGCTGCGCGAGGAGCGCGCAGAAGGCGCGCGGCACGCTGCCGAAGCCAAGCAGGCACAGGCGCACGGTGCGGAGGCCGGCGCCGTCGGCCGTCGGGCGCGGCGTGAGGCCGGCGGCCGAGGGCTGCCCGGCCGCGCTCATCTCACCGACCGTGAGAGGTCGCGGACGGCCGCTACGAGCCGCTCCAGCTCGTCCTGCGTCGTGTAGGGGGCGAGCCCCACGCGGATCAGGCCGCCGTGCTCGGCCAGGCCCAGCAGCTCAACGAGGCGCGCGGCGTAGAAGTCGCCGTCCCAGACGAACAGGCCGCGCACGCCGAGCGCCCGCGCGGCCTCGCCGGCCGTGAACCCGTCCAGCGTGAACGAGACGGTGGACGTGCGCGGGCTACCCTCCGGCGGCCCGTGAAGCGTCACCCCGCGGATGGCGGCGAGCTGCTCGCGCAGGCCCTTCGCCAGGGGCTGCTCATAGACCTCGCCGGCCAGCATGCCGGCGACGACCGCCCGGCGCCGGCCTTTCAGGCCGGCGGACAGGCGGTCCTCCACCAGCGCCGCGTGTCGCTCGCCGAGATCGGCGATGAAGTCGATGGCGGCAGTCGTGCCCGCCAGGCCCTCGAAGTTCAGCGTCCCGGTCTCCCAGACATACGGGGGCTCCGCATGCTGCGTGGCGAGCCGCAGCGGCTCGACCTGCGCCGTGGCCTCGCGGCGCGCGTACATGAGACCGACGTGGGGGCCGAAGAACTTGTACGCCGAGCAGAGCAGGAAGTCGCAGCCCACGGCGCGCACGTCGATGGGGCCGTGTAGGGCGTAGTGCACGGCGTCGACGACGCTCCAGGCGCCGGCGGAGCGAGCCAGCCCGGCGGCGCGCGCCACGTCGTTCACGGTGCCGACGGCGTTCGACGCGTAGCCGAGGGCGACGACCTTGGTGCGTCCCGGCCGCACGAGCGTCTCGAAGGCCGACCAGTCGAGCGTGCAGGTCGCGAGGTCGACCGGGACCTCGCGAACGACGACGCCGCGCTCCGCGAACCGCAGCCAAGGGCTGCGGTTGGCCTCGTGGTCGAGCGCCGTGATCACGACCTCGTCGCCGGCATGCAGACCGCGCCCGAGCGCCTCGGCGAGAAAGTACGTGAGGGTGGTCATGTTGGCGCCGAAGCTGACCTCGGCCGGGTCGCCGCCGAGGAAGTCGGCGCCGGCCTTGTGAGCCTCGGCGACCATCGCGTCGGTCTCTTCGCTGGTGGCGAAGCGGCCGCCGTAGTTGGCATTGTGGTCGACGAGGTACTCGCGCACGGCGTCGAGCACGCGCTGCGGCGTCTGCGTACCGCCCGGGCCATCGAGATAGGCGACCGGGAGCCCATCGATGGTCCGCTTGAGGGCCGGGAACTGGCTGCGCACGTAGGCGACGTCGTAGTGGGTCATGGGCTCCCCTTGGGCCGGGCCTGTACCACGTAGTGCCGGCCGCGGCCGGTCCGACCAGTGTATCGCTTCGTGCACGAAGTCGGCGGATAGGGCAGGATTGGAGCTGCATGCTTTCCCGCGAAGACACGAGCAAGGCCTTGGCCCGCGAGTTCGCGGTCCTCTGCTTCAGCTGGAACGGGACGGTCGTGGCCGACCGCCAAGCGGACGCCACGGCCGTGCGCAGCTGTGCGGAGCGTCTCTGCGCTCTCGGTGTCGACATCGCTATCGTGAGTGGCGCCAACGTCGCCACCGTCGATGGGCAGCTTCGCGCGCGTCCCGACGTGGAGGGCCGGCTCTTTCTGTTTCTCTCCTCCGGCTCCGAGGTCTACGTGGTCGGCCCCAACGGGCCGCGGCTGCTGGAACGCCGCCGAGCTACCGAGGCGGAGGAGGCGCAGCTCACGGCGGCAGCCGAGGCGCTGCGCGACAGGCTGGCGGCCGCCGGCCTCGACGTCGAGATTGACTGCGGCCGCCCGAACCGGCGTGGGGTCGACCTCTTCCCCGAGGGGCCGGATCCCCCGAAGCGACAGACCGCCGAGCTCCAGGAGCGAGTCAACGCGCGGCTCGCGCGCGCCGGCCTTCAAGGCGTCGGCGAGGTCGTCGATCTGTCGCGCGCTCTGGCGCGCGAGGCCGGCCTCGCCCATCCCCGCATCACCAGCAACATCAAGCACGTCGAGATCGGGCTCACCGACAGAAGCGACAGCATGCGGTACGTCCTCAGGTCGCTGATCCGGGACCGCGGTCGCCGCCCGCAGGACTTGATCGTCCTCGGCGACGAGTTCGGGCCCATCAGCCCCAGTGAAGGCAGCGACTACCTTGCACTTATCCCCGAGCTCGGACGGTCCACGTTCGTCAGCGTGGGCGCGGAACCCAACGGCGTGACGCCTCGGGTCCTGCGCGTCGGCGGCGGCCCGAAGGAGCTCCTGCGCATCCTCAACGATCAGCTCGCTCGTCGCGAGGAGGTGGCGCTCGCGGGCTTTCCCAAGCCGAGCCCCCACTCGGCCTGGCGTTTCGACGTCAAAGGCTTCGACCCGTTCCGCGAACGTGAGGTCGAGACCTGGCTGACGGTGGCCAACGGTGAGAGCGGCACGCGCGGGGCGCTCGAGGAAGGTTCGGCCGTGTCGACGCCGGCCACCTTCGTGGCCGGCGTCTTCGGCGACGGCACCGACGAGCCGCGCTTTCGGCAGCCGGTCCCGGCGCCGGACTGGACCGGCCTGCGCCTGCGCGCCTGGGGCAGCGTCGTCAATCTGTCGAACGGGGAGCTGCTCGACCACGAACGCGTCCTCGACATGCGGCACGGCGTCGTGTATCGGTATTGGCGCCAGCGCCTGCGCAACGGGCACACGCTGCGCGTGCGCACCGCGCGGTTCGCCTCCCTGGCCGACCGCCAGATCCTCGCCATCCGCGCCGAAGCCACGCCCGAGGATGCTCCGGGGCGCATCGTGTGGGCCGGCGCGGTCGGCGTGACCCACGCCGGCGGGCCGACCAAGGAGACAGAGTTCGAGAAGCTCGACGAGCCCGGCTTCATCGCTCGCACCAGGGGTCGCAACGGCGGCGGCCACGTGCTCGCCGTCACCACGCGCGCGGCGCCCGGCTCGCCCGTCGTGCGCCACGTGGAGCAGGCCCGCGACGTGATCGGCGGGCGCCTCGAGCCGGGCGACCCGGCCACCGTGGACCGGCTGGCGGCGCTCGTCTCGGCGCGCACCAAGGTGCCGTCGGCGAGCTCGGCGCGCCGCGCGCTGGCGCGGGCGGAGGAGCTCGGCTTCGACGAGCTCCTCCGCCGTCACCGCGCGGCGTGGGAGGCACGCTGGCGCGACGCCGACCTGGTCGTCGACGGCGACGCCGGCGACCAGGAGGCCCTGCGCTTCAGCATCTACCACATGATCAGCACCGCCCACCCGACCAAAGACACCGTGTCGGTGGGCGCTCGCGGTCTGGGCGGCATGTCGTACTTCCTCCACGTCTTCTGGGACACGGAGATCTTCGTGCTGCCGTTCTTCATCTACTCGCATCCGGAAACGGCGCGCACGCTGCTGGCCTACCGCTACCGCAATCTGGACGGGGCCCGCGAGAAGGCTCGCCACATGGGGCACCACGGCGCCCTGTATCCGTGGGAGTCCGCCGACAAGGGCGTCGAGACGACGCCGCCGTATGGCCTCGGTCCCGACGGCGAGATGGTCCCCATCCTCAGCGGACTCATGGAGCACCACATCTCCGCCGACGTCGCCTGGGGCGTGTGGGAATACTGGAAGGCGACCGCGGACGATGCCTTCATGGCGTCCATGGGCGTGGAAATCATGCTCGAGACGGCGCGCTTCTGGGCCTCGCGGTCGTCCCTCGACGCCGACGGCCGCTATCACATCCGCCTGGTCGTCGGCCCCGACGAGTACCACGAGGGCGTGGACGACAACGCCTACACCAACGTGCTGGCGCGCTGGAACATCGGCAAGGCCGTCGAAGCCCTGGGCTGGCTCGAGCACGTCGATAGCGGCTACGCCGCGGAGCTCCGCCACCGACTCGACCTCGACGACACCGAGATCGAGCAGTGGATGGGGGTCATGTGGAACCTCGAGGACGGCTTTGACCCGGCGACCAACCTCTTCGAGCAGTTCGCCGGCTTCTACCAGATGGACGACGTGCCCATCGAGAAGCTGCGTCCTCGCCCGATGGCCGCCGACCTGATGCTCGGCCGCGAGGTCACCCTGCGCGCCAAGGTGGTCAAGCAGGCCGACGTCGTGATGCTCTGCCACATCCTCTCGGACGAGTACGGCGACGATGTGGCGCGCGCCAACTACGACTACTACGAGCCGATCACCTGCCACGGCAGCTCCCTGAGCCCCGGCATCCACGCCGCCGTGGCGGCGCGGCTCGGCGACGTGCCGCTGGCCGTGGAGGACTTCAAGATGGCGGCTGCCATCGACCTGGCCGACAACATGGGTAATGCCGCCCGCGGCCTGCACATGGCCACCATGGGCGGCCTCTGGCAGGCCGCAGTGATGGGCTTCGCCGGCCTGCAGCGCCGCCACGAGGCACTGCTCATCGACCCGCATCTGCCGCCCACCTGGAAGAGAGTCCGTGTGCCACTGCAGTTCCGCGGCGCGCGCGCCGAGTTCGAGCTGCGACGCCGCAGGGCCGGCGACGAGGTGGGTATAACCGTAGAGCGCGCCGCGCTGAGGGTGATCCTCGACGGGGTGGAGCGCGAGCTCCGTCCCGGCAAGCACCGTTTGCGGCGCGCCGATGGCCAACCCTGGCAGGAGGTCACGCGATGACGCTGCTGATCGCCGTCGCCGATACCGAGGCCGACCGCGAACTTGTGGTCAGCGCCCGCTGTCTCGCGAATGCCGCCGGCTGGGACGCGCGTGCCGTGCACGTGCGTGAGGCCGGGGGCCCGGAGCTCGACAGCGCCGACGCCGCGGGCCTGGAGATCGTGGACCTGGAGGGCGACGCCCCGGCCGAGCTCGCGAGGCTGGTCGGCAATTCCGACGTCGACGCCGTCGCCTTGGGCCTGCGCAGCGGCGCCGGGCCCAGCATCGGGCACGTGACCGAGGCGCTGATGGCCGGCTTCTCGGCGCCGTTGCTCTTGGTGAGGCATGGCATGCGCCCGCTCACCACCCTGCGGCGCCTCGTCGTGCCGCTCGAAGGCAGCCCTTCGGCCTCCGCCGCCATGCGCCACGCCGACGGCGCCCTGTGCGCCCGCGGCCGCGAGATCGTGATGCTGCATGTCGTCACGGGCAGCACGCCGGACGAGCGCGGCAGCTTCCCGGCGCCGCGCATCGTCGACCAGGAGCACTACGAGTGGTCCGCCTGGCAGGACGAGTTCTGCATGCGCTTCTCGCAGTGCCCGGAGGGCGGCCGCCACCGCGTGTGCATGCGCGTCGGCGACCCGGCCGGGACCATCGTCAAGGAAGCTCGGGAGGACGGCGCCGAGCTCATCGTGCTGTCATGGAAAGGCAGCTTCGCCGAGGGCCACGGCGCCGTCGTGAAGAAGCTGCTCGAGACGGCGCCCTGCCCGCTGCTGATCGTGCCGGCCGGCTGAGCTTCGCCCGCCGGCCGCGGCCGGCGCCGTGCGCGGCGCAGGAGCGCTCTGGTACCATCGCCGTCATCGAGGTTCGGCCGCGAGCACTACCCGGCTTCGCAGCGGCGATGGGGCGCGACAACGCAAGAGGAGTGGGCGTGAACGCAGAGGACTCCGGTATCTCCGGCATGGGAGACTCCCATGAAGCTTCCAAGCTGAAGTTCTCGACGATCTTCCACACCTCGCCCGACGCGATCCACATCAACCGTCTCTTCGATGGGCTCTACGTCGACGTCAACAAGGGCTTCAGCGCGCTGACGGGATTCACTGCGGATGACGTCGCCGGACGCACGTCGACCGACCTCGGCGTGTGGCAGGACCCCGCCGACCGGGCCAGACTCCTCGCGGCCCTCGAGAGCGACGGCGAGATCCACGGGTTCGTGGCGCCATTCCGCCGCAAGGACGGCGCCGTCATCACGACGCTCATGGCGGCGAAGGTCATCGTCCTCGAAGGCGAGACCTGCATCATCTCGGTAACCCAGGACATCTCTGAGCAAGAGCGCGCCGAGACGCGACTGCGACGGCTGAACCGCGTCTACGCCGTCCTCAGCGGGATCAACAAGGCGATCGTCCACATGCGGCAGCCGCAAGCGCTCTTCGATGAGGCCTGCCGCGTCATCGTCGAGGAAGGCGGCTTTCGCGCCTCGTGGGTCGGACTCGTGGATACTGACGGACGGCACGTGCGCGTCGCGGCGCAGGCCGGTGCCACCGAAGGCTACCTGGACAGGGCCGACATCATCCTCGGCGACGAGCAGCGCGGCAGAGGGCCCACCGGGGTCTGTATCTCCGAGGGTATCCACGTCTTCTCCCAGGACATCGAGCGCGACCCTGCCATGGTCCCGTGGCGGGAGAACGCCCTTCGCCACGGATACCGTTCATCGGCTTCGTTCCCGCTGATCGTCCGGGGCGCCGTGGTGGGCGCGTACACCATGTACGCCGGTGAATCTGGATTCTTCACCGACGAGCAGGTTGAGCTGCTGGACGAGCTGGCCGCGGACCTTTCGTTCGCGATGGAGTTCGCCGAAGTGGAAGACCGGCGCCGGCAGGCAGAGGAGGATCTGGAGCGGCGCCGGATCCAGCTCGAGGAGCTGCTCGAGGAGCGGGAGCGCAATCTCGAGCTGGTCGAACGATCGCTGTCGTCGATCATCGGAGTCGTCACGCACGTCGTCGAGTTGCGAGATCCGTACACGGCGGGCCACCAGCGCAGGGTCTCGGAGGTCGCGACGCGCATCTCCGAGGAGATGGGCCTGCCCGCGCTGCAGGTCGAGGAGATCCGCGTCGCGGCTCTCATCCACGACGTTGGCAAGATGTCGGTGCCTTCGGAGATCCTGTCCAAACCCGGCGCGCGCTCTCCCTTGGAGCACTCGCTCATCCAGGGCCACGCGGAGGCCGGCTACCGGATCATCGCGGCGGCACACATGGAGGGTCCAGCGGCAGAGATCGCCTATCAACACCACGAACGCTGTGACGGCTCGGGCTACCCGCGCGGTCTCCGCGGCGAGCAGCTTCTCGTCGGCGCCAAGGTGCTGATGGTCGCCGACGTCGTCGAAGCCATGATGTCGGATCGGCCGTATCGCCCCGGACTCGGCCCTGACGCCGCCTTGGCGGAGGTGTGCGACGGTGCGGGCACGCGCTACGACGCCGAGGTGGTGAGTGCCTGCGAGCGCGTGTTCGCGCACGGCTTCGTCCTTCTGGAGCTCTGAGCTCGGAAGGTTCGTGTTGTCGGTGGCGTGGTCAGGGATCGGCTGAGTCCGGCGACCTTCGGCTAGCCTGAAGCCGGGCATCCGGCGCAGTGCCACGGCAGCTCGGCGCCTGTAGAATGCCGCTCACGGCAGCCCGGCGCTATGGGCGATTGACGGCGAGGTACGGCTCTTGGAGAGACGAGTCAGGCACTGGTCGCAGCTTAGGCCCCCGCTGCTGCCCGTCCGCGACTGGTTGCCGCACTACGAACGGCGCTGGCTGCTGCGCGACCTCGTCGCGGCGGCGGCGGTCTGGGCGGTGCTCGTGCCCGAGGGCATGGCCTACGCTTCGCTCGCCGGCTTGCCGCCCCAAGCCGGCCTCTTCGCCGCCCTGGCGCCGCTTCTCGTCTACGCCCTCCTCGGTACGTGCCGGCAGCTGACGGTCGGCCCGAGCTCGGCCGTCGCGGCGTACTCGGCGGCCGCCGTGGCGCCGCTGGCGCTCGGCGACGGCGGCCGCTTCATCGCCCTCTCGGCACTGCTCGCCCTGCTCGTCGGCGCGTTCCTTCTTGCCGCCGGCCTCGCCCGCGCCGGCTTCATCGCCGACTTCTTCGCGCGACCGGTGCTGACGGGTTTCGTCGCCGGGCTGGCCCTCGTCATCAGCGTTGGGCAGCTGTCCAAACTACTCGGCGTCGAAGGCGGAGGCACCGGCTTCTTCGGCAAGCTTGGGGTGCTGGTGCGGGAGCTCGGCTCGACGAACCTGAAGACCCTGTCCGTGGGGGTCGCGGCTCTCGCTCTGATCTTCGCGCTGCGCCACGTCGTGCCCAAGGTGCCGACGATGCTCGTCGCCGTCGTGTTCGGCATCGTGGCCGTATCCGTCTTTGGGCTCCAGGAGCACGGCGTCCAGATCGTCGGCCAGATCCCCGAAGGCCTGCCGCGCCCCGTCTTCCCCAGCTTCAGCCTCGGGGACATCACCGATCTCCTGCCGGACGCGGTGGCGCTCGCCCTCATCGCGTTCGCCGAGTCGGTCGCCGGGGCGCGCGCGTTCGCGGCCAAGCACGGCTACGAGATCGACGCCGACCAGGAGCTCGTCGCCCTCGGCGTCGCCAACCTGGGGGCCGGCCTTTTCCAGGGCTTCTCTGTGGATGCGAGCCTCTCCCGATCCGCCGTGGGGGAGGCGTCGGGCGTCAAATCGCAGATGTCCGGCATCATCCTCTTCGCCCTCCTGGTCGTGACCATGCTCTTCCTGCTGCCGCTCTTCCACGACCTGCCTGAAGCGGTTCTCGGGGCGATCGTCATCGCCGCCGTGTTCCATCTCATCGACATCCGCGCGCTGCGCCGCCTGCGCAAGGTGGACTCCACCGACTTCCTCCTGGCCCTGACGTGCTTCGCCGGCGTCCTGGTGTTCGGCATCCTTGTCGGCCTGGTCATCGCCGTGGTCGTCTCGCTGCTTGCGCTGGTGGTCCGCGCCTACCGGCCGAGCTCCGCCATCCTCGGCCGGGCTCCTGAGGCGATTGCTGATCCGACCCTGCGCTACGGCGGCGTGGACGATCATCCGGACTACGAGACCATCCCCGGCCTCGTGATCCTGCGCGTCGACGGCGAGCTCTTCTTCGCCAACGCGCGCTGGTTCCAGGAGACGGTGCACTCCCTCGTGCGCGGGCAGACGCCGCCCGTGCGCGAGGTCCTCATCCACGCGGGCGCGGTCCCTCACCTCGACACGACCGCGGCGGCGATGCTCAAGGCACTGATCGCCGAACTGCACCAGAGCGGCATCACGCTGGCGTTCGCCCGCGCCACGACGTCGCTGTACGTGAACCTCCAGAGCAACGGCATCGTGGAGCTCGTGGGCCTCGACAACTTCTACGAGACCGTCGCCGCCGGGGTCGCCGAGTTCTTGGAGCGCGCGCGGTCGGGGTAGGAAGATGCTGAGGCGTCAATCCTCTTCGCCGAGATCTTCTTCCTGTGGCTCATCGCTGCGGCGCGCAAGCGCCTGGGCCGCTTCGAAGACCAGTTCTTTGCCACCGTGTTCCTCGGCAGCGGCCTGCTCTTCCTGGCGATGATCTTCGCGGCTGCGGCCGCGGCCTTCTGCATGCCGCGACTCCGCAGTACAATCGGCGCACGAGCTCGGAGGGGTCGTGCGCATGTGCTCTCACGCGGCAATGGTCGGTGAGCCAGCGGGGCGGCAGAGATGATCGCCTGCCCCTCGTGCGGCCACCAAGCCTCTGACGGCACCGCCGCCTGCCCGAGCTGCGGCGCCGGTCTGACCGCTCCGTCGAGCCCGTCGCGGCGCTCCGAAGAGCGCCGTACCGTTACGACCCTCTTCTGCGACCTCGTCGGCTTCACCGCCCTCAGCGAGCGCAACGATCCCGAGGTCGTCGACGCCTTGCTGCGTCGCTACTACACGGCCGCGCGCCGCGTCGTCGAGTCCTACGGCGGCACCGTCGAGAAGTTCATCGGCGACGCCGTGGTGGCGGTCTTCGGCGTGCCCTCCGTGCACGAGGACGACCCCGAGCGCGCCGTGCGCGCGGGCCTGCGCCTGGTCGACGAGATCGACGCCCTGCCGGGTGTCGGTGGCCAGACGCTGGAGGTGCGCGTCGGCGTGAACACCGGCGAGGCGCTGGTGCGCCTCGACGTGGACCCGGGCAGCGGCGAAGGCTTTCTGACCGGCGACGCCGTCAACGTTGCCGCCCGCCTGCAGGCCGCGGCGCCGCCCGCGTCCGTCGCCGTCGGCGCGGTCACCCACGCCGCCACGGAGAAGGTCTTCTCCTTCGACGCCTGCCACCCGGTGACGCTCAAGGGCAAGAGCGAACCGCTGCGTGCCTGGATCGCCAAGGCGCCGCTGGTGCGCACCGGCGCGGAGCTGCGCAGCTTCACGACAAGCTTCGTC
>CAIOZS010000094.1 GCA_903862845.1 uncultured Thermoleophilia bacterium
CCAGAAACACTTGATTTGCGGGGGATTTTGGTGGCGAGGGTCAGAATTGAACTGACGACACCACGATTTTCAGTCGTGTGCTCTACCAACTGAGCTACCTCGCCACCGAGAGAACGCGGCCCTCGGAAGAGCGCGCCCCATGCTACCCGCGAGGCTGGGGACGGTCAACCGGCGCCGGGCCCCACCGCCCGGCGCCGGAACCCGCCGTCAGGGCGGTGCGCAGCGCCTCAGCCCTCGGAGGTGTCGAGCTCCGACTCCTCCTGCACGCGCTCGGGCTCTTCTTCCGGCAGGAAGACCTTGATGAGCTCCTTCTCCTTGCCCGGCGGCAAGAGGCACAGCACGTAGTCGCCGGGCAGGATCTCGGTCGAGCCGCGCGCCACCAGGGCGTGACCGGCGCGCACGATCGCCGCCAGCACCACGCCTTCGGGCAGCGCGATGTCCTGCACGTACGTGTGGGCGAACGGCGAGTTCTCGCCGACCTCAAGCTCGACGACCTCGACGTTCTCGCGCTTCAGCGAAAGCAGATGCACGAACTTGTGGGTCGGCAGCTCGTGCATGATGAGGTTGAGCATCGCGGTGGTGGCGCACACGGTGTTCTCGACGCCGAGCAGGTCGAAGGTAGGCTGATTGAACGGGTTGTTCACGCGGGCCACGACCTTGGGCACGCCGAACTTGAGCTTGGCGACCTGCGAGATGATGATGTTGTCCTCGTCGTCGCCCGTGACCGCGACGACCATGTCGGCGCGGCCGATGCCGGCCCTCTCGAGGACCCAGATCTCGGTGCCGTCGCCGTACACGAGGGCGTCTTCACCGAGCCAGCCGGCGATGAGATCGTAGCGCGTCCGGCGCTGCTCGACCAGAGCGATCTCGTGGCCGAGCTGCGTGAGCTGGCGAGCGGTGTTCAGGCCGACCTTGCCGCCGCCGATGATGAGCACGAACACCGCTCAGCCCTCCTGATGCGGCAAGGGGATCTGACAGGCGCGCACGGCATCGAAGAGCGACACGCGGACGTCCCGCGTGGGGCACACGGTGCGGATGCCGATCTGCGCGAAGAGCTCCGCGCGCAAGGGGTCGTAGACGCGCGCGACGACGCAGTGGATGCCGTACTTCTTCTGCGCGATCTGCGCGATGACGATGTTGGTGTTGTCGCCGTCGGTGCACGCGACAAAGGCGATGGCGTCCTCGATGCGCGCCCGCCGCAGGGTATCCCAATCGAGGGCGCGCCCGACGACGAACTCGCCGGGAAAATCGTCGCCCAGCAGGTAGAACGCATCGGGGCTCTCGTCGACGATGGCGACGTCGAAGCCCTCCGTCACGAGGTCGCGGGCGAGGCCGGAGCCGACGCGCCCGCACCCTGCGATCACTACGTGCATGTGTCACCTCTCACTTGGTCGCGGGTGGGCCCTGGCGCCCGCCCGCGGAGGCGGGAGGCTTGGGCCGGGGGGGCTGCGGTCCGCTCTCCGGGACCGCCGAACCCTCGGACGGATAGTCCTTGGGCACGAGATTCAACAGCACCTCGCAGGGGGCGTGGTCGAGGACGAAGTCGGCGGTGCGCCCAAACACGAGGTTGCCAATGCGGCGCTTGCGCACGGTCCCGAGCATGATGACCTCGGAGCGGCGCTCAACGGCCTCTTCGACGATGGCCTTCCCGGCCTGCCGCGCGGTGACCACGTGCGGCGTGAACTGCACTTTGAACGCATCGGCGACGCGACCCGCCGTGGCCAGCACTCTGTCCGCCTTGGCGCGTTCGTTTGTCAGCCGCGCGCCCAGAGGCAGGTTGAGCGGCACCTCGATCACGTAGAGGCCATCGATGGACGCCTTCTTCTCGGTGGCGAGCTGGCAGGCGAGGACCATCATCTCGTCGGAAATGCGCGAGCCTACGATGGGGACGAGAATCTGGTTATAGTCGATGTCCTCATTGACCGATGCCGGCAGCGGCATGGTCCTTACGGTCCTCGTGAGCGAGTAGCCCTTGGCGCGGCGATAGAGGATGTAGACGATGATGCCGACGGCCATCCAGCTCAGACCGACGGTGCGTCCGGCGGCGTGCGTAAGCACGACGACGACCCACACCGTCGCCGTCCCCAGGCCTCCGAGCACGGCGAGCACCGGGATGCTCTTGCCGCGGAACGGGATGTTGATCGGCGTGCGCCACGGCCGCTCGGCGTCGGGCATCTTGAAGCGCAAGGTGACCACGCAGATGTGCGCGACGGTGAACGAGATCATGGCCCCGAAGGCGTAGAGGTCGGCGAGCGCCGCGATACTGCCCGGAGCGACAAGCACGGCCGCGATGATCCCGAAGAGCGCAATGGACACGTAGGGCGTGAGGCGCTTGGGATGCACGCGGCTGAGAATGGGCGGGAGCTGCTTGTGCACCGACATGGAGTAGGCCAGCCGGGACGCCCCGATGATGCCCGCATTCGTCCCGATGACCAGGATGGTCGCCGCCAGGATCGCGATCCAGGGCGACAGTACGATCTTCATCCAGTCGAGCTTCGCGGGCAGGTTCTGCACGATGCCTTGCAACGGATCGGCCTCGTACACGGTGGCCAGCTGCGTCCCCCACAGCTGGGTGACCCAC
>CAIOZS010000095.1 GCA_903862845.1 uncultured Thermoleophilia bacterium
CACGACGGCGGCCGGCTGACCGGCCTGACGGCGCGCCAGATGCGCGGAGCGCGCCGGCCGGCGACGCTGGTTGTGGGCCGCCTCGATCAGCAGCCGGCGGGCGTGGTTGTTGCCGGCCCGAGTGATCGAGCCCTGCCGGCGGCGCTCACCCGAGGAGGACTCAGAAGGGTACGAGGCCCAGGTAGGCCATGAAGGCGGGCGCAGCCCTGAAACGCGAGAAGTCGCCGATCTCGGCGACGAGCCCGATGGCGGTCAGCGTGTCGACGCCGCGCAGGCAGCGCAGGTGCCCGACCAGCTCGCGAAAGTCGTCGTCAGCGGCCCACTCGTCGGTCTCGCGCTCCAGCGTCTCGATGCGGCGGTCGAGCAGGTCGCAGGCGAGCAGGTAGTCATCGAAGGCCGCCTGCTGGGCGGCGTGCTCGAAGGCCTGGCGGCCGAGCCACTCACCGGCGCGCGAGGGTCCAGCTCTTGCCGGGCAGGCGCCGGCCGCCGCGCAGCACGAACTTGCCGAGCCGCTGCCGCGCCCGGGCGCGATCCTGACGGGCGTCCTGGACGCGCGCGGATCAGGTCACGCACGGCCTCCTGCCCGGGGCTCGGCACCCAGACCGGCGCGGGGCATCCCGCCCTGGTAGAGCAGCGCCAGCTTGCGGGCGTCGCGCTTGTCGGCTCTCGACCCGGTCACTGCTGCGCCGAGGCACGAGCCCGGGAGCGACGACGTCGCAGTGAAGGCCGGCGTCGCGCAGCTGCCGGGCGAGACCGAAGCCGTTGGGGGCCGGCTTCGTAGCAGACCCGCGCGACTCCCGCGCGCCGCAGCTCACGCTCGACCAGCTGGCAGTCGAAGGGCAAGGTGCGCTCGCCCTCGAGCTCGTCCCTCAGCACCACGGCCAGGCGGATCGAGGCGGCATGCACGTCCAGGCCCGCAACCCGAAGGTGGGTGGTCGTAGCATCTGACATGTGGTCGGTACCTCCGAGACGTATGTGCGGAGAGGCCGTTCGGCAACCCGCGATACCATACGCCTCGGGCGCCGACCACATCCATGATATCTAGCAGTGCCAGCTCGAGGGGTACGCTCGCCCCGTGAGGTCGCCCATCATCCCAATGCCACCACGACTGGTGCCACGAATCCGCAGGTATCGCCACTTGGTCAAGAGCACGGGTCTTCGCCCAGTATCAGGATCCGGAGGGAACGCCGCCCAAGCGAAGGCCGCCGCCTCGCGTGGAGCTGCGCCGCCGCTTGACCCCTGGTCAGTACACTGTGAGCGTGTTGCTGCCGAGCACGACCTGCGTGTTGCCGGCCTGGTCTTCGGCGCTTACCGCGAACGTGTAAGTACCTTTGGCCAGGGTGCACTTCCAAGTGCTGATCGGCGCCGAAAACTCCTGCCCTGTGGCCAGCCAGCCCAGCGGAAGGGTCTTGACCGTCTGGTTGCCACCGTCCTTGACCACCATCGTGACCTTCGCCTTGGGGCTGAGGTCGTCGTTCACCCAGAAGGAGAACGACGGGCGCGAACCGAAGGCGACCGAGGCCGGCGCCGGGGCATAGGTCTGCGGCCCGATGAAGTCGACCGTCACCCAGGCGTGCAAGGGTACTTCGTAGTCTCCCTGCTTCAGCCAGTACGGATCGAGCTCGATGTTGCCCACGTTGTCTAGCGACTGGTAATAGATCAGGTGCCTCGCGCCGGGCGCGTCGCCGAGCGTGCTGAAGGTCACCGACGTGCCGTACTGCCAAGGCCAGGCGTCCCAATCGCCGAGTGGTGGCTCGACCTGCCCATTGACGCCGGGTGGATCGACGATCCACCGGGTCCAGGCGGTGCCGGACTTCTCGTCGGTGGCAGCCAGCGTAATCGAGGACGTCATGAGCCAGCCGTTGGCCGGCGCGAACGTCGTGTCCGGCGGCAGCCTGTCGAACGACAGGATGGTGCCGCGGTCGCCGACCGCCCACGCGTTGAGCCAGTCGACCACGGCAAGGCTGTTGAGCTGGTTCTCCTGGCCGCTCCCGCCCGAGTGGTTCAGGCGGTGGGTGCCAAGCGTGACGGTGAAGACGGCGGAACTGGTGCCGGTGCCGATCGGCGTCGTGACGCTGATGGGGCCCGTGGTGGCACCCGTCGGGACTGTGGTCGTGATCCGCCGGTCGCTGTCCACCATGAAGTCCGCGACGATACCGTTGAATGCGACCGAGGTGGCGCCGGTGAACTTGGCACCAGTCAAGGTCACGACCGTGCCAACGGCGCCCGAGATCGGAGTGAAGCTCTCGATGGAGGGCAGCAAGATCACGGTGAAGCTCCTAGCGCTGGTCCCGGTGCCGTCGGGCGTGGTGACGGCGATCGTCCCTGTGGTGGCGGCGAGCGGCACGGTGGCCGTTAGTTGCGTGTCGCTGTCTACCCTGAAGGTGGCTGCGGCGCCGTTGAAAGCGACCGCAGTGGCGCCGGTGAAGCCGCTGCCGATCAGGGTCACGGAGGTGCCCGCCGAGCCTGACTCCGGGGTGAAGGACGCGACCGTCGGCATGGGCGCCTCGGGTGCCGCGGAAGCGCGCGCGGCGAGGGACGTCAGGGGCGTTGCGCCCGTCACGGTGAATCTCTCGACGCTGATGCCGGTGCCGCGCGACGTTGTGACGGCGATCTTGCCAATTCCGGCGCCTCTCGGCACGACCACCGTGAGCTCCGAATCGGAGAGAACCTCGGCGGCTACGGGGCTGGCGTCCTGGAAGGTGACCGTGGTCTTGATCGGCTTGGTGCTGGTGAAGCCGCTGCCGTACAGCGTCACGGTCGTACCCACAGCACCAGAAGAGGGCACGAAACTCGAGATCGTCGGCGGGAATCGCCACGCACCGCCGTTGCGCGTCCAGATCGCGCCGTTCTCGCCCAGGATCCAGCCGTTCGCGTCGTCGGGCAGGCCCAGGGAAGTGGCAGGGATGTCGCAGAGACCGACGTCCATGAAGTGATAGAAGGGAGGGTTTTGGACAACTTCGTCGACGGCGATGGCGGCGTACGACCAGGAAGCTCCACCGCCGCTGTAGAGCTGGCTGTTGTCGCCGACCACGGTGAGCGTGCCGGAGACTGGGTCCATCGTGATCGAGCGCAAAGGAGCGCTCGGCGTCGGCTCGGGCTTGGCATCAATCCACGTCACGCCGCCGTCGATGGTCGTCCAGATGACGCCATTGCCGCCGACCGACTCGGTCTGCCCGCCGACCGCCACACCGTTCATGGCATCGGTGAAGGCGACGTCACGCAGCGTCGTCGCGCCCACGGTACTGAACCACCAGGTGCGGCCTCCGTCGATCGTGCGCACGACGATGCCGCTGGTGCCGACCGCCACTCCGTGGTTGACGTCAGTGAAGTCGACCGCCGCCAGACCGGGGCTGGTGGTGCGGTTGAGCTGGTACTTCCAGAGAAGCCCGCCGTCGTCGGTGCGCAGGACGACTGTGCCGTAGCCGGCGCCCAGGTCGGCGTAGGGCACCTGCGGACCCGAGCAGCCGACGGCCCAGCCGATCTTCTCGGTGACCATGTCGATGCCCTCGAGCGAGATGCCGGAAGGGACGCTCGCCTCTTTCCAGGTACGGCCGCCGTCGGTGGTCCACAGAATGGTCGACTTCCAGCCGACCGCCCAGCCCAGTTTCGAGTCCATGAACTGCACATTGGTCAAGTTATTGCGCACGCCGGGCGAGGATTGGGTCCAGGCGCTGGTGGCGGCATCCCGGCTCAGGAAAAGGGCGCCGTCGCCGACCGCTATCGCCATGGTCGAGGCGAAGGCGACTGCCTCAGGCTTGACCGTCGTCTGAGCGTACTCCTGGGTCCAGGTCGCACCCCCGTCCTTGCTGTTGAGCACGAAGCCGACCCAGTCAAACACGCTTTGGGTCTGCCCACTCACATAGCACTCGCCGGCCGGCGAAGCGGCAAGATCGGTGATCGTCGCCCCATCCTTGGTCGTCTGGGCAGTCCACGTGCTGCCGCCGTCGGTCGTCTTCCAGATCGTCGCGGGCGCGTAGTCGGCGAGGGACGCCGTCGCCAGCCAGCCATCGGCGGCAGTGGTGAAGTCCATCGCGCTGATCTCGGCCCTGCCATCGCCGAAACGCGTGATCGACCAGGTGTCGCCCGCGTCGCTGGTCTTGAGCACCACGTAGCCCCAGTCGCCCGTGGCGGCGTCGTAGCCCCAGCCCGTCGCCCAACCGGTGGTGGCGTTCACGAAATCCACCTGCATGAGGAGCTGCACGTCCGCCTTGCTGTCGCTGCTGGTCCACTGTTTGGCGATCGTCCAGGTGTCGCCGCCGTTGGTGGTCCTGATAATGCGGCTGGCGTTGCCGCCGCCGTCGACGGCGTAGGAGCCGCAGGCCCAGCCGTGGGAGGCATCGACGAAGGTCACGTCGGTGAACCGATAGGCGCCGGCGCGAATCAGGTGCTGAGCCGTCCAGCTCACGCCGGCGTTGGTCGTCTTGATCACGCCGCCGTCGCCGACGGCCCAGCCCGTCGAGGCGCCGACGCAATCGACGGCCAGCAGCGTACTGCTCATGCCGGAGGACCGGCGCGTCCACGTGGCGCCGTCGGTGGACGTGAAGACCGTCCCAGCATCGCCGACGGCGATGGCGCTGGCGCCCGTCACGGCGACATCGTGCACCGAGTCGCCTTGCGCGAGGGGGTTCTGCCAATACCAGCCGCCGCTCGTCCTCTCGAACGCCGAGGCGGCGCCGACGTCGACCACCAACAGCGCCGCGCACGCTATCGCGGCGAGGATGGAGCTGCGAACGGACCATCGTCTCATCGGACACCCCCCGTGCCTCTCACATCGGTCACCGGCCTGCCTCTGACTCTCTCGCCGCACGCACGCGCGATCTCGCCCCAGGCGCTCGCCCGGGGCAGCCGGTCACCTCAAGGCCCCCAGCCTGGCCATGCCCTGCTGGAGGTAGGGGGTCGCCTGCTCGAGTGTCGCGGCGCCGGCAGCCCCGGCGCCGGCGGTGTTACGCTGGGTGGCGGCGGTGAGCTGCGTGGCGCCTTGGCGAACCAGCGACAGTCCCTTGAGGTACTCCTTGTAGGCGCCTGCCATCAGGCGACCGGCGGCCGGCGTACCGAGCCACCGGTCGCACTTGTCCTGCAGGAAGCTCATGTTGAGGCAGAACGACGCCACCAGATCCTCGCTCCACGGCATCTTCTGGTCCTTGAGCGTGCTGTTGGTCTGATCGAGAACCGCGGTGAGCCATGAGTCGAGCTCGGCGATCTCGGAGATCTGCCGGGCCTCGGCTGCGGTGATCGTGGGGGTGGGTGTCGGCTTCGGAGTGGGCTTCGGAGTGGGGTTCGGACTTGGGTCTGGATTCGGATTCGGATTCGGGTTCGGCGCCGGCTGCGGCGCCGGCTGCGGCGCCGACGTCGAGGACGAAGCAGGAGTGGTGGTGGCCGGCGCCGACCATGCGGCCGCCAGATACAGGCCCCCGTAGAGGTTGCGAAGCTCGATGCCCCAGTCGGCGACCCTCAGGGTCTCGCCCGCCAAAGGGGTGGCGAGGCGCGTGAACTGGGCCGCGATGGCGACCTTCTGCTCTTCTGTCGTGGCGTTCACGAAGCTCTGCGTGAGCAGCGAGAGACGGACAACCCTGCGCATGAGAAGGCGCGCGCTTTCGTGTAGCACTGAGAAGCGCGCGCTGGGCGACGGTCTCGAGGCCGCGGCTTCGGCCTGACGGCCGATGCGCCCGGCAAGCGTCGCCAAGGCGGCAGGATCGGCGCCGGACCCGGCCAGCGCGGCGTACTCGGTGGCCTCTTGACTGATGGTGCTCCACGTGACCTTGAGGCCGCGAAGATACTCCTGCTCGGCGGCGCTGAAGCCTTGGGACTCGGTGACGACGAGGCTGAACAGCGGAGTCTCGGCGGCGCCCACCTGCGCCCACAGCGGGCCGATGGAAGCCGCAGCCGGCGCGGGCGCCGGCGTCTCGGTGGCGGGTGCCGTGGAGGATCCGCAGCCCGCCAGCAAGACCACCAGCATCATTGCGGCGACTGCGGCGCCGATGATCGCGATGATGCCGTCCCGCCGGCACGCGATGTGGCCACGGCGCACCTTCTTGGTCGCATTCATCGCCATCTCCCCCATAGGGTCCCCGCCCCAGCGGCGGTGCGACTCGCACCACGTTGGTCACGTTCTACCCCCGGCCGTCAATTCGCTAACTGCACGACCGTTGGGGCGACTTGAAGTGGATTGTTACTTCGAGAGGGACTACCGTCATCCGTTTCTCGCATACCGGAACAGCAAGAACCCATTGCGGGAGGTGCCTGCGTGGGGAGGTGCTGCCGGTCTTGGCGGTAGTCAGCGGGAACCCTTGGTGGTGGGTGGTGTCAGCGTGCGGAGTTGTTTCGGCAGTCTGGGCGATTGCCTCCGGGTTTGGTCGAGCCGCTTGCGAGTGAAGGTTTGCTTGGCGTTTGCCGAACCGCCGGGCTCGCTGAGACCGTCGGCCACGACCTGCGCTAAATGCACGCCCACACCGTCTCTCCGCGCAACGGTCTGGCCCGCGTACTCCCTGGGGGACTTCAGTGTGCCGACGATCATGGCCCCTCCCTCCGCAATCATGCACGTATCGGCACTCTATCAGCGGCGCCTGCCGCCGTGGCTTCCGCTGCCCTCAGCCGCTCGTGCGCTCGTACTCCTCGAGAATCAGTCGCTTCGAGCGATACTCGCCGTACTTCGCTTGCTCCCGCTGTCTCACGATAGGAAACGTATCCAGGATGAAGTCCATCTCATCGGCACTCAGGCCAAACGCATCGCGCGCGACAATCGCATCGATTTGCGCGCGCAGCTCGAGTCTCAGGTCCTCATCGACGACTCCCACTGGCGTCCCGCCCGTTGTGCCAGCGGAGGCGACCCAGCCTTCCGGCATGCGAGCGTCCCAGTAGTCATCCATCTCCGGCCCGCAACAGCTAAGAGCCAGCGCAAGCGGGACAAGACGGCGTGCCAGGGGATGGTCCCGGTCGACGCGGGGGAAGGGCAGACTGTCGACCAGCGTGTACGACATCTTGAGGGCGACCTTCTTCCTCGCCAGGAAGTCCATGGCGAAGGAGTTGGCAACAGCGAGCCACAGCATGTTGGCCCAGTCCCAACCATCTTCAAACAAGATCGTCGGGACCTTCTCGCCTGCAAGGACCCCCGCCGGGATTAGAGCAGCAACAAGAGAACGCTCGTTCGTAGGGCTTGCCACGTCACAAAACCCAGTCCGAAACCGCGCTGTGCGTCCTCGGGCCTTTCCCGGCACGTCCTCGGGTGATACCCGCCACTGAGGTTGGATAGACTTCTCGGAGCTGCCAAAGGTGAGGTCTTGCCAGACAGCAGACCTGCCGCGCCCACTCCGATATCCTTTGGCGCGGTGGTCGAACTGGCCAACCATCCGCCCTTCGTACAGCGGCAGCCCGTTGCGACCACTCCCGAAGACGCCGTTCTCGTTGCCCATGCCCAGCTCGCGCATGTATGTGCGCATGGGGGATCCGGCGCTTTCGTCACCGAACTTGGGCCAGCGCGCATACATCTTCGTAGCGACATCGATGTCGCGCTGATCGGCAAGCTCCATGATGGCGAGCGCATCGGGTGAGAACTCCCGCACCATCGACGTGGGAATGCTGAGGCCGCCCATTCGCCGTGCCTCGTTCAGGGCAGCCAATGTCCGGATGTTGAAGGAGGCGTGAAAGCGAGTAGTGTCGCCGCCAAGGCGGGCGGCGTAGAGAGCGAACTTCGTCCGACTATCGATCCCCTTGAACCACACCTCACGCGCGTTCTCGAAACCAAGCAACTCTCGCAGCGAACACTCGGAGAACAGCGCTGCTCGAATCGCAGCGCAGTTGGCTCCGTTGTAGATGCCCTCCGGAACAAGCTGTGCGACGAATCCGCCATCGCGCGCAGTCTGGAGCGCGATTTCGATGAACATGCGGAAGACATTGAAATCGCCTTTGCCGAGATTGCCCTCGGCGAACAGTCGGTAGCGACCACTGTCCTTCATGAAGTGAGCGCCGGCGAAGAGGTCGCGGCGCGTCGTTCGCCAAACGCTTTCTATGTCGGGTGACGTCAGGAGCTCTTCGATGATGGCCGCCTGCCGGACCTTGTCCACATGGCGCACTTGCGGATCGAACGACGAGAAGAACTCCTTCGCGTCTGGACTCAGAGTGTCCCACGGCGGGTTGCCCACCACCACATCGAACCCGCCGTTCCAGCCCGTCTGCTCGTTCTCGGCGCTTCGGTCGCTCGCGGGCACGCGAAACACGTCGGGGAACTGTAGGTGCCAGTGGAAGAACCTGTAACGCGTGGCCAGCCGCTGCACCTCCTCCGGCAACCATACGGGCACGCCGTGCGGGTTCTCCTCGATCCTGCGGAAGACCTCCTCGGTGATCGGGTAGGTCGTCTCTCTCGTCTTGGGCTGGACGAACGCGGCGCACCACGCGTCGGCGAACAGCTTGCCGTACAGGTAATCGCTCGAGCGCACCACGCGCTCGTAGCGCGCCTGCTTCTCGCGCACGCCCTCGGGGGTGGCGTCGTCGATGTCGTCGAGGTCCATCATGCCGCTGGCGAGGCTGCCGAGGCGCTCCCAGGGCTCCAAGGCGCGCCCGAACAGGCTCGTCTGGCCCATGCGCTCCTTTCTGTTCTGCTTGCGCAGCTCTGTGCACACCTTCTTGTCGTCGCCCTCGATGGCCTTGAAGGCGTCGTCGGGGATGCCCTCGCGCAGCAGCGCCGGCGTGACGCCGAGCAGGCTGTTGCCGCACTGGATGCGGTGGTCGAGAAACGAGAGCGGCTTGCCGGGCTCGAGCGCCTCCATCCACAGGTTCACCTTGCAGAGCTCGACCGCCATGGGGTTGATGTCGACGCCGTAGATGCAGTGGCTGATCACGTCGCGCAGGGCCTGGCGCATGGCCTGGGGGGACGGCTCGTCGTCGCCGGTGCGCACGGCGGCCAGCCGGCGCGCCAGGCGGTGGGCGGCGCCGATGAGGATGTGGCCGCAGCCGCAGGCCGGGTCGCAGATCTTGAGGTCGAGGAGGGCGCGCTCGCGCTCCCCTGTTGCGGCCGCCTTGAGGCGCTCGTCGATGACGGGGTCGAGCGCCGTGTCGAGCAGGCATTGGGTGAGGCTCGATGGCGTGCTGTAGCTGCCGGTGGTCTTGCGCTCGCTGCCACTCACCACGCGCAACGCGAAGGTCGCCGCCTCGCGGTTCAGATCGGGCTGCATCTCGAGCAGCGACTCGTAGACCGAGCCGAGCTCCTCG
This sequence comes from uncultured Thermoleophilia bacterium, assembly GCA_903862845.1. Lineage (GTDB taxonomy): Bacteria > Actinomycetota > Thermoleophilia > UBA2241 > UBA2241 > CAIXSE01. The sequence continues at coordinate 9,208 of CAIOZS010000095.1, forward strand.
GCGCCGAGGTTGCGGAAGTCGATGGGGCGCAGCGAGCGACGGTCGCTGGTGAAGGCGAGGTTGCGCACTGCCTCGAGGAGGTCGCGGTTGGCGAGGCGACAGCCGAGCAAGTCTACGACCGATTCATCCGCGAACAGCATGCTGCCCAGCGGCGGCAGGCCGAGCTCTGGGCAGCCGTCGCCGCCGAGCTTCTGCATCACCAGGTGGAGGCTCTCGAAGAGGTCGGTATGCCGCGAGCCGCGGCGACGCTCGGCCAGGTGACGCAGGCGCTCCGCGGAGTAGTAGGCGGCGTACGTCTGCGCCGCCGCCTCGGACGCCGCCGGGTCGAGTAGCAGACCGCGATCCTCCGCGGTGAACAGAAAGAGCAGGCGGTACACCATGCGCAGAAGCTGCCGGTAGTAGTCCTGCTTGTCGAGGCGGCCGTCGCGCAGCTTCTCGAGCAGCTCCTGGTTGCCGGCCTGCTTCAGGAAGCCGGAGCCCAGTGACGAGATCGCGCGCTCGACGCCCTTGCGCAGCCCATCGAGCGCGCGCACGCCCTGCCGCTGCGCCTCCTGCGACCACTTCTCGAGCCAGCACTCCTCGGGCCGCTCCCCCTCCACCCGCGACTGGTGGCAGAGCAGCCACAGCAGCACGAAGTCGGAGTACAGCTCGCCCTCCATCATCGCCTCGAGGTCGAGCTCGACGTAGGCCTGGCGGCTGAGGCTCACGTTGTCACGCAGCAGGCGCAGGCGCAGGCCGTTGCTCACAAACGCCCAGAGGTGGTCGTCGGAGCGGTTGAGCAGCTCCTGCACCAGGCTGTGCGGGCTGGTGCGCGCGGCGCCGGCCACGCCGGCCGTCTTCTGGTCGAGCGCGACGTTGCAGCCCACGAGGTGGATCGGCGCCGGCGGCCAGGCGTGCGAGACGGCGTAGGAGCGGCCGCCCAGCTCGACCGCTTTGGCGGTCTGCAAGCGGCCGTAGTCGAGCTCCTGGAAGAGCGGCAGCAGCCAGCGCTCGCGGGTCACTGTGGTGCCGGGGTCGTCGACGGGCAGCTTCGCGCGAGCCTCCTGGAACGCCAGCCAGCGGCCCTGCAGGCGCAGCCAGCTCGCGGCCGCCAGCTCGTTGAGGCGCTCGCCGTCGTGGTGGTAGTCGGCCGGCGCCAGGCCGGGCAGCGCCTTGTCGCGGTCCATCAGCCGCTGCAGCAGGTCGGGCGGCAGCAGGTTGCCCTCGCTGTGCACGGCGGCGAAGAGGTCGCGGGTGCGGCTCACGGCGCGCCTCCCGCGGCCGCCTGCGCCGGCAGGTACACGTAGATGCCGAGCACGTCGGGCGCGCCCTGCGGGCGAACCTCGTAGGTGACGCCGCGCTGCTGGGCGGCCGCGCGCACGCGCTTGTGCGCGTCGGCGAGCGCCTCGCAGCGCGCGATGGCCACGGCCGCCAAATGGCCCTCGAGCTCATCTCGGCCGTCGATCACCTTCTGCACGAAGCTCGCGGCCTGCTCCGGCGCGATGTTGGCGTCGGGGGCCGCGCGCAGCAGTGCCTCGAGCTGCTCGCCCGCCACCCAGCGCGCGTTCTCGGGCGCGCCCTCGAAGCCGAGCACGAGGCACTCCTCTGCGAGCTGTTCGAGCGGCTCGGCTCCGGCGCGCTTGGTCACGACCTTGTAGCGGCAGCGCGCAAGGAGCACGGTCGTGCGCGTCGCCACCTGGCCGGTGCGGATGGCGCCGCAGCGCCGCGCCACCGGCCGCCCGGAGTCGCCGTCCTGCAGCACCGGGTCGAGGGCGGCGTCCATCACGTAGCTCGCGAGGCCGCTGACCAGCGGATGCGTCCGGCTCAGGTACACCTCGTCGTCGCCGATGGGCATCTCGAAGCGCGCCCGCAGCTTGCCGGCGCTGCCGTCGGCGCCCTCTGAGCGGATCGCGTCCTGCAGTGCCACGGGCAGGGCGCCGAGATCGAGGCGCACGGCGCCGTCCTTGCGTGCGTCCACCACGGCGCCGTTCATCTCCAGCGCCGTGCAGACGAAGTCCCTCACAGCGGCGCTGGAGCCGACTGCGGCGCGCTCTTCGTCCAGCTCGCGCTGCACGTCGCCGGCCTTGATGCCCTCCTGCGCGAACATCGTCCGCGAGCGTTTCTCGCGCTCCGCCGCGTTCGTCCACTTGAGGTCGAGGTCCTCGGCTTTCGGCTTGAGGAACTCCTCGAGTCCCGGGAGGCGATCCTGCGCCCCGCCGGTCTGCTCACGCAGCAGCAACCCTTCGAAGATCGCCTCCACCACGTTCTCGCCCTCGATCGGCACCGGCACAGTGATCCCGAGGTCCGAACGGATCGTCTTCTGCTTGCGCACCAAGGTGTCGAGCACAATGCCGTCGATCTGGCTGTCCCTGCCCCAATAAGTGACCACGCGCACGCGCTTCTTGGGCTGGCCGTAGCGGTCCACGCGGCCCTCGCGCTGCTCGTGGCGGGTGGGGTTCCACGAGAGGTCGTAGTGCATCACGGCGTCAAAGTGCTCCTGCAGGTTGATGCCCTCGCTGAGGCAGTCGGTGCAGACCAGCACGCGGTGCTCGGTGGGCGCCCCGCCGAGCTTCTCGATGCGCGCCTCGCGCTCCGCCGGCGGCAGCAGGCCGCTGATGCTCTCGATCTCGACGTCTTTGAGACCCCTGCGCTTGGCCAGCGCGGCGCGCAGGCCGTCGGCCACGTAGTCGGCGGTGGGGATGAAGCGGCAGAAGACGATCGGCCGGCGGCCCTCCCGCAGCAGCGCCTCGACGATGTCGGCGGCCTTGGCCAGCTTGGCGTCGCCCTTGAGACCCTTGAGCTCCTCGGCCTGGCGCGCCATGTCGAGCAGCTTGGCGCGCTCGCGGCGGCCGATATCGTCGTCCAGCGTGAAGTCGCTGCCGGGAGCCACATCGAGGCCCTCGCCGGCCTCGTCCTCCATCAGGTCGAAGACGCTGCGGCGGCCGACGGCGTCAGCCTCTTCGGCCGTCTCGGTGTCGGCGCCCGCGGCGCGCGTGCGCAGCGTCTCGGCCGCGGCCGCCGGACTCGACGAGAGCGAACCGAGCAGCGCGAGCAGCGACCACCAGCGCACGCGGCGACGATGTTGCGACTCCCCCGCGCCCTTCTGCGCCGACTCGCGCGCGTAGGCGATCGCGCTCTCGAAGAGCGCCTTGTAGGCGGGCGTCAGCGAGTACGCTTCTTCGGCCTCGTCGCGCTCGGGGAACGGCGTCTCGTCGCCCAGGTAGCTGCGGATGTCGCCGCGCCGGCGCTGCACGAAGTGCGCGGCGATGGCGCGGCGGTCGGCCTTGTGCGCCTCGCCGCCCAACTCTTCCGGCAGGTCCGCGAACTCGGGGCGCAAGAGGCCGAGCAGCGAGCGGAAGGCCTCCTCCTTGCCGCTGTGCGGCGTGGCCGTCACGAAGATCATGTGCCGGTCGGGGCGGCCGTCGGCGCCGCGGCTCTCCGCCAGGGCGCGCACGAGCTTGTAGCGCTGGTGCGAGCCGCGGCCGCTGCCGCCCGCCTCCACGCAGGTGTGCGCCTCGTCGACGATCACCAGCTCGGGCGCCGCCTGCAGAAACTCATGGCGGCGCGACTCCTGCTTGATGAAGTCGGCGGAGACCACCGTGAAGGGGTAGCGCTCGAACACCGACTCGGCAAAGCGGCACTGCTTCTCCAGGCGATTCACGGTGCTGGGCAGCACGAGCTGCGCGTCCAGATGGAACTTCTCGCGCAGCTCCCCCTGCCACTGCCGCGCCAGGTGCGGCGGGCAGAGCACCGTGAGGCGCCTCGCGTCGCCGCGGTCGAGCATCTCGCGGGCGATGAGCAGCGCCTCCACCGTCTTGCCGATGCCGACGTCGTCCGCGATGAGGAGCCGCACCGGGTCCAGCTTGAGCGCCATGAGCAGCGGCACGAGCTGGTACGAGCGCGGCTCCACGGCGATGTTGCCGAACGAGCGGAACGGGCCGGCGGTGCTCCGCGACGCCAAACGCACGGCGTCGCGAAGCAGCCGCCCCGAGCGGTAGTCGCCGGGCTTCGAGGAGTCGGGCGGATCGAACGAGGCCGATTCGACGCGCTCGAGCGGCACGAGGATGCCGGTGACCTCTTCGTCGGTGCCGCCCAGCGGGCGCAGCATGAGCAGGTCGTCCGTCGAGTCGGGCAGGACGACCCATTCGCGGTCGCGGGCCCTGACCAGCGAGCCGATGGCGAAGCTCACGCCCGCCCCTCGCCGAACACGAAGCGGTGCGCGGCGACCACGTCGTCCCAGTGCTCGTGCAGATCGAAGCGCACCACGGTGAATCCGTCGTCTTCGAGCGCCTCTTCCTGCTCGCGGTCGCGGTTCTGGCGCTCCGGGTAGTCGTGCGCCGGCCCGTCGACGTAGACCACGGCGTGCTGCTCCTCGTAGATGAAATCGGGCCGCGTGCCGCACGACGCCATGAGCACCTGCGCGGCGCTGGGCAGGCGCAGGCCCTGGCCCTCGATGTGGTCGAGCCAGCGCTCCTCGAGCTGCGAATCGCACATGCGCTTGAGCATCGCCAGATGATCGGCGCGACTGTCCGACGTCGGCGAGGGCCGCACGTCGCCGTCGCGCAGCGCCTCCAGCAGCCAGCGGATGGCGTGACGGTCGAGCAGCGCGTGGTCGCGCTGATTGGAGTAGGTCATGAGGCAGTCGTAGCAGGCCGCCTGGCAGTCTTCGTGAGCGCGGCGGGCGCGCCGCAGGTCCTCGCCCGTGTCGGGATCGAAGTGGCAGAGCTCGAGCGCCGTGCGCGCCACCTGCGCGAGCACTTCCGGGTCCTCCGCGAGCTGGCGCAGCACGCCGGCGCCGCCCTCGGCCGCTTCGTAGAAGAGGATCTGGCGGCGGTCGGCTTCCGCAGGAAGCGGCTCCGCGGCCAGCTCCCCGTCTTCGAGCTGGAAGCACACCTGCATGGCGTTCTTCAGCGCCGCCTGCAGCGACGCCATGTCGGCGCTGCCCATCTCGCCGCGAGGCTCCACGATGAGGCAGTTGCGCGTGTCGTCCACAAACGGGATCACGCGCTCCTTGAGCGCCGAGATCGGGTCGTCCGGGTCAGACTCCTTCTCCAGCTCGTTCTTGGCCCAGTAGCCGCGCTCCACATCGAGCACGAAGCCCAGCTCGGCGGGGTTGGCGCGCCGCCGCCAGCCCTTGTTGATGCGCCACAGCGTCGCGCTGGGCGCGTAGGTGAGCTCGAGCAGCGGCTCATCATCGTGGACGACCTGCGCCGTGCGTGCGCCCCGCTGACCCTTGTGCTCGTTAAAGCGCACCCCGGTGACCAGCTCGTACCCTTGACGCTGACGCTCTTCCTCGTCGCTGGTGATGCGCTCCAGCCTGCGCGTCGCCACGTTCTGCAGGCGGAACAGGTGCTGCATCGCCGAGGGTAGCGGCACGCCGCAGCGCTCGCAGAGGTCGGGGTCGTGCTCGTCGTCCACCGGATGCAGGTAGCCACACGCCTCGCAGAGCTTGAGTCGCCTGGTCAGCGGCTCCTCGTCCCCGATCGGCAGGATCACCTTGTTGATGATGTACTGCGAACCCTCGTGGTACACGCGCGCCCGCGGGCCGAACTCCGAGATCGCCAGGAAGCGCGGCCGCGAAAGAAAGTCGAAGTCAGTCTTCATCCTGCGCGCCGGGATGAGCGCCGAGAGCGGCAGACGCGGGAAGCTGTAGCCCGGCAGAAAGCCCTCGCTGGCAAAGTACCGGTAGCTGTAGAAGTCGGACTGCGCGACGCTGTCGACGTCGCGCAGCAGCTGGATCATGGCGAGCGCCTCGCGACGCAGCGCCTCCGCGCGCCGGTGGTCCTCGTTGGGCCGCGACTGGTCCAGGCTGATCTTGTGCTGACGATCGGCCTGCTCGTAGGCGGAGCGGTAGAGCGTCCGCCAGCGCCGGCAGGCCTTCTCGAACTCGAGGTCCAGCTCGCGGATCACGCGCTCGAGCCACTCGTCGTCGTACCACGCGGCCGCATCCAGCTCGTCGCCGATGGTCGCCAGCACCTGCTTCGCCCTCTTCAGGGCGCGTTGCCGCGGGCCTTTGTTATCGAGATCGGCCACCACGTGCGGCTGCAGCGTGAGCGCCGGCGGCTGGCCCTCGATGTCGAGCACGTCGCGCAGCGACTTCCCCAGATTCATGCCGGATTCCGACAGCCAGATCGCCTGCACGTGGGCGCGCAGGAGGTCCTCATTGGCGAGGTCGAGCCGCGGCGGCGTGACGGCGCCGGCGACCATGTCCTCGGGGCGCTTGAAGTAGTACTGGTCGTGCGAGTTGCCGGTGGCGCAGTAGGTGTAGACGAGCGCGGGCTGGCCGCTGCGCCCTGCCCGCCCGCTCCGCTGCGCGTAGTTGGCCGGCGTCGGCGGCACGTTGCGCATGTTCACCGCGTTGAGCTCGGCGATGTCGATGCCGAGCTCCATCGTCGGCGAACAGTACAGAACCGGGAGTCGGCCGGCGCGGAACGCCTCTTCACGCTCCTCCCTGTCCCGGTACGGCACCTGAGCGGTGTGCTCGCGCGCGTGGATCCCTTGGCACTCGCCGGCGGTCTCGCGATAGAACTTGACGAAGAAGGGGTTGGTGCGGCGCCCGCGATCCTGCGACAGCGTCGGCACCCTGATCGGATCCCAGTGCCCCTCGCTGCCGTCGCCGGCGCGCCAGCGCATGCACCCGGCCTGCAACTGGTAGCCGGGCGCCTCGTCGTCCTTCTTCGGCCGGTCGACGATCTCCACGAGGCCGCCGCGCGCCAGCGCGTGCAGCAGGTCCTTGATGATCTGGCCGGAGTCGTCGGGCTTCAGCGCGTGATCGGGGAAGGTCGTCTGACGACGCAGGTACAGCGCCAGGCCGCTGCGCGCCGACAGGTACACGTGCCCGCGGTAGTCGCCGCGGGTCTTGGACCGCGGGTACAGGATCGCCGCGTGCTTCATCTCCTCGTTCTCGTCGATCGCCCACGGCGCGACCAGATACTGGTTGCTCCGCTGCAGGATCTTCTCCTGGTAGCCGGCGTCCAGATAGTCCACCTTGATGGCCAGCTCGCGGCGCATGTAGTCGAGCAGCACGGCGGCCACGCCGGCGCGCTTCTCGGGCGCGGATTCGGCAAGTGCCGGGTGCGCGCCCTGCCACACCTCTTCCATGGCGGCGAGCTCGCCGAGCAGCGCGTAGTCGATGGTCAGCAGGCCGGTCTGCTCGAGGTTTGGCGAGGTGACGCGCCAGCCGCGCTGCAGATCGCGGTACAGCCGGTAGCCGAGCACGTTCCTCAGCGCCGCGTCGGTGTTCTGCCGCGCCTGCAGGATGGCTTCGCGGTTGCTCGCATACTGCTCGAACGGCAGAGCCAGGGTGTCGTACACGCTCTGCGTCAGCTCGTCGAAGCTCAGGCCCGCGTCGCCGGCGCCGAGGGCGGCCTGAAAGAGCCCGGAGCGCAGCACCCCGACCTCGATGAAGTCGTTGAAGTGCCCGGCCTGCAGCGAGGCATCCTGCCGGTTGTCTGTGAAGCTGAGGAGCTTCTGCGCCGCCGGCGTGAGATCCTCGGCCGCCTTCAGGCTGCGCACCGTCCCCAGGCTCAGGAGCGTGGTCGCCGTGCTCCGCCCCTCCGTGGCCAGCGAGCCCAGCTTGCCGAGGTCCGAGCGCTGCGTGAAGGCATACGAGATGCCGCAGCTCGGGCAGAAGCGGAAGGGGGCGGGCACGAAATGGCAGCGCAGCCCCTCCTCGCCCGCGCTGCCGCCGCCGCTCCGGCTGCCGCCGCTGCTCTGGCTGCCGTCGGGCAACACGGCCACCGTGCGCGGCACCCACTTCTTGCGGTCCTTGCGCACCAGGCCCTTGTCGTCGAGCCAGTCCTCCGGCAGGCGCGCGATGATCTCGGCGGCATCGTCAGGCCACGGACAGGTCTCGTCGATGAACAGGTAGCCCGGCTCACTGTCTTCCTCGTCGGTGAGCCGGCCGAGGCGGCGCTGTGAGTACTGCGTCGGGCGCGGCGCCCCGTCGGCCCCAAGCGCGCCGCTGGTCTCCAGCGCGCCCCCGGCCCCAAGCGCGCCCCCGGCCTCCGCCTCGCGACGCCACACCGTGTAGTACTCTTGGCCGCACTCGCGACAGAAGGACACGGGCAGAAGGATGCGGCGATCTTCGCTGCCGGGCGCCCACTGCTGACCGTAGACCGTGACGTGCCGGTCGCCGGCGGGTTCGAGCGTCGAGTAGATCGTGTCGCCGCGACTGATGAACTGATGCAGCCTGAAGGCGAACGGGCGCGTGTTCGAGCCCGACTTGGGCTCACAGGCCGCGCCCGCCAGCAGCATGCGTTGAATCGCGTGCGCGCAGACGTCCTCGTCGACCCCGGTGAGCTCCGCCAGATCGCGCGCCGCGCCGGCCCTCGTGGAGCCGCCGGCCTGATCCGCATCCGTCGCCGAGCTCGTCACCGAGCGCGGACGTGCGCGAACCAGGCGCCCGTCATCGCCCTCGGCGATGCCGAAGGTCGTCTCGATCCAGCTCGAGAGCGGATCCTGCACGAACGCCTCGTAGTCCGCCGGCAGCTCGCGCTCGGACCGGCTGACGCAGGCGCGCAGGTCATCAACGAACGACGGATCCTCGACCGCACGCACCGGCGTGGCCCGGCGCAGCGTCTCGCCGATCACGCAGTCCGGCGCCACGACGTCGCCGAACAGCCTCGTGGCGACCACCGCCACCTTCTGACGCTGCTCGTCGAAGCCGCCCCCGGCCGCGAGCGTGGCGGACGTACCGACGCACTGCAGCTTGCCCTTCGATAGCCGGTCGCGGACCCGGCGCACGAGCATCGCCACGTCCGCGCCCTGGCGACCGCGGTAGGTGTGCAGCTCGTCGAGCACGAGGAAGCGCAGATCGTCGGCGGCCGCGATCAGTTTCTTGTCGCGCGGCCGCGTAAGGATCAGCTCGAGCATCACGTAGTTGGTCAGCAGGATGTCCGGCGGATGGGCCAGGATCTCCTGACGCCGCTCGTCCGAGTCCTGGCCCGTGTACCTCGCAAAGGTCACCGGCGGATGGCCCTCGGGATAGCCCAGCTCGAGGAACTTGCCGAGCTCCTTGACCTGGCTGTTGGCCAGCGCGTTCATCGGGTAGACGACGATGGCGCGGATGCCCTTGCCCGCCCCCAACCGCAGCACCTGGTCCACGATCGGGATGATGTAGGCGAGGCTCTTGCCCGAACCGGTGCCGGTCGTGAGCACGTAGTTGCGGCCCGACCCCGCGATGCGGATAGCCTCGCTCTGATGACGGTGGAGCCGCAGCGGCACGCCGATCGTGTCGTCGGCTGTCTTCATGCAGAAGATATGCGCGCACTCGGGGTGCAGCGCCTTGTCGGCGATGAGGTCCGCGAGCGACTCGCCGGCTTCGAAGGCCGGATTGAGCTGGATCAGCGGCTCCGGCCAGAGCGTCCCGCCGGCGAGGACGTCATCGACGTACTGCTCCATCCTCGGGTCTTTGACGGTGATGAAGCTGCGCACGTACTCGGCGTAGTCCCTGACCAGCCGGTCGCGAATCGCGAACGCATCCACTCGACCACCCCCATGAAGGAATGACCAATGACCCCGGTGACTGCAAGCGCAGCCGGTGAAGCCGTCAGGTCCGCACCCGCCTGAAGGCATCGTCCACCCATACTAACGGACGGGGGTGACGGAAAGGCCACGATTTCGGCCACATGACCATCCCCGGCGGGCGCGCCCGGCGGCCGCGCCGACCCCGACGGCTGCGGCGCGGGGTAGTGCGAAAAGGGAAGACATGGATTCCTTGACTGTCGGGTCGCGTACGGCCGTCCGCAGGCTCGATTGCCGGGGGGAAGACAGGGATTCGCCGAGATTCCTTATCTTCCCTCACAGTACTACCCCGCCGCAGCGGCTCCCGCGGCTGCCACGGCTGGTGCGTTCGGAGAACGGATGGCCTCTCCGGAGGCCATGCGAAGCGCTGCCCGGCGCCCGCAAAGCGGCTTGAGCAGGACTTCCCGAAGTGATGGCGCGCCCGGCAGGATTCGAACCTGCGACCTGAAGATTAGAAGTCTCCTGCTCTATCCAGCTGAGCTACGGGCGCGGGAGTTGGCTATCGCGCGGCGACGGGCGTCTGCGGCTGGAGCGCGACCGGAAGGCGGGCAGTGGAGCGGGAGACGGGTCTCGAACCCGCGACCCTCAGCTTGGAAGGCTGATGCTCTACCAACTGAGCTACTCCCGCCCAGAGAGAAATGTGGTCGGGACGGGCGGATTCGAACCGCCGACCCCCTGCTCCCAAAGCAGGTGCGCTACCAGGCTGCGCCACGTCCCGGCGCCGGGCAAGTATAGCGCACGCACGCGAAGCCCTGCGCCCCTACTCCTCGAGGTAGGGCAGCGTGAGACGCTCGCCCGGCGAGACGCTGGACGCGTCGAGGTGATTGGCCTCGCGGATCTTGTAGACGGCGCGGCGCAGATCGAAGGCCGCGCCGTACTCGTGGGCGGCGATGTTCCACAGCGTGTCGCCGCTGCTCACGACGTACTTGTGGCCGGCGTAGGCGCTGCCGACGGTGCCTGCGTGGGCGACGCGCACGCCGGCCCACACCGCCAAGAAGATGAGCAGGAGGAAGACGACGAAGCGCAAGAGGCCGGCGAGGCGGCGCCGGCGAAGCTGGCGCCGGCCGGCCCGGCTGCTCGGGCGCCGCCCGGCGCCGCGTGAGGCGATCGCGCGGTACTGCGCAGCCCCTGCCGTCGAGGCCCCGCGCTGCGGACGCCCCGCGCTCACCTGCGCACCTCACGCAAGTGGCGCGGCACGACGCCGCTGAGCTCGCTGCCGCACTCGTGGCAGCGCACCGTGACCTGGCCGCTCCAGATGTCGGCGCGCACGACCGTGACGGCCGGGCCTCCGCACCACAGGCAGGGCTCGCCGCGCCCGGCGAGCGCGGCGGCGAGCGCCTCGTCGACGGTGTCGGCGAGCGTCGGGCAGGCGACTGTGGCGAGAGGCAAGCTGTTCATAGCCGGCGAAGGACCCCCACGACTCGGCCGACGAGCTCTACCTCGTCGGCATTGACGATGATGGGCTCGTAGAGCTCGTTCTCGGGCTGCAGGCGCACGGTACGGCCCTCGCTGTAGAAGCGCTTGGTGGTGGCCTCGTCGCCGACCAGTGCCACGACGATCTCGCCGTTCTGCGCTTGATCCTGCGCGTGCACCACGATGAAGTCGCCGTTGAAGATGCCGGCGTCGGCCATGGAGTCGCCCTGCACGCGCAGCACGAAATCGTCGTCGTCGCGGCGCAGGAAGGCAGGCACGTCGATGAGCTCTTCGATGTTCTCTTCGGCGAGGATGGGCCGGCCGGCGGCGACGCGGCCGACCAGCGGCAGCGGACGCCGCGGGCGGAGATCTTGCACGACGTCGAGAGCGCGCGGCTTGGTGGGATCGCGCTTGATGAGCCCCAGGCGCTCGAGATTGGCGAGGTGCGCGTGCACCGTGGACGGCGACGACAGGTGCAGCGCCGCGCAGATCTCGCGCACCGTCGGCGGATAGCCGTTGTCGCGCAGGCTCACGCGGATGAACTCGAGAACTTGCTGCTGTCGCGGTGTGAGGCCTTGCACCGTTCCTCCCTTGGTGGCGAACATACGTTCGTATGGAGCTTAGGGCGAACCCATGTTCGTGTCAAGGCAGATGATAGGAGCGGGGGCGGACGGAAAACCGTGCACGTGCGCCGCAAGCGCGCGCGGCGGCAGAGACGGCCGCGCGCGGTCGTCCTACGCGCTCACGACCCGGTGAGCAGATCCAGAACGCGCGCCTCGAGGACCTGCTGCTGCGTGAAGCCCGTGGCCATGAGCGCCCGCCGGGCGACGTCGACGAGCGCCGCCTCGGGGAGCAGGCCGACGACCTCGCTCTCGCGCACCCGCACCCCACGCGCGGCGGCACGCCGCGCGACCTCTTCGTAGGCCGTGTGCATGGAAGTCACGCGGTAATCCACGAGGTTCATGGACACCTGCACGCAGTCGGCCAGCGCCAGCCCCATGGCCTTGACCTTGGGGAAGCCGCCGTCGCGCTCGCGGATGGCGACGGCGATCTCGCGGGCCAGCTCGACGTCGTCGCTGTCGAGATTGACGTTGTAGGCGATCAGCGGCGGGCGCGCGCCGATGGCCACGGCGCCGGCGGTGGGATGCAGGCGCCGGGGGCCTTCGTCGGGCGCCCGTCCCGGGTCGGTGAGGATGGCCTCGCGCAGCCCTTCGAACTCGCCGCGACGCACGTCGGCGAGGTTCTGGTGCGCGGGGCGGCGGGCCGCGTCCTCGTAGAGGTACGCGGGTATGTCGAGCTCCGTGCCGACGCGAAGTGCCAGCCCGCGTGCCAGGGCCACGCACATCGGCATGTCGTCCTCCTTGATGGGCACGAACGGGACGACGTCGGCGGCGCCGAAGCGCGGGTGCGCGCCGTCGTGGACGTTGAGATCGATGAGGCGGGCGGCCGCGGCGATGCCGCCGAAGGCGGCCTGCGCGGCCGCCTCGTCGGTCCCCACGAAGGTGATCACGCAGCGGTTGTGGATGGCGTCGCTCTGGCGGTCGAGCACGTGCACGCCGTCGACCGCGGCGATGGCGGCGACGATCTGGTCGATGACCTCGGGCCGCCGGCCCTCGGAGAAGTTGGGGACGCACTCGACGAGCGTCATGCCGCGCCTCCTTGCTCGAGGGAAGGGCCTGCAGGGAATTGCGCGGCAGGCTCGCGGGGCGGCTCCGGGGCCGGCGCAGCGCGCGGGACGACCCCGTCCTGCACGACGACCCGGCCCCCCAGCACGACGTCGCTCACCAGGTTGACGCCGAAGTGATAGGGCAGCTCGGTGCGGCTCTCGGCGACGAGCACGCTGAAGTCGCAGCGCTTGCCCACCTCGAGACTGCCGACGTCGCCGCGGCGCAGCGCCGCCGCGCCGCCGACCGTGGCCGCGTAGAGCGCCTCGTCGGGCGTGAGCCTCATGCCCTGGCAGGCCAGCGAGATCATCATCTGCAGGTTCTCGCAGTCGCAGGTGCCGGGGTTGAAATCGCTCGCCAGGGCGATGATCACCCCGGCTTCCAGAAAGGCCCGCGCCGGGGCGAACGGGATGCCCAGCGTGTAGCTGGTGCCGGGCAGCATGACGGCGACCACGCCGGCGGCCTTCATCGCCGCGATCTCCTCCCAGGTAGCGTGGATCAGATGATCGGCCGAGGCGCAGCCCAGCTCGGCGGCCAGCATCGAGCCGCCGGAGCGCGCCAGCTCGTCGGCGTGAATGCGCAGGCCAAGCCCGGCGGCGCGCCCCGCCAACAGTACGCGCCGCGCCTGCGCGACGCTGAACGCGCCCTCGTCACAGAAGACGTCGCACCAGCGCGCCAGCGGCGCGCAGGCGGGGGTCATCTCGTCGCAGACGAGGCGGATGAAGTCGTCGGCGCGCCCGTCGTACTCGGGCGGGACGATGTGCGCCCCCAGAAAGGTGAGCTCGCGGCGCAGCGCATGAGGCGTGGCGGCCGCGCGGAGCTGCTTGGCCTCGGCGGCCGCGGTGAGGCCGTAGCCGCTCTTGACCTCGGCGGTCGTCGTGCCGTGGCGCAGCATGCTGTCGTAGCGCCGGCGGCAGAGCCGCGCCAGCTCCTCTTCCGAGGCCTGGCGCGTCGCCTTCACGGTGACGTTGATGCCGCCGCCGCGAGCGAGGATGTCGCCGTAGCTCACTCCGGCGAGCCGCTCGCCGTACTCGGCGGCCCGCGACCCGGCAAACGGCGCGTGCGTGTGCGCGTCGACGAAGCCGGGCAGCACGCAGCGCCCCTCGGCGTCCACGTCGAGGCCGTCCGGCGCGAGGTCCACTGCCTGCGGCAGCTCCGCCTCGCGCCCCACCCAGACGATCACGCCGTCTTTCGCCGCCAAGGCGCCGCCGGCGAGCGCCCCGAGGCCGGCGGCGGGCGGGGCGCTCATCGTGACCAGCTCGCCGGCGCCGCGCAGCACGAAGTCGGCGGCGACGGCGGGGCTCAACTTGCTCGTGGCGCTCATGGTCACCTCCGGGAAGACGCGGCGGGGATCCCGTCGCGGGGCGTTGCCGTAGCGCGGCAAGGATATACCCGGGCGCGCCGGCGCAGGCCGCGGCGCCCAATCCGGTCTCAAGTGCGAGACAGATCTCGTCGACAAGAAGAGGAGACGACAGGAGGTTGCCATGGACCACGCCTACGCCATCACCCCGCACGCGGCGCGAGACCGTACACTTCTCGTGAGCCTCACGGCTCTCGCCCTGCTGCTCACCCTGCTCCTCGCCCTCGGCACGGCGCCGGCGGCCTCGGCCGCGCCTCTCAGAACGCTCGCGGCGGCCGCGGCCATCTCGCCGCCGCGGGCGGCGGGACAGCAGGTGGTGCTCGCCCAGGACGACGGCCTCATGCTCGTCGGCAAGCTCAGCGCTTTGCGCGGCAAAGCCGCGCCCGATCTGGACAGCATTGACGAAGCGGCGGCCGACGCCGAGGCGCCGCTGCCCGACGGCAACGTCTTCTTCCGCGGCGCCGCGTGCCGCTGGTCGGGCAAGTTCCGCTCGGCCGTCACCTTGACCTTCACCCTTCCCAAGGCGCTCTTCAGCGGCACCGAGCTGCCCGTGTACCGGTACGCCGCTCACGCCTGGCGGCGGCTGCAGGACGGGGCGGTCGTCGGCATGGTGAGCTCGACCGCTTCGACGACGATCACGCGGCCGGGGAGCTACGCCCTGCTCCTCAACCATGACTGGAAGGTGGTGAGCCAGGACGGCTTGACGCTCGTGCTCTACACCGGCGCCGTGCCCCGCACCGTCCTGCGTGACCCGCAGGTGACGGCCTCGGGCGCCGTCGACGATCCCGCCGTGATCGCCGCCGTGATGGCGGCCACCGGCTCCGACGAGCAAGGAGCCAAGAGCACGCTGACCTCCTACGACAGCAGCACGGGCACGCCCGTGCAGGTCATCACCCTGAAGTACGACGCGGCGATGGTGCGCTACTGGAGCGGCACCTCGACGGTGGGACGCTGGTTCTCACCGTCGGGCGGCGCGCCGCTGCCGAGCCCGCAGGTGACGCGCCGCATCTACTCCCTGCCCGCCGACAACACGGGCGTGAACGCGACGCTGCGCCGGGTGAAGTCCAGCGCCGTGCTGATCACGGGCCTCTGCGCGGACATGACCGCCCAGCCCGGGTACGGCTCGTGGGCCACGGGCGGCGGCCCTCAGCTCTTCGGACCCAAGCTGTCGACCTATCCGCCGCCCGCCTACGACCCCGCCATGACGACGATCCTCTGCGAGCTGCGCTGGGAGAAGGCCGCTGTGGACGCCATCGACTGGTAGACAAAGCGCGGGGGGCCGCCGGACGAAGTGCCGGCGGCCCCACGCGAGGGCGACGGGCCGGGGCTGCCTTGCGCAGCCCCGGCCCGTCGCGTCTCGCGTCGCGGAGCGCCGCCGCGCCCGCGCGCTCGTCTTACTTCCCGCGGTACGGCCCGATCGGCAGCACCACGCGGCCGTAAAGCTCGTTCCAGACCTGCGCGATCGAGCCGTAGACGGCCGAGAGGCCCACGAAGATGCCCTCCCAGCCGGCGATCTTGGTGATCGTCGCATTGCCCGTCCACTCGCCGATGGCGAGCAGCACGAACAGCACGGTCAGGCTCAGGAACACGGTCTGCAGCGAGCGGTTGATGCGCAGCGTGCCGACGAACATGAGCACGGTGAACAGGCCCCAGGCCAGCAGGTAGTAACCGAGAGCCGTGCTCGTGGCGCCGAGCTCGAGGCCGGCCGAGCCCATCCACTTGGGAAACGCGAAGATGCCGACGAACGTCAGCCAGAAGAAGCCGTAGGAGAGGAACGCGGTCATGCCGAAGGTGCTGTTCTTCTTCCACTCCATGATGCCGGCGATCACCTGAGCGAGGCCGCCGTAGAACACGCCCATCGCAAGGATGATGCCGCTGAGCGGGATGAGCCCGGCGTTGTGGACGTTCAGAAGCACCGTGGTGAGCCCGAACGCCATGAGGCCCAGCGGGCCCGGGTTGCCGGTGGCGTCGCGCAGCGTGGCGGTGATCGTACCGCGCTCGCCCATCGGGCCTATGCCCTGGCCCGGAATCGTCAACGTTCTCTCGTCAGCCATCTATCGAAGCCTCCACTCTCGGTAGACGTGTGGGCAGGATGCAGGCGCGCGGCCGCGCGCGCGGCCGCGACACAAATCTGCGGAGTTCTATCACGAACCCGCAGCGCGGCCAAGCAGCGCGCCGTGCCGGAACGGAGCACCGCACCACCTCGCGCGCGCCAGCGCGGCAGAGGTCCGGCGGCCCGCGCGGGCAGCGCTCCTCGCGGCCGCGCGCGAGCGCAGTCGCGCACGACTATAATGGCCCCCAACGCAGGTCGCCCAAAGGAGTCTCGCGAACCCAGTGCTGGCACCACCGGTCCCCATAGCCGATCCGGTTCGCCGGCGCCGCATCACACTGGCGGTCGCGCTCATCCTGCTGATCTCGGCGGCGCTGCGCCTGTGGCAGGTGGCCACCCCGGCCGAGTACATGTTCGACGAGGTGTACTACGCCAAGGACGCCAAGGCCATCGTCGACGGCCGCGTCGGGCCCACGGCGCCTCTGCGCTGGGAGCCCGGCGCCGAGGTGTCCTGGCCGCACCCGGAGATGGGCAAGTTCGCCATCGCCGCGGGCATCCTGCTGTTCGGCGACCGCGCCTTCGGCTGGCGCTTTCCCGCCGTCATCGCCGGCCTCGTGATGCTGGCCTGCGTCTATCCGCTGGCGCGCCGCCTCGGCCTGCCGCCGCCGTGGGCGCTGATCGCCCTGGCGTTTGCCGCCGCCGATACGCTGGGCATCGCGCAGTCGCGGATCGCCACGCTGGACGTGTTCGTCGGCGTGTGGAGCGTGCTCTGCATCCTGCTCGCGCTGCGCCATGTCCAGGACGGGCGCCACGTGCGCTGGCTGGTCCTCTGCGCCGCCGCGGGCGGCATGGCCGCCGCCACGAAGTGGTCCGGCGGCCTTGCTCTGATTGCGGCGGCCGTCCTCATCTTCATCGCCTGGCTGCGCGACAGGGCGCCGGCGACGGACGCCGCGGCGGCGCCCGCCCATCTTCTCGGGGACGTGCCCTCGGCACGGCCCGCCTTCGTGCGCGCGCTCCCCGGGGCGCTGCGCGTCGTCGCCCTGTTCATCCTCATCCCGGCTGCGCTCTACGTCCTCAGCTACGTGCAGTACTTCGCCAGCGGCCACACGTTCGCCGACTGGTGGGAGCTCCAGCGCCAGGCGGAGTACTTCAGCCTGCACCTCAAGGCCACCCACACCTACGCCTCCCCCGCCTTCACGTGGATCGTCGACTACCGTCCCGTGTGGTACTACTTCGTGGGAGGGACGACGTACCGCGGCGTGATCACCATCGGCAACCCGTTCCTCTGGTGGACCGCCACTCTGGGGCTCATCGCGGCGCCGATCCTCGCGATCCTGCGCCGCACAACGCTCCTGCTGCCGGCGGCGATCATCGTCGTCGTGCTCTACGTGCCCTGGTTTGCGACCAGCAGGACCTCCTTCATGTACTACATGACGCCGGTCGCGCCGTTTCTCGCCATCCTGGCGGCCGCGGCGCTCCTGACCTTTGCCGGCAAGGCCAGCCTGCCGCGGCGCGGCGTCCTCGTGATGGCCGCCACGGCCCTCGCCACGGCCGTACTGTGGGACCCCATCGGCCGGGTCGCCGCCTGGGTCTTCTGGCATCTGCCGCAGCGCGTCGGCCCGGCCTTCGGCTGGGTGGGCGTCGGGGTGGGCATCTTCCTGGCGCTGCTCGTCGTCATCGTTGTGGTCGCCCCGCGGTCGCGGGGCTGGCGCCCGCTGGTGAGCATGGTGGTGGCCGGCGCGATCGTAGGCATCGCCGTGGCGTTCCTGCCGATCGTGCTCAACATCCCGATCAGCCCCGGACACTGGTCTCACATCATGTGGTTCCCCAGCTGGATCTGACAGGCCGCCGGGACGTGGACGTCGAGCGCTCGACCTCTGCGCAGCTCTCCCCGATCTACGCGGCGCACGCTCTCGTCCACCTTCTGCTCACCCTCTTCCCCGCCGTGCTGTTCATCCTGCGCGCCAAGTCCGGGGAGAGCTACGCGGTCCTCGGCGCTACGTACGGCGCGGCCCTCCTCGTGTACGGCCTCGGCGCCATCCCCGTGGGGCTGCTCGCCAATCGCGTGCGGCCGCTCACCTTTCTGCGCTTCTCGACGGGCGCCGCGGCGCTGGCCGCCGCGGCCATCGCCGCGGCGCCCGGTACGCTCTGGTTCGCGGCGGCGCTCGTCGCCCTGGGCGCGGCGTGCTCGGTGCACCACACCGCCGCGCTCACCCTCATCACCCGCGCCGGGCGCTCCGATCCGCGCCTCTTCGGGCACTGGGGCATGATGGGCAATCTCGGGCTCGCCATAGCGCCCGCTTTCGGGGGTTTGCTGGCGGCGTGGGCGGGCTGGCGCCTGCCGTTCGCGGCCGGAGCGGCCCTCGGCCTTTGCGTCACCGCGTGGCTCTGGCTGGGCACCGGTCACATCGCCGACAATGTCGCCGTGGAGACCCTGGCCGCGGAAGAGCCCCACGACACGCACCTGCCCTCCCTCACCCTGGTCTACATCATCAGCGCCGCGATCGGCTTCGTGTTCACCGGGTTCGCCGCGTTTCTCCCGGCGATCACCGGCATGCGCGTGGACTTCCTCCCCGCGACCACCGTGGTGCGCGGGGGCATCGTCGCGTCGCTGGTCTACTCGGTGGGCTTCTTTGGGCAGTGGTGGGGCGGGCACGCCGGCCGCCGCCGGCGCCTGGAGCGCCGCTACACGCTCATCATCGCGGCCAATGCCGCGTGCCTCTTGGCCGCCTTCTGGTTGCAGGACTGGGGGCTTGTGGTCATCCTCGTCGCCTTCAGCTTCGTGCACTTCAGCACGCAGCCGCTGGAGAACACGCTGATCGCGCGCTTCACGTCGCATCGCGCGCGCGGCATGAGCTTCGCCGTGAGCTGCGTGCTGGCCTTTGGAGTCGGGTCCGTGGGAGCGTGGGCCGGCGGGCTCGTGGCCGACGCCGCCGGCGGTCGCCTGCAGTACGTGTTCCTCCTGCTCGCCGCCGTGGCGGGAGTGGCCACGCTGTGCGGCGTCGCTTTGCAGCGCGTGGCGCGCGGCGCGGGGGAACGGCCGTGAGCGGCTCCGCCGCACCCTCGCCCGTCCCCTCCCTCCTGCCCGTGTATCTGGCGCATGCCACCACGCACCTGTACATCGGCCTCTTCCCCGCCGTCCTGTTCATGCTGCGCGAGACGTTCTCGGCGAGCTACGGCACGCTCGGGGCGGTATTCACGGCCGCGATGCTCGCCTACGGCCTGCTGTCGCTGCCGACCGGGCTGATCCTCAACCGCGTGTCGCCGCTGCTCGTCGTGCGCCTCGTGCTCGTCGGCGGCGCGGCGGCCTGCCTCGCCATCGCGCTGGCGCCCAACGAGATCGCCTTCGCGGTGGCCCTGCTGGCCCTCGGCGTGGCGTGCGGGCCTTACCACACGGCAGGGCTCACGCTGGTCTCGCGGGTCAGCGGCAACGATGCCCGGCGGCTCGGGCATCACGGCATGGTCGGCAACCTCGGGCTGGCGCTGGCCCCCACGTTCGGCGCTCTGCTGGCCTGGAGCGTGTCGTGGCGCCTCCCCTTTGCGGCCGCCGCTGTGGTCGGGCTGGGCGTGGCCGGGCTGACCCTGAGGATGCCACGCCCCATGGACCCCGGCCTCGCGGCCGGCGCGCCGGGCGACGCAGCGGCCGCGCGCGCCGCAAACGGGACGCGCGCGGCGCAGGTGGAGGTCCGTGAAGGCGCCGTGGGCTGGGACGTGGACGACCCGACGGCGAGCGGCGCCGCGGCCGAGCCGGGCGAGGCGCCGGCCCGGGCTCCCTCGACCAACCTCACGGCGCTGCTCCTCGTTTACGCGATCACGATGGCGCTGGGCTTCATCTACCGGGGCTTCGCCACGTACCTGCCGGCGCTGGCCGCGGCGCGCACCGGGGTGCTGCCGGCCACGGCCGTGCTGCGCGGCGGCATCCTCGCCTCGCTCGTCTACCTCGCCGGCTTCTTCGGCCAGTGGTGGGGCGGTCACCTGGGTGGCCGGCAGCGCGCGGAGACGCTGTACGCGGTGCTGCTCGGTGCCACCGCCCTTCTGCTGGCCGGCACCTTCTTCGCCGCGGAATGGTGGCTGCTCGTGCTTCTCGCCGCGACCAGCTTCGTCCATTTCACCACCCAGCCGATGGACAACGTCTTCACGGGTCGCTACACCTCGCTCGGGCACCGCAGTCTCGGCTACGGCACCAGCTTTGCGCTCTCGTTCGGGGTGGGCTCCTTTGCGGCGCTCGCCGGCGGCGTTGTCGCCGACGCCGCCGGCGGGCGCCTGCAGTACGTGTGGCTCATGCTGGCCGGCGCCGCCGGCCTCGCGACGGTCTGCGCCGTGGCCCTCGCGGTGCTCGCCCGTGGGCTGCGGCGACGCTCCGTTCCCGGCACGTAGAGCGCCACGGCCGCGCCCGGCGCGACGCGGGTGCTATCATCGCCGCATGCAGAGCGCAGCCGCCCCAACGAGAGACGGGCCGGCCCCCGCGTGGCCGCGCCGGCGCCGCCTCATCGTGGCGCTCGTCCTGCTCACCATCGCGCTGTCGGCGGCCGTGCGCTTCGCCGCGCTCGACGCCTTCCCCGGACACGTCTTCGACGAGCACTACTACGCTCATGACGCCGCAGCGCTGCTGCGCGGCGATCTCGGGCCGCGCGGCGCCGAGAGCTGGCGCCCCGGCGCGGCGCGCTCCGCCGCCCATCCGGAGCTCGGCACGCTCGCCATCGCCGCCGGCATCGCCCTGCTCGGCGACGGCCCCTGGGGCTGGCGCACGCCTGCCGCTCTGGCCGGCACGCTGCTCATCGCCCTCGTGTACCCCCTCGCCCGGCGGCTCTTTCTGCCGCCGGTCTGGGCGCTCGCGGCGACGGTCCTGGCCGCCTCGGACACCATGCTCATCATCGAAGCTCGGCTCGCCGTGCTCGACACGTTCGTGGCGCTCGGCTCCGCAGCGTGCATCTACTGCGCTCTGCGCGCGACGAGCGCGCCGCACTTCGCGCGCTGGGCGGTGCTCTGCGGCCTTGCCGGCGGCGCGGCCGTGGCCAGCAAGTGGTCGGGCGCCCTCGCCGTCGTCGCGGCGCTGGTCATCTTGGCGCTGTACGCCCGCCGTCTCGGCCGGCGCAGGCTGCTCGCCGCGGTCGCCGCGATCCTCGCGCTCAACCTGGGCGTGTACGTCGCGAGCTATGCCGGCTACTTCCTCAGCGGCCACTCACTCGGCGACTGGCTGCACCTGCAGCGCTCCATGCTCGGCTTCAACTGGGGGCTGCGCGGCAGCGCGTCGTTCGCCTCACGCCCTCTTACGTGGCTCTTCGATGTGCACCCCATCTGGTACAAATTCGTCGAGGGCCCTGGGGGCTCGACGGGGCTGATCGCCATCGGCAACCCGCTGCTCTGGTGGGCGGCGGCACTGGCGTTCGTGATTCTCGGCGTGCAGGCGCTTGTGCGTCGCGACCTGCATCTGGGGCTGACCCCGCTGCTCGTGGCGCTGCTCTACCTGCCCTGGCTGCTGACCTCGCGTCAGGCCTACATCTACTACATGACCCCGGTCGTGCCGTTTCTTGCGATCCTGGTCGCCGGCGCGCTGTCTCGCGTCGCCGGGCGGCGCGCGGCGCCGTGCGCGCCTCAGGCGCTGGGGTTCGGAGGCGGCGCGCTCGTTGCGGCCGCCGCCTTCGGCGTGGCCGGGCTGGGAGAAGGCCTGCTGGGAGATGCGCGCGGCGCGCTCTGGCGGGGCGCCGCGGCGGCGGCCGGGGTCGTGCTGGCCACGGCCGCCGTGATCGCCGCTCTTCGTGGCCGGGCACGCCGGCGCGCCGTCGCCGCGGCGCTCGCCTGGGCGTACGTCGGCGCAACCGCCGGCCTGGCCCTGGCGTGGCTGCCGTTTCTGCTGGGCTATCCGGTCGTCTTCGAGTACTACCAGCGCCTGACCTGGTTCCTCACCTGGAAGTGACCGCCGGCTATCGGATCACCGCCGCCATGATCGCCTTCTGCGCGTGCAGCCGGTTCTCGGCCTGGTCGAAGACGACCGAATTGGGCGAGTACAGCACCTCTTCCGTGATCTCCTCGCCCCAGTGCGCCGGGAGGCAGTGCATGACCTTGACCTGCGGGCCCGCGTCGCGCACCAGGTCCATGTTCACCTGGAAGGCTTTGAGGGCGGCCAGGCGCACGTCGTGCTCCGCCTCCTGGCCCATGCTCGTGAAGGTGTCGGTGTAGATGACGTCGGCATCCTTCGCCGCAGCCTGCAGATCGCTGGTGAGCTCGATGGTCGCCCCGGTCTGCGCCGCGTCCGCCCGGGCGCGGGCGATGATGTCCATGTCGGGCCGGTACCCCTCCGGCGTGCAGATGACGACGTGCATGCCGGTCTTGGCGCCCACCTCGGCCAGCGAATGCGCGACGTTGTTGCCGTCGCCGGAGTACACGAGCTTCACGCCCTCGAGCCGGCCGCAGTGCTCGCGGATGGTGAGCGCGTCGGCCATGCCCTGGCACGGGTGATGCGTGTCGGTGAGGCCGTTGATCACGGGGATCTGGCCGTACTCGGCGAGGTCGTCGACGTCCTTCTGGGCGAAGGTGCGGATCATGATGCAGTCGACGTAGCGGCTCATGACGTTGGCGGTGTCTTTGATGGTCTCGCCGACGCGCAGCTGGATGTCGCCCGCGCTGAGAAACATGGGCTGAGCGCCGAGCTGCTCGACGCCGATCTCGAAGCTCACACGGGTGCGCGTGCTCGTCTTCATGAAGATCAGCGCCACGGCGCGGCCGGCGAGCACGGGATGCGGCTCGCGGCGCTTCTGCGCTGCCTTAAGCTCGGTGGCCAGGTCGAGCAGAGCGAGCACCTCGGCCGGCGAGAAGTCGTGGATGGTGAGGAAGCTGCGGCCGGTGAGGCCGAGCTCGGAGATGCGCTCGCGCAACTGCTGAGCGGTCATGCGGCCCTCCTT
This sequence comes from uncultured Thermoleophilia bacterium, assembly GCA_903862845.1. Classification (GTDB taxonomy): domain Bacteria; phylum Actinomycetota; class Thermoleophilia; order UBA2241; family UBA2241; genus CAIXSE01. The sequence continues at coordinate 32,101 of CAIOZS010000095.1, forward strand.
GGGAGAGACGGTTGACGTATGGACCGCCGCCGGAGGCGGCGCGGCGAAGACCAGACGCCAGGGTCCGGTCCGCGCCGGGACAGCCGCGCCGCGCCTCAGCGCCGCGGCTTGGTATCAGTTTGCCTCGCGGCCTTCGCGACCCGCGCCCGGTGAAAATGAGCGCTGAGAGCAGGGCCGCGGCGGCGGGGTAGTGCTGTGAGGGAAGATAAGAAAACTCGGCAGATCCTTGTCTTCCCCCCCGGCGAGCGAGCCTGCGGATGGCCGCGGGCGACGCGACAGTCAAGGAATCCTTATCTTCCCCTTTCGCACTACCCCGCGCGGGAGCGGCCGGGCCGCGAGACGTGGGCTACTCTTTCCTCAGATGAACTTGCGCTCGCGGAGGATGTCTTCGAGCGTCGGGCTGCCGATCTCCTGCAGGTCGTAGGTGACCTGCACGGCCGGCAGCTTGATGTCGATGATGCGGCGCAGGTCCATGGGCGTGCCGATGACGACCACGTCGGCGCCGGAGGCGTTGATGGTCGTCTCCAGGTCTTTGAGCTGCTGCTCCGAGTAGCCCATCGCCGGCAGCAGCACGCCGACGTTCGGGTACTTGTCGAAGGTCGCCTTGATCTCCCCGACGGCGAACGGCCGCGGGTCGATGTACTCGGCGGCGCCGAGCTGCTGGGCGGCCACGGTGCCGGCGCCGTACTTCATCTCGCCGTGCGTGAGCGTGGGGCCGTCCTCGACCACGAGGACCTTCTTGCCGTACACCAGCTCGGGCTTGTCGACGGTCACCGGCGAAGCGCCCATGATGATGCGCGCCGTGGGATTGACCGAGCGCACGGCGGCCAGCTCGGCGGCGATGCCGGCGCGGTCGGCGGTGTCGATCTTGTTGAGCACGACCACGTCGGCGAGACGGATGTTGACCTCGCCGGGGTAATACACGAGGCCGTCGCCGGGGCGATGCGGGTCGGCGACGGTGATGTACAGGTCGGCCTGGTAGAAGCTGAAGTCGTTGTTGCCGCCGTCCCAGAGGATGACGTCGGCCTCTTTCTCGGCCTCGCGCACGATCGCCTCGTAGTCGACGCCGGCATAGATCACGTTGCCGGCCACGACGTGCGGCTCGTACTCTTCCATCTCCTCGATGGTGCACTCGTGCTTGGCGAGGTCCTCGACCGTGGCGAAGCGCTGCACGCGCTGCTTCACAAGGTCGCCGTAGGGCATGGGGTGACGGATGCTGACGACCTTCTTGCCGGCCTCGCGCAGCATGGTCTGGATCTTGCGCGTGGTCTGGCTCTTGCCGGCGCCGGTGCGCACGGCGCAGACGGCGATCAGCGGCTTCGTGCTCTTGACCATGACCTTGTCGGGACCCATGAGGCGGAAGTCGGCGCCGAGAGCGTTGACCAAGGCCGAACGATGCATGACGTACTCGTAGGGCACGTCGCTGTAGGCGAACACGACCTCCTCGACGCCGTGCTTTTTGACGAGCGCGGGCATCTCGGACTCGTCGTGGATGGGGATGCCGTCGGGGTAGAGCTCGCCGGCGAGCTCGGCCGGGTACTTGCGGTCGTTGATGTACGGGATCTGAGTGGCGGTGAACGCCACGATCTCGTAGGCCTCGTTGCCTCTGAAGTAGGTGTTGAAGTTGTGGAAGTCGCGGCCCGCGGCCCCCATGATCAGGACTTTCGTTCTGTGCGCCATGCTCACTCCTGTGGTTGCAGGTCCCTCCGCGCCACGATCCTTATGTCAGGCCGGCGAAGTGAACACCTTGTGGACGTACGGTGACGTGAAGAGCTGCAGCGTCGCAGCGTAGTTGGGCACGAGCTGGAGGCACTCGCCGAGGGCCGGCGGCCTGTCCAGATCCTCGACATCGAGGATGAGGTGGTCGCTGGAAGCGCCGAGCACCTGGATGCGCGGGTCGACGGGTCGCAGGCCTTCGGGCGGCGCGTCCTGGCGCCCGAGGGCGCAGATCGCGCGCCGCCGCTCCCCGCGGTCGCTGAAGACGGGGCGGTTGCCGAAGGCGTCTTGGGCGCAGGTACCGATGGGCAGGGACGGCTTGACGCGGCACTCGATGACCGGCGCCGAGACGGTGATGGCGTCGAGGTGCAGGCCGAGCGTGGGCTCGCGGGTGAGCGTGTCGACGCCCAGCAGGATGGTCTCGCCGACGCGCAGCGTGTTGACGGCGGGCGGCATGCGGCCGCCGGTGACCATGCCGATGGAGCCCGAGTTGCCGCCCGAGACGTAGCGCAGCGGGCGGCCGGTGAGTTGCTCGACCTCGGCCGCCAGCGCGGCGAGCCGGCCGAGGTTGTCCTCGTCGGGCACGATGGCGCCGTAGCAGGTGAGGTTGACCCCGACGCCGAGCAGATCGACGTGGCGGAGCGGCTCGACGGCGGCGACGAACGCCGGCAGCTCGGCCGGCATCATGCCCTCACGCAGATCGCCGAGGTCGACCATGGCGACGATGCCGTGCCGGCGGCTCTGCCGTCCGCCGGCCCGGTCCAGCGCGACCACCGTCTCGAGCTCGCTCTCCAGCGAGATCTCGGTGCGGCGCACGGTTTCGTCAGCCAGATCGGGGGCCGGGGCCCTGAGCAGCCAGATGGGCGCCGTGAGGCCGGCGGCGCGCAGCCGCTCAGCGTTCTCCAGGCGCGAATCGCCGAGCGCGACGGCGCCGCCGGCCAGCATGGCGGCGCCCACTTCCGGGCTGCCGCAGGTGACCTTGGTGACGGCGACGACGTCGATGCCGGGCAGGCAAGAGACGACGCGGTCCGCGTTGTCACGGACCTTCCCCAGATCGACGGTGACGGTGGCCTTGGTCAGCGTGTGCCTCCTCTGCATAAGACGTATGCACGAGCTTATACGCGGCGGCTCGCGGGCGCAAGCTTTCACAGTTCTTCACGAACCTTGGCGAGGCTTCGCGCGGTTCCCAGCCGGTTCTCAGACTCGCTCGCTAGCATCGTCCGCTACTCCGTGAAAGGAGTCCCGCCGCCGCCCTCGGCGCTCGGGCCCGCCACCCCGCGAGGAGAGACGGACCATCATGAAGAAAGCGCTCGTCAACTACTGGATCGACCTGGCCACCGGCATCGCCTTCCTTCTGTGCGCCGTGACGGGCATCGTGTTCCTCTTCCCCGGGGCGGTGCACACCGCCATCGGCGCCACCCCGACGATTCTGCTGATCCCCGCCGCGTGGTGGCACACCGTCCACGATTGGACCGGCGTCGCCATGGTGGCCGGCACGGCTCTGCATCTCGCCCTGCACGCCAAATGGATCACCGTCATGACGCGCAGGACCTTCGGCGCGCAGAGCAAAGCGGCGCCGGCGCGCGCCGC
>CAIOZS010000096.1 GCA_903862845.1 uncultured Thermoleophilia bacterium
GGCATGTCGCCGGCGCCGCTCAGCGCTGCGCACCGCGACGAAGCCCTGCACAACTGGGCGCACTACTGGGACATCAGCGGGGTCGCCTGGGACTGGACGAGCTTTCGCCAGTATCTCAAGGCGCTGGAGCTCGCGGGCGGGGCCATCAACATCGCCCCGCTCGTCGGCCACGGCGCCTTGAGGCTGGCGGTCATGGGCCTTGCCGATCGGCCCGCCGGCGAGAAGGAGCTGGCACGCATGGAGCGTATGCTCGACGCCGCCCTGCGCGCCGGCGCCCACGGCCTCTCCACGGGCCTCGTCTACCCGCCGGGCTGCTACGCCCCCACCGATGAGCTCGTGCGGCTGTGCCGCGTCGTAGGCCGCCATCAGGCGATCTACACCACGCATATCCGCGGGGAGCGCGAGACCATCCTCGAAGCGGTGGCCGAGGCTCTCGCCATCGGCCGCGAGTGCGGCGTCGCCGTCGAGGTCTCGCACAACGCCCCCAAATGGGGCGCCCGCGAGGACGCCGGCGCCAACCTGGCGCTCATCGAGGAGGCGCGTCGCGGCGGCTACGACGTGACGACAGACAACGACGTGCACACCGATCTCGCGCCGCGCCTGTCCCGCGCGCTGCCCCAGCCCGTCCTCGATCTGGGGCACGACGCGCTGATGGCGCTGCTCGGCGACCCGGCCGGGCGGGAGAACCTGCGTCGCGGCATCGCCGACGACCTGCGGCCCGGCGCCGGCTACACGGGCCTCGTCCGTCATGGCCGCTTCGAGCGCATCGTCATCCTGCACGCCGGGCGGCATCCCGAGCTCCGGGGCCGGTCGGTGGCCGACATCGCGGCGGACCGCGGCCGCGACCCGCTGGACACCTTCTTCGACCTCATCGTGGAGGAGGACGACCAGATCGTCGGGATCTTCGACTACGTCGACGAGCGCGACATCCGGGCGCTTCTGCGCAGCCCGCTGGCCATGGTGTCGTCAGACGGCCTGGTGATGCCGCCGGCGGAGACCCTGGATGACCCGGCGCTGTACTGGCCGTGCAGCTACGGCGAGTACCCCGGCGTCCTCGAGCGCTTCGTGCGCGAAGAGCCGGTGCTGCGCCTCGAGGAGGCCATCCGCAAGATGACCTCCTTCCCCGCGCAGCGTTTCGGGCTGCTCGACCGCGGCGTCCTGCGGCCCGGCCTGCGCGCCGACGTCGTCGTGTTCGACCTCGAAAGGGTGCGCGACCGGGCCACGAACCTGTTTCCGCACGCGTATCCTTTCGAGAACATCCCACACCGGCACCCGGAAGGCATCGATTGGGTGCTCGTCAACGGTGAGCCGGTGATCGCCGAAGGCGAGCACACGGGGTCCTTGCCCGGGCGCGTGCTGCGGCGACGCTGACGGCCCCGCTGTCGGCCTTGCCAGAACGTATAAAGCGCCCGCGGCCATCTTGCCGCGGGCTCTCGCGCCCTACTTGGACATGATGTAGAATCGCCAGCCATGATCAGCGTCCAGGACATCCTCGAGATCCCCGACCTGAACCTCAAGCTGCTGGCCGGCGCCAAGTCCACCAGCAATCCGGTGCGCTGGGTGCACATCACCGAGGTGCCCGACCCCACCAAGTGGCTCAAGGGCGGCGAGCTCCTCCTCACCACCGGCTACGGTTTTGTCGGTGCCGAGGAGCGGCAGGTCGAGCAGCTCAAGCTGCTCATCGATCACAATCTCTCCGGGCTCGGCTTCGGCACCGGCTTCAGCTTCGACACGGTGCCGCCGGCGCTCATCAGGGTCGCCGAGGAGTACGGTTTTCCGCTCTTCGAGGTGCCGTACCATGTGCCTTTCATCGCCATCACCGAGGCCGTGGCCTCGAAGATCGTCAACGAGCAGTACTCGCTCCTGCAGCGCAGCCTCGCCGTCCACGAGAAGCTCACAAAGATCGTGCTCGAAGAAAAGGGCCTCGAGGCCATCCTCTCGACGCTCTCGGCTCTGGTGGGCTGCTCGGCGGTGCTCTTCGACTTCCACGGCGTGGTGCTCTGCGAAGCCGCCTACCGCAGGCACCTGGGCGGCGAGCTCATCGCCGATCTCTGGGGCCAGATCAGCGACCGCCGTGCCAACCGCCAGAACTTCGCCCTCAGCATGGAAGGCGTGGGTTCGGGCGTACAGGTCTACCCGGTGGTCGCGTCGCATCGTATCGGCGCTTTCCTCGCCGTGGTCAAAGACAGCGGCGACTTCAGCGAGTACGACCGCATCATCCTCCATAACGTGGTCACCGTGACGGCCCTCGAGCTGGTCAAGAAGAAAGCCGTCGCCGAAACCGAGAAACGCCTTGCCGGCGACTTCTTCGACGAGCTCATCGCCAGCGACCTCTACGAGGAGGAGATCGCCCGCCGTCTGGCCTTCTTCGGCCTCGATCCGCAGTCCCCGCACCTCATCGTACTTCTCGACATCGACGGCTTCGAGGCGCCCGCCGGGCCGCGCGGCGAGCGCGAGGAGATGGTTGTGCAGGACGTCAAGGAGCGCCTGCACTGGGCGGTCGACGAGTTCATGGCGAAGCGCGACGTCCTGTTCATCTCAGCGTCGCGCAGCGAGTCGGTCGTCATCCTCGTGCAGCCGGGCAAGCTCGGTGGCAGCGCCGTGATCGCTCTTGCCGCGGAGCTTCAGGCGGCCATCGACCAGCTTCTTCCCGAGATCACCGTGTCGGTCGGCATCGGCCGGCCTCACCGCCAGCTCATCGACCTGCGCCAGAGCTACTACGAGGCGACCTACGCCATCAAGATCCGCAAGCTTAAGGGCGAGCCGGGCGTGATCGCCAGCTTCGAGGACCTCGGCTCCTACGGGCTCTTGCTGGGCCTGCAGGACACCCTCTCGCTGCAGGTCTTCTACGACAGCGTCCTCGGCAAGCTGCAGGACTACGACGAGCAGAGTTCGAGCGACCTCGTGAAGAGCCTTGCCTGCTTCCTCGCGGCCAACGGCCACTGGGGTGACGCTGCCGAGAAGCTCTACGTGCACCGCCATACGCTGCGCTACCGCATGAAGCGCGTGGAGGAGATCACCGGCCGCGACCTGGACCAGTCGCAGGATCGCATGGAGTTCTGGCTGGCGCTCAAGGCCAAGGAGCTCATCGACCAGGCCAAGAAGGGCAAGACAGCCTAGGACATCACCAGCGAGCCGTTGTCGACGACCACGTTGACGCCGGTCACGGCGTCGGTCTCGAGACAGAAGCGGACGGCGGCCCCGATGTCGGCGGGCGCGACGAGACGCTCCGCTGCCACCTTGGCGGCCGCCCGTAGTGTGGCCGCCCTGTGCTCGTCGTCCTCGAGGTCAACGGGTCCCGGCGCGACGCCGCAGACTCTCACGTCGTCGGCGCTCCAGGCTCGCGCCAGCTCCTTGACGAGGTGGATCTGGGCCGCCTTGGCGGCGCCGTGCGCGGCGAACGACGTCCACGGCTGCAGACCCAGACAGTCGGTGATGGCGACGATCACGCCGCCCGCCGCAGCGCCGGTCAGAAAGTGCCCGCGGGCGGCGATCGCCGTGAAGAAGAACCCCTTGGCGATGGTGTCGAGCGAGCCGTCCCACGAGTCCTCGTCAAGGCGCTCGGGGGGAGTGGGCACGTACGGTCCGCTGGCGGCGAAGACCAGCCCGTCAAGCCCGCCGAGAGCCGTCGCCGCGTCGGTCACGAGGCCTACGGCAGCGCTGGGCCGGCGCACGTCGCCGGCCACGGCGGCGGCGAGCGGCGCGCCCGCCGCGCGCAGCGCAGCGACCTGCGCCTCAGCCGCTTCGCCGGCCGCCCGTGAGGAAACGCAGACGGCGGCGCCGTGAGCGGCGAGGTCGATGGCCAGCGCGCGGCCGAGGCGACGCACGCCGCCGACCACGAGGATGCGGGCGCCGGCGACCCTCATGCCGGCTCGCCGAGATGCTCGTACAGTTCGGCGGCGATGCCGGCGATGGCCTGCGACGCGCGATCCTTGGCGGTCTGGCTGAGGCCTTTGCAGTAGACGACCATGACGATCGGCGCCGCGGAGGGCGTGTACGCGATCGCGGCGTCATTGCTGGTCCCCGAGACGCCGCCGGTCTTGTTGGCCACGAACAGGCCCTGCGGCAGCCCGGCGGGGATCTTCTCGCGCCACTCCTGCCGGCTCATGATCTCGATCATGAGCCGGCAGGAGGGCGCCGAGGCGCAGCGGCTCTCGACGATCATCGCCAGGAGCTCGGCCATGTCGCGCGGCGAGCCCTGGTTGTCGAGCGCCTGGTCGACGGCGAAGGCGTCTTCATAGCCGCAGGACTCGTCGAGACCCCAGCGCTCGTCGTAGAGGTGCTGGAAACCGGCGCCGCTGAGGCGCGAGTTTTCTTCGAGGACGCGCTCAAGGGCGTCCCCGTGCTCGCCGCGGGCCTCGAAGGAGCGCCAGCTGGCGACTATCTCGGCGCCGCGCAAGCCCCGCCAGTCGCTGCCCGCCCCGCATCCCATCAGGAAATACTCGCGGTTCGGCATGGAGCAGTCGATCGTCGCGAGGTCCAGCTCGCGCATCGCCCCGTTGACGGCCCCGAAGCCGACGAGGCGCCACAGCATGTCGGTCGCCGTGTTGTCGCTGAGCGTGATCATGAGGTACAGCAGGTCGCGCACCGTGGGCCGCAGGCCCTCCTGACAGTGGATGAGCGTGCTGCCGGGGCTCTTGTCCGCCTCGGTGAGGGTGAGGCGGTCGTCCAGGCGGAGGCCGCCGGCATCGACGCGCCGCATGACCTCGACCATGATGGGGATCTTGAAACAACTGGCCATCGGAAAGAGCTCGTCGGCGTTCATGCAGACGCTCGCCTGACTCGCCAGATTGCGGGCCGCGACGCCCACCGTGCCGCCGAGCCCGGAGGAGATGGCTGCGATCCTGTCGTGGACACGCTCATGCCTGGCCATGCAGCGACTCCCTTCATCGGCTGTGGTTAACATATACGAGCGGCGTGAGCCCGAGCCAGAGCGGCCGACGGTCGTCGGCGCGCCGGTCCCGCGGGGCGCACCCTCACATTCCGTTCGGTTGTGCGCGATTCCTTTTCGTTTTGGTCTGTTCTGGGCGTTCTCATGTGCTAGACTGCCAATCCGTGTGTGCCCTTACGAGTGTTCACATGAAGAGCGCGACCATCGGGATGAAGAGCGAGGAGGAGTCATGATCGTCGGTGTCCCCAAGGAGATCAAGAACGAGGAGTACCGCGTCGCGGTCACGCCGAACGGCGTCAAGGAGTTCGTGCGCGCCGGCCACACCGTCATCGTCGAGAAGGGCGCCGGCGTGGGCAGCGGCTTCGAAGACGCCGCCTACGAGGCCGCCGGCGCCACGCTGGCCAGTGTAGAGGACGTGTTTGCCAAGTCCGAGATGATCTACAAGGTCAAGGAGCCCATCCCCAGCGAGTACGACCAGTTCAAGCCGGGCCAGATCCTCTACACGTACCTGCATATGGCCGCCGCCTACGCGCGGCAGCTCACGGATGCCATGATCAAGGCCGACATCCGCGCGATCGCCTTTGAGACTGTCGAGACCGAGAAGGGCGCCCACCCGCTGCTCTTCCCGATGAGCGAGGTCGCCGGCAAGCTCGCCATCCAGGCCGGTGCCACTCATCTTCAGAAGAACAACGGCGGCCGCGGCGTGCTCCTCGGTGGCGTCACCGGCGTCCCCCCCGCGAAGGTCGTCGTCATCGGCGGCGGCACAGTGGGCACGAATGCGGCGAAGGTGTCGGCCGGCATCGGCGCCCGCACAGTCGTCATGGACAAGAGCGCCGAGCGCCTCACCTACCTCGACGACGTCTTCGGCGGTCGCGTCGAGACCGTGCTCTCCACCGAGGCCGCGATCGAAGAAGAGATCGAGCACGCCGACCTCGTCATCGGCGCTGTCTTGCTTCCCGGCGGCGCACAGGCTCCGCACCTGATCAAGCGCTCGATGCTCAAGACCATGCTGCCCGGATCCGTCATCGTCGACGTCGCCATCGATCAGGGCGGCTGCTTCGAGACCTCCAAGCCCACGACGCACACCGACCCCACGTACGTGGTCGACGGCGTTATCCACTACTGCGTCGCCAACATGCCCGGCGCCGTGGCTCGCACGTCCACCATGGCTCTGGCCGGCGCCACGCTTCCCTTCGGGCTCGCCATCGCCAACAAGGGCTTCGAGCAGGCCGTCAAGGACGACGCGGCCCTCGCGCTCGGCGTCAACGTCTACCGCGGCAAGCTCACCATCGCGTCGGTAGCCGAAGCGCATGAGCTGACGTACACGCCGCTGGACAAAGTGCTGGCCTGATTCTGCAATCGGCTCCGCGGCGTCCATAGGCCGCGGCTCGCCGACCATGCCAGAATGGAGCCGCGTTCGGACGCACGTCCGAACGCGGCTCCTTCCGTATCGGGACGCTCCGCCGTCCCACCAGGGCCGGCTCCGCCGACCCGAGGCGGTCACCGGGTGCGGGGGGTGCCGGGGTGCTTTGTCACTGCAAAGGAGCATGAATGGGCGACCTTCTTCGCATCGATCTGACCACGCGCACGTCCACCGAAGAGACGGTGCCGCCGGAGCTCATCAAGGAGCTCATCGGCGCCAAAGGCCTCGGCACTCACTATCTCTGCAAGGAGGTGGGCCCGGAGGTCGAGCCGCTCGATCCTGAGGCCAAGCTCATCTTCGCCATCGGTCCCATGGCCGGGACCACGATGCTGGGCAGCAACCGCTATGGCCTCTTCTTCGCCTCGCCGCTCACCGGGGGGTACTGCGAGTGCTACTCCGGGGGCAACCTCACGCCGCAGTTCGCGAGGACCGGCTACAAGGTCGTCATCGTCGAGGGCAAGGCCGACGGGCACGTCTACCTTGAGATCAGCGAGGAAGGCGTCGCCTTCCACAGCGCGGAGGATCTCTGGGGTCTCGATGCCTACGAGTCCGAAGACAAGATCGTCGCGCGCACCGATCACAAGCGTGCCCAAGCCTGCGTTATCGGCCAGGCTGGGGAGCGCCTGGTCCGCTTCGCCTGCGTCAACAACAACAAGTGGCACCAGCTCGGCCGCGGCGGTCCCGGCGCCGTGTTCGGCAGCAAGAACCTCAAGGGCATCGTCTGGCACGGCGAGAAGAAGGTCGAGGTCGCGCGACCCGACGCGTACAAGGCGGTCGTGCGCGACCTCCTCGAGCGCACCAAAGGCGACCCCGGCGTGGCCGCCTACCAGCGCGGCGGCACCCTCAACATGGTGCGCATCATGAACGGCGCGAATGCCTTCCCCACGCGCTACTGGCGCAAAGGTACGCTCGAGGGCTTCGAGCGCATCACCGTCGAGACGATGCTTGCGGAGCACGGCACCAAGCACGAGCTGTGCCCGCCCTGCACCTTCAAGTGCGTGAAGCACAACTTCGTCTTCGAAGGGCGCCACAAGGGCCTCGAGATCGAGGGCCCCGAGTACGAGACGGCCTACGTCTTCGGCGGGCTCTGCGAGATCAAGGACTTCTCCGAGATCATGTGGCTCAACGACATCTGCGACCGCCTCGGTGTGGACAGCATGACCGCCGGCAATCTCTGCGCGCTCGCCATTGAGGCCTCGCGGCGCGGCCTCATCGACGAGAAGATGGACTTCGGCGACCCCGATTGCGTCGGCGACTTCCTCACCAAGATGTGCCTGCGCGAGGGCATCGGCGACATCTGGGCAGACGGTATTCTGCGCGTCGAGAAGGAATACGGCCTCGAGGGCGTCGCCGTGCACGTCAAAGGCATGGAGCCGGCGGGCTACGACCCGCGCGTCATGAAAGGCATGGGCCTCGGCTTCGCCACGACGACGCGCGGCGCCTGCCACCTGCGCGCCACAATGTACAAGCCCGAGCTCATCGGCATCAGCCCCTACAACCAGCTCGAGGGCAAGGCGGCCATCTACTGCGACTGGGAAGACCGCCTCACGATCATGGACACGCTCCTCTACTGCCGCTTTTACCGCGACCTGGTTCAGTGGCCGTACATTACGGCGGTGGTCAACGCCGCCATCGGTACCGACTACGGCGAAGACGACATGCACCGTATCGCCAACCGCATCGTCACGATGACGCACGAGTACAATGCCGGGCGCGGCATCGGGCGCGAGTCGGAGCGCCTGCCGGACTGGGTCACCGAAACGCCCATGGACGACGAGGGCGCGCTCACGTTTCCGCAGTCCGAGATGGAGTACATGCTGGCCGACTACTACGAGATCCGCGGCTGGGGCGAATTGCCACCGCTCTGAGGCGACGGCGCACGAGGCCGGCAGACAAACGAGACAGACGGGAGGGCGTGCTCGCAGGGCACGCCCTCCCGTCTGTCTCTACAGACCGAAGTAGTCCTTGACCCGGCGGTATGGGGCCAGGCCGTCGCCGAACGCCTGGAGGACGACCTGCAGACGGCGGGTCGAGGCCCCGAGCCGGTCGATGCCGGCGGCGACCTGCCCCGTCTGCTGCATCATGTCGTCGCCGAGCTTCGCCAGCTCTTCGGCGCGCAGGGCGAGATCGGCCGCCAGCGGTCCGGCCACGCGCGACACCTTGATGCCGCGCTTCAGCAGCCGCAACGCCTTGACGGCCAGGAAACCGGCGGCCACGCAGACGACCGCGAAGCTGCAGAGACCCACCGAGAGCAGAAACAGACCATTGGGATGCATGGCGTCAGTCTACCTCGGTCGGGCCGCCGGCGACAGACCGGCGGCGCAAGGACGCGGCGTCCCGGGCTCCAGGGGCCGGCTTCACGGGAGCCGGATGGGGTACCGGCAGGCCAGCGTGGCGCCGCGGCCGGCCAGCTCGCTGACCTTGACCACGTCGCCGGTGTGCGGCGCCTCAATGAAAAGGCCGTTGCCGATGTAGATGCCGACGTGGTGATAGAAACTGGGGTCGCCGAAGAACACGAGGTCGGCCGGCTCGAGCCTGTCGAACGGGACTGGGGTGCCCATGTGCGCCTGCATGGTGGCGCCGTGCGGGAATCCGACGCCGAACTTGGCGTACACGAAGAGCACGAGACCCGAGCAGTCGAACCCGCCCGAGGGCGAGGCGCCGGCCCACACGTAGGGAATCCCCAGGTACTTCATCGTCTCCTTGACGAGCGCGATCTGGGCGGCGCTGCCGTTGATGCTCTCGAGGTCGACGCCGGCGGCGCTGGCGAGACGCTGCGACGCGGCGGCCTCGAGGCGGGCCTGGGCCTCGACGAGCTGCTTGACGCGGGCGTCGAGGTCGGCGAGCAGCGCCCGCCTCTGCGCCAGCTGGTCCTCCACGTCGGTGCGCTTCGCGCGCAGGTCCATCTCGCGGGTGAGGGCCGCGGCACGGTCCTTCTCGACCTGATCGGCCAGCTTGCCCACCCTCTCAGTGAGCGCCTCGATGCCCGCGACGGTGTCTTCGTCCGCCTGGCTGATCTGCTGGAAGTAGTCGATCTGCGTGTCGATCTCGGTGAAATCGCCGGCGTTCAGCATGATGTCGAGCACGCTCACGCCGCCGTTCTTGTAGATGTCGGCCATGCGCTCGCCGAGCACTGAGCGGGCGACGTCGAGCTGGAGCTGGGCGCGCTCAAGGTCGCGGCGCGTCTCGATGAGGCGCACGTTGAGGTCGTCGAGCGCGGAGCGCGCGACGTTGTACTTCTCGATGGCGATCTGGGAGGCGAGGTCCAGGCGCGCGACCTCGGCGCGCACCTGCTTCGCCTGGGCCTGCAGAGACCCGACGTCCGGGGCGGGGGGCGTCGCGAGGGCGACGGCGGGCAGGAGCGCGAGCAGCAGCGTGCCCAGCGCGCAGGCCAACGCTACCGCTGCCGCGGCCCCACGCGCGCTCGCCTGTGCTCGGTCTCGTCTCATGGCCTTACGACAGTGTATCGGAAGATGTCGCCTGCCCTTTACTTCGCGCCTGGCGCACAGACTCGCCGGCTACTTTACAATCCCGCCGGCGGGGGTATACAATCTATTGTCCAGTCACGTCGCGGGGTGGAGCAGTCCGGTAGCTCGTCGGGCTCATAACCCGAAGGTCGCAGGTTCGAATCCTGCCCCCGCTACCAAGCCTTCCGGGGCGCCCGTTCGGGCGCCCTTCTTGTTTGCCCACGCGTGCCGCGGGCGGGTACCATCGGCGGCTGCTGCGCGCGCGTGCAAGCAGGCCGCGGCCAACGGCTACGGCGATCATTCCCCGGCAGGGTACGCGATGCCGGCGGCGATCGTCATCGCGCTGCCGCTCCCGCCGCCGAACGCCCTTCTGCTATGCTCGGCCGGGTCCCGCAGCTAGGCCGTCAGCACGGCCCGAGAGGAGGCGCCATGTCGGTGCTGATCGTCGTCAACACGCCCCCCTATGGAAGCGAAGGGCCCTACAACGCCCTTCGGCTTGCCGAGGCGCTCGTCCTGCGCGACGAACACGTCGAGGTCTTCCTCATGGGCGACGCCGTGCACGCGGCGCGCGGTGGGCAGGACCCGCGCGGCGCCCACGCCTCGCTCGAGCAGATGCTGCTGGATCTCGTCGACAAAGCCGTGGACGTGTCGTGTTGCGGCACCTGCTGTATCGCGCGCGGTCTCGCCGAGGACGATCTCATCCCAGGCGCGCGCGTCGAGTCCATCCACGACCTCGCCGCTGCGACTGCTCGCAGCGACAAGGTCGTCTCCTTCTGACGCGTCACCGTGGGCGGCGCCGATGCGGCGAGCTTTCGCCTCGAGCGGCGCGTGGCCGGCTTCGTGGCGCGTGAGGATGTCCTCAGGTCCGGAGAGCACCTGCTGCTGATGCTGTCGGGCGGCGCCGATTCGATGGCGCTTCTCGCTCTGCTGCCGAGCGTCGACGCGCGCCTCGGCTTGGGACTGCGTCTCTGCGCGCTCCACGTCGACTACCGCGCCCGCGGCGCCGATTCCGATCGTGACCGCGAGATCGTCGCGCGCGCCTGCGAGACGGCGCACGTGCCGCTCCAGGTCGTGCGCCTGCGGCAGCGACTCAGCGGCGCCGGCTTCCAGGCCCGCGCCCGCACGCTGCGCTACGAGCGCGCCGCCGAGCTCGCCGCTGCCTTCGGCCGCGGCGTCGTCGTCACCGCCCACAACCGCGACGACCAGGCGGAGACCGTTCTGTACCGCCTGACCAAGTATGCGTCGCCGCGTGGTCTCACGGGCATGCGGCCGCGCGAGCGACAGCTCGCGCGGCCGCTCCTCTGCCTCGGCGCGGCAGAGATCCGCGAGTACTGCCGCGCCCGCGGCATCGAGTACGGGGAGGACGTCACCAACGCCCGGCCCGTCTACGCGCGCAACGCCCTTCGTCTCCAGGTGCTCCCCGTGCTGGCGCGCCTGAACCCTCGTGTGGCCGAGACCCTCGCGGACACGGCGGCGATGGCTGCGGCCGAGGCCGACGTGCTGGCCGCCGCGACCGCCTCCGCGGCCTCCCGCGTGGCCCGGCCGCTCACGCCCGGGGATCTCGCCGCCCTCGACATCGCGGCGCTCACGGCAGAGGCGCCGGCGCTGCGCGCCCTGGTGCTTCACGAGGCGGCGCGCGCGGCGCTCGGCGGCGAAGCGCTCGTGGAGCGCCGCGTCGTGGAGGCGCTGCTCGCCCTGTGCGCACGGCGGGACGACGCCGGCCGCGTCAGCGTCGGGCGCGGCCTCGAGGCCGCGCGCGCCTCCGGCGTCTTGCGCCTCCGGCGCCGTGAGCCGGCGCACATCTGCGAGGCGGTGAGCCTTGACGGCGCGGCGCTGGCGGCCGCAGAAGGCGAGGGCGTCACCCTCGCCTTCTGCGGCCGCGCCTTCCGCGCCCGGCTGCTCGGCGGATCGATGCTTGAGCGCGACCCGGCGCGGGCCTTCGTCGGTCTGTCCGCCGCGCCGCATCGCGTGACGCTGCGTCACGCGCGGCGCGGCGAGCGCTTCGCACCTCTGGGCCTCTGCGGCGAGACCACGGTGGCGCGCTTTCTGGCCGGCGCCCGGGCGCCGGCCCCCGCCCGCGCCCGCGCGCTTGTCCTTGCCGTCGACGACGCCGTGGCATGGGTGGGGTACGCGGACGCCGGCGCGGCGCGGCGCGGCAGGGTTGCGCAGGACTTTCGCGTGCGTGAGAGTAGCCGCTGTACGTTGCTCGTCTTCGAGGAGGACACGTGAAGGCTCCTGTCGCAGAGGTGCTCGTCGGCCGCGAGGAGCTGGCCGCCAGGGTCGAGGACCTCGCCGCCCAGATCTCGCGCGACTACGAGGGGCGGGAGATCCTCCTCGTCGGCGTGCTCAAGGGGGCGGTGTTCTTCATGGCCGACCTCGCGCGTCGCATCGACGCGCCGGTGGCCCTCGACTTCATGGCCGTGTCGAGCTACGGGTCGTCCACCGATTCCTCTGGCGTGGTGCGCATCCTCAAGGACCTTGACCTCGAGATCGCCGGGCGTCACGTGATCATCGTCGAAGACATCATCGACTCGGGGCTCACGCTCAGCTACCTTCTCAAGAACCTGCGCAGCCGCAAGCCGGCCTCGCTCGAGATCTGCGCCCTGCTCACCAAGCCCTCGCGGCGGCGCACCGAGATCCCCTGCAAGTACGTGGGCTTCGAGATCGAAGACAAGTTCGTCGTCGGCTATGGGCTCGACCTGGCCGATCACTTCCGGACGCTCGATTTCATCGGCGTCCTCACCCCTGAGGCAGCGGCCGCAATCGTCGACCACGAGGGTTCTTTGCTGTAGTCAGACGGGTATGCTACTCTGGCAGGACGGGCCTTTGCAGGCTCAGAGAGCCTGCCTCCCGGCGGTCCGCCAGCACCCATCCAGAAGGGTTTTAGTGAGCAGATTCATTCGCAGCGCCCTGTTCCCCATCCTCATCGTGATCGTCGTCGCGATGTTCATCGAGTGGGTCATCCAGGGCAACAGCAGCAACAACACCCCCAAGGCCATCTACTCCGCGCCCGGCATGTCCACGCAGCAGGTCCTGACAAACGACCTGCAATCCGGTGTGGTCAAGAGCGTGCTTATCGATCCGCAGAGCAAGCTCGCCCAGGTCACGCAGCTCGGCGGCGTGTTCTACGTCGCGCCGATCGCCGATGCCGCGGCGCTCGAGGAGCAGATCAAGACCGGCAACCCCAAGGTCACCGTGAGCCAGGGCACCGTCGCCAAACCGCCTGCGGTGCCCAGCTTCACCAACGACGTCGTCAATGGCAAGGTCCAGTCGGTCGTCATGAACACCAAAGACCAGGTCCTGCAGGTTACCCTCAAGGCGCCTACCGGCGGCAAGGCGACCCAGTACTCGGTCGGCTACACCGACCCGACGATCACCACTGAACTGCTCAACCAATACCAGGTCCCCTACGACGCCAAGAGCCCCAAGTCGCCCTGGTGGACGGGGGCGCTCACGTTCATCTTGCCGTTCATCCTCATCATCGGCTTCTGGATCTTCATCATGAACCAGATGCAGGGCGGCGGCTCCAAGGTCATGAGCTTCGGCAAGAGCAAGGCCAAGCGGGTGAGCGTCGACTCGCCGAAGGTCACGTTCAAGGACGTGGCAGGCTGCGAGGAAGCGGTCGAGGAGCTCCACGAGATCAAGGAGTTCCTCGAGAACCCCAAGAAGTTTCAGCAGCTCGGCGCGCGCATCCCCAAGGGCGTGCTGCTGTTCGGGCCGCCCGGCACCGGCAAGACCCTCCTTGCGAGGGCCGTTGCCGGCGAGGCGGGCGTCCCCTTCTTCAGCATCAGCGGCTCCGACTTCGTCGAGATGTTCGTCGGCGTCGGCGCCTCGCGCGTGCGCGACCTCTTCGCGCAGGCCAAGGAGAACGCGCCCTGCATCATCTTCGTCGACGAGATCGACGCCGTCGGCCGCCACCGCGGCGCCGGCATGGGCGGCGGGCACGACGAGCGCGAGCAGACCCTCAACCAGCTCCTCGTCGAGATGGACGGTTTCGAGATGAAGGACAACGTCATCCTCATCGCCGCCACGAACCGTCCCGACATCCTCGACCCCGCGCTGCTGCGCCCCGGCCGTTTCGACCGCCAGATCGTCGTCGACCGGCCTGACAGGCCCGGCCGCAGGGCCATCCTCGACGTGCATTCGCGCGGCAAGCCCATCGGCAAGGACATCGATCTCGACGCGCTGGCCGCGCAGACGCCGGGCTTCACCGGTGCCGATCTCGCCAACCTTGTGAACGAGGCCGCGCTCCTTTCGGCGCGCTACGGCAAGAAGGTCATCGGCATGCACGAGCTCGAAGAGGGCATCATGCGCGTCCTCGCCGGACCCGAGAAGAAGACGCGCATCATCTCCGAGAAGGAGAAAGCCATCACGGCGTATCACGAGATGGGTCACGCGCTCGTCGGCCACTTCCTCGAGCACACCGACCCCGTGCACAAGATCTCAGTCGTGAGCCGCGGCCAGGCGCTGGGCTACACTATCTCGCTGCCCACCGAGGACAAGTTCCTGACTACCAAAGGTGAGCTCATGGACACCCTCGCCATGACGCTCGGCGGCCGTGCCGCCGAAGAGGTTGTGTTCGGCGAGATCACCACGGGCGCCGCCAACGACCTCGAGAAGGCTACGGCTACCGCCAAGCAGATGATCATGCGCTTCGGCATGAGCGAGGAGCTCGGCCCGCGCACCCTGGGCCACGATCAGTCCATGCCCTTCCTCGGGCGTGAGTTCCAGGCGCAGGCCGATTACTCGGACGAGGTGGCGCGCCAGATCGACGACGAGATCCGCCGCATCATCGAGGAGGCGCACCAGTGCGCCCAGGATCTGCTCAACGACAAGCGCGAGCTGCTCGACACGATCAGCAAGATCCTCATGGTCCGCGAGACCATCGACGCTTCCGAGTTCCAGGCGCTCGTCGACGCCGTGCCCGAAGAAGAGGTCTTCCGCGAACGCGACGAGAAGGCCGCTCAACACCGCGCCAAGACCGCCCGCGAGCGCGAGAAGAAGGAACGCCCGGCGCAGCCGCCGGTGCCCAAGCCGGCCCACGTCAATCCTGTCAACCCCGAGACGACCTGACGTCCGCGGCCGTCCGGCCAGACACTCGTGGATCGCGACAAGATAGAGCACGGCGTGCGCCTCATTCTCGAGGGCATCGGCGAGGACCCGGGGCGTTCCGGGCTCATTGGCACGCCGCGTCGCGTCGCCGACATGTACGAGGACATCTTCGTGGGCATCGGCGCTCCGGACCCGGCCGAGCTCCTGGTGGCGATGGACGGCGACCATCACCGCGAAATGGTGATCATCCGCGACATCGACTTTTACTCGGTCTGCGAGCACCATCTGCTGCCGTTTGCCGGGATGGCACACGTGGCCTACATCCCCAGCAAAGAAGGGCGCATCACGGGCCTGTCCAAGCTGGCCCGCGTGGTGCGCCAGGTGGCGGCGCGGCCGCAGCTCCAAGAACGCATCACGTCCGAGGTGGCCGACGCCATCGTGCGCGCCCTCGACCCGCTCGGTGCCCTCGTGCTCATCCAAGCCGAGCATCTCTGCATGTCCATGCGAGGCGTGCGCACCCCGGGGACACGTACCGTGACGAGCGCCGTGCGCGGCCTGATCCAATCGCACGACGCCACCCGCGCCGAGGCCTTCTCCCTCATCAACTCGCCGCGCTGAGCGCGCTCGCCATGCCGGCCCAGCCGACCTGTGCTCTCGACCTCCCCTTTCCGTGCGTCATGGGTGTGCTCAACGTCACGCCCGATTCGTTCTCGGACGGCGGCCGCTACTTCGCCGCCGACGACGCGCTCGCGCAGGGCCTCGCCCTGGTGCGCGAGGGCGCGGCGCTCGTCGACGTCGGCGGCGAATCCACGCGCCCCGACTCCGACCCCGTGTCGGAGGACGAAGAGCTGCGGCGCGTGCTGCCCGTGGTCGAGGCGCTTGCCGGGCGCGTCGGCGTGCCGATCTCCGTCGACACGATGAAGGCCGAGGTGGCGCGCCGGGCGCTGGCCGCCGGCGCCGCTCTCATCAACGATGTGAGCGCCCTGCGCTTCGATCCCGGGATGACCTCCGTGATCGCCGAAGCGGGCTGCCCCGTCTGCCTGATGCACATGCGCGGCGAGCCCAAGTCGATGCAGGACGATCCGCGCTACGATGATGTCGTCGACGAGGTGCTCCGCTTTCTCGAAGAGCGCATGGCCTTCGCGCTCGCCCAGGGGCTTCGCGAGGACCAGCTCATGGTCGATCCCGGCATCGGCTTCGGTAAGACCGTGGATCACAATCTCGCCCTGCTGCGCGACCTGCGGCGCTTCACCACGCTCGGCAGGCCTGTGGTGCTCGGGACGTCGCGCAAGCGCTTTCTCGGCGCGATCCTCGGCGCCGCGCCCGCGGCGCGCACCATCGGCACCGTAGCCACAACGGTCGTGGGCCTCCTCGCGGGGGCGCACGTGTTCCGCGTGCACGACGTCAAGCCCAACTTCGAGGCGCTCCGCGTCGGGCTGGCCGTCCTGGAGGGCGCGCCGGCCACGTGAGCGTCTTCCGGCCGCGTGGCCGGCGCGCCCGGGAGGCCCCATCATGTCGAGCCGTCTGTCCATCTCCGTCGAAGGCCTCGTGCTGCGCGGCCGCTGCGGGGTCACCCCCGAGGAGCGCGCTGTGGGGCAGACCCTCATCGTCGATGTGCGCCTCGAGCCGGTCGCCTGCCCTGGCGCCTGGAGCGACGATCTCTCCGGCACCGTCGACTACGGGTGGGTGGTCGACGTGGTGCGCGGCATCGTCGAGGGCCGCGAGCTCAAGCTCCTCGAGCGCCTCGCCGAGGTGATCGCCGACGCTCTGTGGGACCCGCTCGACCTCGCGTTCCTCGAAGTCACCGTCGCCAAGCCCGCGCCGCCGGTGGCCGTCCCCATCGCCGCCGCGCGGGTGAAGGTCGTGCGCACGGCGTGAACCAGCTCCCTCGCAGCCGGGTGTTCGTCTCGCTGGGCTCCAACCTCGGCGATCGCTTGAGCGCTCTGACGGCAGCGCGCGAGGCGCTCGCCGCCTTGCCCGCCACGGCGGTCGTCGCGGCATCGCGGATCTACGAGACGGCGCCGCAGGACCACGACGCGCAGCCGGAGTTCCTCAATCAGGTCCTGTGCCTCGAGACCGGGCTGCAGCCTCATGACCTCCTGGTCGAGTGCCGGCGTATCGAGAACGAGCACGGCCGTGAGCGTGGGCTGAGGTTTGGCCCGCGCACGCTCGATGTCGATATACTCCTCTTCCAAGATGTCGAGTCGGAACAGCCCGAGCTCACGCTCCCGCACCCACGCATGCTGCGCCGCGCGTTCGTGCTCGTGCCTCTCGCTGAGATCTGGGATAGCGCGCGAGGGATGCCCGATCTTCACATCGCCGCTCTCGCGCAGACCGCGGTTCAAGACCAGGCGATACGGCCCTACGACGTCCCGGAGGCGTGACCCGTGACCAGCCATGATCGTGCAGTGACCTCCGCAGCGGGATCTGGGCGCGCCGCGCGGACGGGCCGCGGTGGCGGCCGGCCGTGACGCGCCCCTATATCGCCAGCCGTTCTGGGGAGCCCCTGCACCGGCGCACCTTCGACGTGCTCGTGCTGGGTGGCGGCATCGCCGGCCTCACGGCCGCCATCGCCGCCGCGCGTCGCTGGCGCGTCGGGTTGCTCACCAAGTCGACCTTCGACGACACCACCACCTTCCTCGCGCAGGGAGGCATCGCCGCCGCGCTGGGCCCGTCCGACTCGCCCGAGCTGCACTTCCAGGACACCGTCAATGCCGGGGCCGGCCTCTGCGACGAGGAGGCCGTGCGCGTGCTGGTGAGCGAGGGCCCCGACCGCGTGCGGGAGCTCATGGACATCTGCCCGCGTTTCGACAAGGTCGACGGGCAGATCGTCCTCGGCCGCGAGGGCGCTCACTCTGTGGCCCGCGTGGTGCACGCCGGTGGCGATGCCACGGGCAGCGAGGTTTCGAGCGCTCTCTCTGAAGCGGCCCGCGTGGGCAGCCGCGTACAGCTCTACGAGAACGAGTTCGTCATAGACCTTCTGACCGTGGACGGAAGATGCGTCGGAGCGCTCACGCTGAACCTCGACGACGGCGGGCTCACCCTCAACGTGGCCATGGTGACCGTGCTGGCCACCGGCGGCGCCGGTCAGGTGTACGGACGCACCACCAACCCGTCGGTGGCGACCGGCGACGGCGTCGCGATGGCGTACCGTGCCGGCGCCGCCATCCGCGATCTGGAGTTCATGCAGTTCCATCCCACTGGGCTGGCCGTGCCCGGTCAGGAGACGGTGCAGCTCATCACTGAGGCGCTGCGCGGCGAAGGCGCGTATCTGCGCAACGCGGCCGGTGAGCGCTTCATGATCGCCTACGACCCCCGCGCCGAGCTCGCCTCGCGCGACGTCGTCGTGCGGGCCATGGTCGGCGAGATGAGGCTGGAGGGCAGCGATCACGTGTACCTGGACGCGACGCATCTCGATGCCGGCTGGCTGCAACAGCGCTTCCCGCGAGTCACTGCCGGCCTTGCCGAGCATGGGCTTGACCTCGCGACCCAGCTCATCCCCGTGGCGCCGGTCTGCCACTACTTCATCGGCGGCGTGGTCACCGATGTGTGGGGCCGGACCACGGTGCCGGGCCTCTACGCCAGCGGCGAAGTGGCGAGCACCGGCGTGCACGGCGCCAATCGGCTGGCCAGCAACTCGCTGCTCGAAGGTCTGGTCTTCAGCGACCGCGTTGTGCGTGACCTCGACCGCTACATAGGACGTCTCGGCGAAGACGTCCGCCGCCTGCGTTTCGACTTGCCGGAGGCGGCGGAGGACGGCGGCGGCAGCAACGCCGCCGCGGCTCGCCGCCGCCTCACGTCCGTGGTGTCCGCCAAGGTCGGCGTGCTGCGCCACGGCGACGACTTGCGCGCGGCGCTCGCCGATCTCAACGCCCTCACGTCGGAGCTCAGGTTTGGCGTCCTCGGCGAGGCCGAGTACGAGGTGCTCAATCTGCTCACCCTCGGCACCCAGATCGCCAAGTGCGCGCTTATGCGCGAGGAGTCACGCGGCGTGCATCTGCGCGACGATTTCCCGGCGGCGGACGACGAGCATTGGCGGCGGCACGTCACGCTGCGTCTGCCGCCTCACGAGCGGGAAGAAGGCGTGATCGGCAGAGTGGAGCGCCCGTGAGCGCGCGCGCCTACGAGGAGGCGGCGCGCGCCGCGGCGCGCGCCGCGCTCGCCGAGGACCTTGCCGGCTACGGCGATATCACCGGCTCTGTCTTCTCCGGCGACGGCCGTGCGCAGGTCGTCGCGCGCGAGGCCGGCGTGCTTTCCGGCGCCGCCGCCTTTGTGGCCACCGTAGCGCTCGTCGACCCCGCCCTGCGGGTCGAGCTCCTCGTCGCCGACGGCGGTCGGTTCGTGGCCGGCGACGTTCTCGCCACGCTGTGCGGCCCGTTCGCCGCGATCCTCGCGGCGGAGCGCACGGGTCTCAACTTCCTCTGCCGCCTCTCGGGGGTCGCGACGCTGACGGCGCGGTACGTGGCCGAGACGGCCGGAACCTCGGCGCGAATCGCCGCGACGCGCAAGACGACGCCCGGCCTGCGGGCCCTGGAGAAGCAGGCCGTGGTGCACGGCGGCGGTACGCCGCATCGCTTCGGCCTGTTCGACGGCGCCATGATCAAGGACAACCACGTGGCGGCTGCCGGCGGCGTGCGCGCGGCCGTCGAGCTGGTGCGCTCCGGCGCCGCGCACGTGCACGCCCTCGAGGTCGAGGTCGACACGCTCGACCAGCTCGACGAGGCCCTGGACGCGGGGGCGACCATCGTGCTGCTCGACAACATGGACACGCCCGCCGTGCGGGAGGCCGTGGCTCGAATCGGCGGCCGCGCCCTGGTCGAGGTCTCCGGGGGCGTGCGGCTCGGCCGCGTCCGCGAGCTCGCCGAAGCCGGCGTGGACGTGATCTCGGTGGGCGCGCTCACGACGCGCGCGCCGTGGCTCGATCTCGGGCTCGACATGGAGGGCTGACCATGCTGCTGGTCGTGGACGTGGGCAACACGCAGACCCATGTCGGGCTCATGGACGCCGGCGACGTGGTCGGCGAATGGCGCCTCGCCACGGTTCGTCACCGCACGAGCGACGAGATCGCGGGTCTGCTGCAGGGCTTCTTCTCGCTGCAGGGCACGAGGCTGCGCGACGCCGTGGACGAAGTCGGCATCGCGTCCGTGGTCCCGCGCCTCACGCAGCAGTGGGTCGAGATGTGCGAGAAGCACCTGGGCGTGGAGGCGTTCGTTGTCGGGCCCGGAGCGCGGACCGGCATGCGCATCGCCATGAAGAACCCCGCCGAGGTCGGCGCGGACCGCATCGTCAACGCCGTGGCCGCGTTCGAGAAGTACGGCGGTCCCTGCATCGTCGCCGACTACGGCACCGCCACAACCTTCGACGTCATCTCGACCGCAGGCGACTACATGGGCGGCGCCATCGCGCCGGGCATCGAAGTGTCTCTCGAGGCGCTCACGACGCGCGCCGCCAAGCTCATCAAGGTCGAGCTCGTCGAGCCCGAGCACGCGATTGGCAAGTCGACCACCGAGGCGCTGCAGTCCGGAGCCGTGTACGGCTTCGCCGGCGAGATCGAAGGCATCGTGCACGCCATTTGGGGCGAGCTCGGCGAACGCGCGCAGGTGATCGCCACCGGCGGCCTCGCCGACCTTATCGCCCGCCACACCGACGTCATCGCTGCCGTCGACCCGC
Organism: uncultured Thermoleophilia bacterium; assembly: GCA_903862845.1. Lineage (GTDB taxonomy): Bacteria > Actinomycetota > Thermoleophilia > UBA2241 > UBA2241 > CAIXSE01. Next base: position 20,504 of record CAIOZS010000096.1, read on the forward strand.
TTCTCACGCTGCGCGGCATCGAGATCGTCATGCGCCGTCAGCAACGGACCTGACGGAGGGCCCGGTGGCGGCTTCGCCGGCCGCAGTGCCGGAGCCCGGGCGCCGCGCCGCAGCCGTCCGCGATCCCTTCCGTGAGCCGCTGCGCATCGGCGCGCTCGCGCTCGACCGGCGCCTCTTCATGGCGCCGATGGCCGGCATCACCTCGCCGGCCTTCCGCCGCAGTGTGCGCCGCTGGGGCGCCGGTCTCGTGTTCACGGAGATGATCTCAGCCTACGGCGTGCACTACGGCAACCGCCGCACGCTCGACTACCTGACGTGCGGGCCGGGCGAGCATCCCCTGAGTTTCCAGCTCTTCGGCGCCGACGCGGGCGTGCTCGCGGGCGCGGCGGCACGCTGCGTGGAGGCCGGCGCCGACGTCGTGGACCTCAACATGGCGTGCCCGGTGCGCAAGGTCGTCAAGACGGGCGCCGGGGCGGCGCTCCTCGGCGACCCGGACCGCGCCGCGGCGATCGTCGCCGCGGTGGTCGGTGCCGTCGAGGGCCGCGTTCCCGTGACGGTCAAGATCCGCTCCGGGCTGCGAGAGGGCGACGAGGCCGGACGTCGCACCGCCTGCCGCCTCGTCGCCGCGGGCGCCGCCGCTGTCTGCATCCACCCGCGCACGGCGAGCCAGATGTACCGCGGCCGCGCCGACCACGCGCTCACGTGCGCTCTGGCCGCGGAGCTCCCAGTCCCCGTGATCGCCTCCGGCGACGTGGACTGCCGCGCCGCGGCGCTCGCCCTGCTGGGCGGCGGCGCCGCCGCGGTGATGCTGGCCCGCCACGCCGTCGGGCATCCCTGGCTCTTCGCCGAGATCCTCGAGGACGCCTCGCCTCCCTCTCTCGACGAACGGCTCGTGGAGGTGCGCCACTTCACCGGCGATGTCATGCTGGAGATGGGCGCGCGAGCGGTCGGCTACCTGCGCCAGTTCTGGCCGCGGTACCGGCGCGCCGGCGTCCTCGACAAGGAGCTGGCCCAGGCACTGATGCTCGCGGCCGACGCGGCCGCCGTGCGCGAGCTGCTCCGCGCCTGACCGGGCGCCATCCCGCCGGCGCCGCACGTCTTGCGCCTCGCGGGATCATGGCCTATACTTTCCGACCTGTTCGGCGCGCGGTCCCGGTTCGGGGCCGCGCTGCCGTGTTGAAGAGGAGGAACCAGTGGTCGATCGCGAGATCATCCTCACTCCCGAGGGCTTCCAACGCCTCAAGGAGGAGATCGAATACCTCTCGAGCGTCAAGCGCGACGAGGTAGCGGAGCGCATCCGTGCCGCGCGTGACTTCGGTGACATCTCCGAGAACTCCGAGTACGACGACGCCAAGAACGAGCAGGCCATGCTCGAGGCGCGCATCTACGCTCTCGAGGAGCGTCTGCGTGGCGCCATCGTCATCGACTCCGACTCCATCACCACCGAGAAGGTCGGCGTGGGCACCAAGGTCACCCTGCAGGACATGAAGGTGGGCGAAGTCGTGCAGTACTCCATCGTCGGCTCCGCCGAGGCCGACCCCGTCGCCCACAAGCTCTCCAACGAGTCGCCGGTGGGCAGCGCGATCATGGGTCACAAGCCGGGCGACAAAGTCACGGTGAGCGTTCCCCAGGGCTCCAAGAAGTTCAAAGTCCTGACCATCGAGAAAGCCTGACGGCTCCCGCCGTGGACGAAAGCAGCGAGCACGGCGGCGACGTCTTCGCCGAACGGCGCGCCAAGCTCGCCGCCTGGCGCGACGCCGGAGACGCCTACCCCACCCAGTACCAGCCGCGCGACGAGATCGGGCCGCTGCACGACGCCTACTCCGGGCTCGAGGCGGGCGGGGATTCCGGCGACGTGCGCCGCATCGCCGGCCGCGTCATGGCCCGCCGCGAGCACGGCAAGCTCACGTTCGTCGTTCTCAAGGACGCCAGCGGCGAGCTGCAGCTGTTTGCCCAGCTCGACGCTCTCGGCGAGGCGCGCTACGCGGCCCTCGAACACGTCGACCTCGGCGATTTCGTCGGCGCCGAGGGCACCGTCATGCGCACGCGGCGCGGCGAGCTCTCGCTGCGCGTCGCCTCATGGCAACTGCTCGCCAAGTCGCTGCGCCCCATGCCCGAGAAGTTCCACGGCCTCACCGACGTGGAGACGCGCTATCGCCGGCGCTACCTCGACCTCATGGTCAACGATGACTCGCGCGAGGTGTTCGTCAAGCGCGCCCGCATCGTCCGCGCCATCCGCGAGTTTCTCGACCGGCGCGGTTTCGTCGAGGTCGAGACACCCGTGCTCCAGCCGCTCTACGGCGGGGCTCTGGCGCGGCCGTTCATCACCCACCACAACGAGCTCGAGCGCGATCTCTACCTGCGCATCGCCACCGAGCTCTACCTCAAGCGCTGCATCATCGGCGGCCTCGACCGCGTCTACGAGATGGGCAAGGACTTTCGCAACGAGGGCGTGAGCTTCAAGCACAACCCCGAGTTCACGATGCTCGAGACCTACGAGGCCTACGTCGACTACAATCATGTCATGGACATGGTCGAGCAGATGATCGCCGAGGCGGCTCGCGCCGTCGGCGACCTCCAGGTCACCTTCCGCGATCATGATATCGACCTGACGCCGCCCTGGCCGCGGCTGACGATGCGCAAGGCCATCGAGAACGAGACCGGCATCGACATCGGCGAGATCCGCGACGTGCCGGCGCTCCACGCCGCCATCAAGGATCACGGCTTCGACGGCGTTGCCCCGGCGCCTACCTGGGGCCTGCAGGTCGACGAGCTTTTCAGCGCGATGGTCGAGCCCAAGCTCATCCAGCCCGTGTTCATCACGGAGCACCCGCTCGAGACCAGCCCGTTCGCCAAGAAGACGCCGCACGACCCGCGCTTCGTGGAGCGCTTCGAGGGCTTCATCGCCGGCATGGAGCTGAGCAACGCCTTCAGCGAGCTCAACGACCCCGAGGACCAGCGCGAGCGCTTCGTGCAGCAGATGCAGGACCTCGCCGACGGCGACGAGACCGCCCATCGCCTCGACGAGGACTTCCTCGAGGCGATGGAGCACGGCATGCCGCCCACCGGCGGCATGGGCATGGGCATCGACCGCATCGTCATGATCCTCACGGGCGCGCCGTCGATCCGCGACGTCGTGCTGTTCCCCGCGCTTCGCGGCTGACGGATGCCGTCGGCCGCCGTCGTCCTGTCGCGCGTGGACGTGCGGCGCGGCTGGGCAGGCGCGCTTACCGGCTCCGTCGTTCCGCCCGCGTCAGCCTGAACGGACCGCCGCGCCGGTCGTGCCTGCGCCGCCGGCGCTTCGTCGTCTTCTCACGGATCCTGGAAGAGCGATGGATCCCAAAGGTCACAGGGGCTCCCCGGGCGCCGCATCTGCGTGGCGCGCCCGGGTCGTCGCCGACATCGAGGCTTCGATGCCGCGTACCACTACGGAAGTGCCGTGCGTCCTGAGCTCGCCCGCCGGCCCACGCTCCTCCGCTAGGCTTCCTCCCGAGCCGGCTCCACTCCCGCCGCGAACGGCCGCGGCTCGGCCGTGGGCTCGTCAGCGGCCGCGCTCCGCTTCGTCCAGGGCGGCCCCGGCCAGCCAGCCTTCGGCCCGATCCAGAGCGTGAGCCCCGGCACGAGGGCGGTGCGCACCAGGAACGTGTCGAGGAGCACGCCGATCGCGACGCCGATGCTGACCTCCGCGAGGTCCTTGACGGGCTGCGACAGCAGGATGAGAAACGTCCCCGCGAGGATGATGCCGGCGCTGGTGAGCACGCCGCCGGTCGCCGACACTGCTCGCACCACCCCGCCCCGCAGGCCACGTGCCATCGCCTCACCGCGGATGCGCGTCGTGATGAAGATGTTGTAGTCGCTGCCGAGGGCGACGAGGAAGATGAACATGTAGAGCGGTATCCGGTAGCTGATGTGCTGCCAGCCGAGGAGCTTCTCGGTGATTAGGATCGTCGCCCCCAGCGCCGCGAGGTACGAGAGCACATTGGTGAGGAGCAGGTAGAGCGGCGCGACCAGGGCGCGCAGCAGGATCATCAGGATCGCGCCCACGACGATCAGGGCCGCGACGGCCACCAAGAGGGTGTCGCGGTTGCTCTGCGCCCAGGTATCCGCCTGGATGGCCGTCGGGCCACCCACGAGCGCGGTGCCGCCTCCGGCCGCGGCCGCCTTGCGTGCCGTCGCGCGCAGCTCCGTGAGCTGTTGCAGCACCTCCCTGGAATACGGGTCGCCCTCAAAGATCACCTGGAAGCTGAGCAGCTTGCCGCCGTCGGCCATGCCCGTGGGGAATGCGGCGGCCACCCCGGGGCTCTTGGTGAGGGCGCCGGTGACCATGCCGACGACGAACTTGGGCGGCGCCTGCGGCGCCTTGATGAGCACGGTCGTCGGCGCCAGGGCGCCCTTGGGGAAATGCTTCTCGAGAAGTGCGTATCCCTCCTTTGACGGCATGCTCGTGAGGAAGTCCTCGGTGAAGCTGAAGCGCGGGCTGTAGAGCAGGCAGCCGAGGGCGAGCACCACGAGCACGGCGGCGACGATGGCCGCGGCCCGCTTCGGCGCCGCGGCGACCCGCTCGGCGATGCCGCGCCAGGTGCGGTGCGTCGTGGCGTCGCCTTCCTTGGGCACGCGCGGCCAGAAGGCGCGGCGGCCGAGCAGGGCGAGCAGCGCCGGCATGAGCGTGAGCCCGGCGATCAGCGTGACGAACACGCCGATGCCCAGCACCGGCGCGAACGCCCGGTAGTCGCCGTACTGGGCGAAGAGCAGGGTGAGCACGGCCAGCGTGACGGTGAGGCCGCTGGCGGCGATGGCCTCCCACGTCTCGCCGAGCGCCGTGCCAAGGGCGATGCGGGCGTGGCCCTCCCGACGCAGGTCCTCGCGGTATCGCGAGATGAGCAGCAGGCCGTAGTCGGTGCCGGCGCCGAACAGCAGGATCACCATCAGCGACGTGGCCTGGCCGGAGAGCGTGAAGCCGAAGCCTTTGGCCAGGAGCGCGAGGATGCCGCCGGCCACGAAGTAGCCGAAGCCCACGGTGATGAGCGGCACGAAGGGCAGGACCGGCGAGCGGTAGATGAGCAGGAGCAGCACGAGCACGAGGATGACCGTGCCGAGCAGCAGTTTGACGTCGGCATTCAGGAAGATCTTGTAGACGTCGGTGATGAGGCCGCCGGGACCGGTGACCCGCACCTGCATGCCGTTCATGGAGTCGCCGAAGTGGTCGCGGATGGCCTGCACCGAGTCGCGGAACGCGGCGTCGCCGGGGTTGCCATTCAGGCTCGCGAAGATGAGCGCGCCCCTGCCGTCCGCCGAGAACTGCGTGCTGGCGCTGCTCACGGGCTCGGCGCCGCTCCTCAGCCAGGTCTCGCCGGCGGTGATCGCCGCCTTTTCCTCTGGCGTCAGCGGCGCCGCTGAGCTGAAGACCACGATGACGGGCGTGCCCTTGGCGGCAGGGAAGGACGCCTGCTGCAGCGCGTCGGCGCGTTTGCTTTCAACGGCGTTGGACAAACCCTTGGCGGCGTCGTTGGTGGTCACGCTCTGCAGCTTGGGGCCCATCGAGAGCGCCCCGGCGATTACGATCCAGACGCCGATGACGATCCACGGGTGCTTGCCCCGAGTAGACCAGGTGATGATGTTCCGCATGGCTCAATGCCCCTTCGGTCGGTGAGCCATCATACGGGGCCGGCCGTCGCGGCGCAGCTCTTCCGCAGGCTCGGTGCTCGTGGCCCCCCGCGCCGCGCCTGGCGCGCGGGTCGCGTCTCGCCGGGAATCGGGTACCATTAGGCTACGTCACGCCTCCGGGGGGTACGCCGGAGGCTCAGAGCAAGCACCGGCGGCCGCCACCGTCCCCCGACATCATGGCGCGGCCCCGTCTTCCGGAAGGAGTTGCCGGATGTTCGAACGCTTCACCGAACGTGCCAGGCAGGTCGTCGTCCTCGCCCAGGAAGAAGCCCGGGCGCTCAAGCACAACTACATCGGCACCGAGCACCTCCTGCTGGGCCTGCTGCGCGAGGAAGAAGGCGTCGCCGCCCGCGTGCTCGACGGCCTCGAGGTCTCGGTGGAAGAGGTGCGCGCCGCCGTGGTGCGCATCGTCGGCTCCGGCGAGGAATCGCCACAGGGCCAGATCCCCTTCACGCCGCGCGCCAAGAAGGTGCTGGAGCTGGCGCTGCGCGAGGCGCTCTCGCTCGGTCACAACTACATCGGCACCGAGCACATCCTGCTCGGCCTCGTGCGCGAGGACGAAGGCGTCGCCGCGCGCATCCTGCTCGATCTGGACGCCGAGCCCGAGAAGATCCGCGGTGAGGTCATGCGCACGCTCAGCGGCCCCGGCCGCCGCGGCCAGCAGCAGGGCGGCGGCGAAAGCAAGCGCCAGGCCAAGGTCCTCGAGCAGTTCGGCCGCAACCTCACCAAGTTGGCCGAAGACGGCAAGCTCGACCCCTGCATCGGGCGCTCCACCGAGATCGAGCGCGTCATGCAGATCCTCAGCCGGCGCACCAAGAACAACCCCGTGCTCATCGGCGAGCCCGGCGTGGGCAAGACGGCGATCGTCGAAGGCTTCGCGCAGCGCATCTCCAACCACGAGGTGCCCGAGCTGCTCAAGGGCAAGCAGGTCTTCAGCCTCGACCTCGCCGCGCTGGTCGCGGGCTCCAAGTACCGCGGCGAGTTCGAAGAGCGCCTCAAGAAGGTCATGAAGGAGATCCACGACACCGGCGACATCATCCTCTTCATCGACGAGCTGCATAACCTCGTCGGCGCCGGTGCCGCGGAGGGCGCCATCGACGCCGCCAGCATCCTCAAACCGGCACTGGCCCGCGGGGAGCTGCAGACGATCGGCGCCACCACCATGGACGAGTACCGCAAGTACCTCGAGCGCGACGCCGCCCTGGAGCGCCGCTTTCAGCAGATCAAGGTCGCCGAGCCGTCGGTCGAGGAGACCGTCGAGATCCTCAAAGGCCTCCGCGACCGCTACGAGGCCCATCACCGCATCCGCATCACCGACGAGGCGCTCACCTCGGCCGCCGAGCTGGCCGACCGCTATATCAGCGACCGCTTCCTGCCGGACAAGGCGATCGACCTCATCGACGAGGCCGCCAGCCGCATGCGCATCCGCACCATGACGGCGCCGCCCAGCTACCGCGAGCTCGAAGAGGAGATCTCCGGGGTGCGCAAAGAGAAGGAGGCGGCCATCGAGGCGCAGGAGTTCGAGAAGGCCGCCAACCTGCGCGACAAGGAGCGCAAGCTCAGCCACAAGAAGCTCGAGCTCGAGGACCAGTGGAAGACCAGCGACGAGGGCATGCGGGCCAGCATCGGCGAAGACGAGATCGCCGAGATCGTGAGCATGTGGACGGGCATCCCGGTGGTCAAGATCACCGAGGCCGAGAGCCAGAAGCTCCTGCGCATGGAGGACGAGCTGCACGTGAGGCTCATCGGGCAGGACCCGGCGGTGCGCGCCGTCAGCAAGGCCATCCGCCGCAGCCGCGCCGGGCTCAAGGACCCCCGGCGCCCTACGGGCTCCTTCATCTTCCTCGGGCCTTCGGGCGTGGGCAAGACAGAGCTGGCGCGCACCCTCGCTGCCTTCCTCTTTGGCGACGAGGACCACCTTGTGCAGATCGACATGAGCGAGTACATGGAGAAGCACTCAGTGTCACGCCTCGTCGGCTCGCCGCCCGGCTACGTGGGGCACGACGAGGGCGGCCAGCTCACCGAGATCGTGCGCCGCAAGCCGTACAGCGTGATCCTCTTCGATGAGATCGAGAAGGCACACCCGGACGTGTTCAACATCCTGCTGCAGATCCTCGAGGACGGGCGGCTCACCGATTCGCAGGGCCGCACCGTCGACTTCCGCAACGCCATCCTCATCATGACCAGCAACATCGGCGCGGCGATGATCACCAAAGACACGCCGCTCGGCTTCGGTCAGACCGCGACGCAGGGCATGACCTACGATGACATGAAGGGCCGCATCACCGGCGAGCTGAAGCGCGTCTTCAAGCCCGAGTTCCTCAATCGCGTCGACGAGGTCATCGTCTTTCACAAGCTCGAGCGCTCCGAGATCGGCGCCATCGTCGACCTCATGATCGCACGGCTGCAGCAGCAGCTCGACCCGAACGGGGTCACGCTGCAGCTCACCGACGCCGGCCGCGAGGTGCTCGTCGAGAAGGGCTTCGACCCCATGCTGGGCGCGCGCCCGCTGCGACGCGCCATCCAGCGCTACATCGAGGACAAGCTCAGCGACGCCATGCTCGAGCGGCAGTTCCCGCAGGGCACGGTCATCCTGGTGGACGGCGCGGACGAAGACACGGTGCTCACAGTGAACGGCGAGCGGGTCGGAGGTCGCGTCGAGCTGCCGATGGTCGGCCTCGACGAGCCGGTGGCCCAAGGCATGGCGCAGGTCTCGTCGCCGTCGGCGGCTGCTGACGGCCCCGACGCCGGCGGCTCGGCTGCCGGCGCCTGACCGCGGTCGTGGCGAAGAAGCAGACGGTCTTCATCTGCGGCGAGTGTGGCCGCCGCGAGGCCAAGTGGCTCGGTCACTGCCCCGACTGCGGCGCTTGGGACTCCTTCGTCGAAGAGAAGGTCATCCCGGCGGGCGGCGCCGGCTACGCCGGCAGGGCCCGCCGCAAGGCGAGTGACGGGGGCGGCGCCGCAGGCGCCGCCCCCGTACTCTTGTCCGACGTCGTCTCGTCGGCCACCATGCGCTTCTCCAGCGGCATCTCGGAGCTGGACCTCGTGCTGGGCGGCGGCATCGTGCCGGGCTCGCTCGTGCTTGTCGGCGGCGAGCCCGGGATCGGCAAGTCCACCTTGCTGCTGCAGGTCCTCGATCGCGTGGCTGCCTCCGGCCGCCCCGTGCTGCTCGTGTGCGGCGAGGAGTCGGCCGCCCAGGTCAAGATGCGCGCCGAGCGCATCTGCGATCACCCCGGCGCTATCTCAGTCCTCGCCGAGACCGAGCTGGAGACAGTCCTCGAGAGCGTCGCCGCCGCCGCGCCGGCGCTCGTCGTGGTCGACTCCGTGCAGACCTTGTACAGCGACGCCTTCACGTCGGCGCCGGGCAGCGTGAGCCAGGTGCGCGAAGCGGCGGGCCGCTTTCTTCGCCTGGCCAAGGCCAGCGGCGCGGCCGTGTTTCTCGTCGGCCACGTCACCAAAGAAGGCGCGATCGCCGGCCCCCGGGTGCTCGAGCATCTGGTCGACACGGTGCTGCAGTTCGAGGGCGACCGCTACCGTTTCTACCGCACCTTGCGCGCCGCCAAGAACCGCTTCGGCTCCACCAACGAGCTGGGGATCTTCGAGATGACTGCTGCCGGCCTTCAGGGCGTCGCCGATCCGTCGTCGCTGTTTCTCGGCGACGCGGGGCCGGCCGCCGGGGCGGCCGTGCACGTCGCCGTCGAGGGCAGCCGCTGCTTCGCCGTCGAGGTCCAGGCGCTCGTCAATCGCAGCGAGCTGGCCATGCCACGGCGCGTGGCGGTGGGCCTGGACCGCAACCGGCTGGCCATGCTCGTCGCCGTTCTGGGCCGCCACGCCCGGCTGCCGTTGTCATCCAGCGACATTTTTGTTACAATTGCAGGCGGAATCCGCATCGACGAACCTGCGGCCGACCTCGCCGTTGCCCTCGCTATCGCCTCTGCAGAGCGCAACGCACCGCTTCCGCCGCGGATCGCAGCGATCGGGGAGATCAGCCTGACGGGCGAACTTCGTTCTTGCAGTCAGTGTGAGCGACGTGTTGCCGAAGCCGGTCGCGCCGGCTTTGACCGTATCGTCGTACCCGCCGCCGACGCGCGCCGCGCCGGCGGGATATCTGTGGGCGCGGCCGACCTGCGTGGCGTCCTTGCAGCCCTTCTTCGCGAGGGAGCGCCACCCCAGCCGGCCGCAGGGGCCACGAACGACCACAGGGGGGTTTGAGTACGTTGTATTCAGTCGGTGACAAGGTCGTCTACCCGCATCACGGGGCGGGCAAGATCATGAAGATCGAGCAGAAAGACGTGCTCGGGCAGCAGCGCGACTATCTCACGATCCAGATCCTGCACAACGACATGACCGTCATGGTCCCGGTCGAGAACGCCGACCGCGCCGGCCTGCGCAAGGTCGTCGAGTCGGACGTCGTCGATCAGGTCCTCGAGGTCCTGCGTGGCGATCCCACTAAGATGCCCAAGAACTGGAGCCGTCGCTACAAGCACAACCGCGACAAGCTCAAGACCGGCGACATCTTCGAGGTCGCCGAGGTCGTGCGCAATCTCGCCATCAGGCACGCCATCAAGGGCCTCTCGACCGGCGAGAAGCAGATGTTCTCGAAGGCGAAGAAGATCCTCGCCAGCGAGCTCATGTACGCGCGCGACTTCAGCGAAGACCAGGCCAACGCCTTCCTCGAAGAGGTGCTCGAGAACATCCACGTCGATGGGCCTGCGGTTGTCGACGAGCCCCTCGAGCCCGCCACCGTCGTCTGACGCCGGCGCGGCCGGCGCGGCTCGCAAGACCAGGGGCGTGCTCGCCCCTGCGGTTCGCCTGCTGCTCGCGTTGCTCTGCGCTCTCGCCGGCTATCAGATCGCAGAGCGCATTCGCTGGTCTTCGTATGCCCCGCATCTGAACCAGCCTGGCAAGATCGTCTGGCAGCTCGCCTTCATCGCCGCCGGCTTCGCGTTCGGCTACGCTCTCGGCGTCCTGCTTTCGCGAGCCGTCCGGCGCGGCCTAGACCGCGTGGACGAGGTCATGGTGCGGGCCACCGGCGCAGAGGTCGTGGTGGCCATCGGGGGCGTGCTGGTGGGGCTCGTCATCGCGACTCTCATCAGCATCGCCGTCGTGCGCATCCCCCTGGTGGGCGTCTACTTCACCGTGCCGATCTACCTTCTGTCGGGCTACTTCACGGCCTATCTCGCGGCCAAGAAGCACGTCGAGATCCTCAGGCTGCTTGGGCTGCGCGGCGCCTTCGAGGTGTTGCCCGGTCTGACGCCCTCCAAGCTCCTCGATTCGAGCGCGATCATCGACGGGCGCATCCTCGACGTCGCCCTCACGGGGTTCCTCGAGGGCGAGGTCCTCGTACCGCGCTTCGTGGTCGAGGAGCTGCAGCGCCTGGCCGACTCCGCCGACGCCGAAAAACGCGTGCGTGGGCGGCGTGGGCTCGATTTTGTGCGCCGCCTCCAGAACAGCTCGGGGGCCGTGCGCATCGACGACAAGGACTACGCCGATATCGACGCCGTCGACGCCAAGCTCGTGCGCCTCGGCCGCGACCTCGGGGCGCAGATCGTGACCACCGACTACACGCTCAAGAAGGTCGCCGAGATCCAGGGAGTGAAGGTGCTCAACGTGAACGATCTCGCCAATTCCGTCAAACCGGCGGTGCTGCCCGGCGAGGTCATCGAGGTCAAGATCCTGCGAGAAGGACGCGAGCAGGACCAGGGCGTGGGCTATCTCGACGACGGCACCATGATCGTCGTCGAGTCGGGCGCGGCCCTGGTGGGCTCGCGCGTCAAGGCTGAAGTGACGAGCGTATTGCAGAGCCCGTCCGGCAAGATGATCTTCACGCGGGTGCTGGCCTAGCGCCCGCCGGCCACTTGGGGGGACGCACATGGAGGAACAGCAGACCGAAGAGCTCTGGGTCATCGTCGCCGCGGCCGGAGAGAGCCGTCGCATGGGCTTGCCTGACGGCGAGTCCAAGCAGTTCCTCCTGCTCGGCGGCGAGCCGATCCTCAACTACTCAGTACGGCGGCTGCTCGCCATGCCGCAGGTAGACGGCCTCGTCGTCGTCCTCCACCCGTCGCACACGGTGCGCTTCGCCGGCGAGCTCCTGGCGTTCGACGACGCCAAGCCTCTGCTGATCGCCGAAGGCGGCCGCAAGCGCTCGGACTCGGTGCGCGCCGGCCTGCTCGAAGTACCGGCGACGGCGACCGTCATCGCCGTCCACGACGGCGCCCGGCCGCTGTTCTCCCGGCACGTCTTCGAACGCTGCATCGCGGCGCTCGCCGGCGTCGACGGCGCGGTGCCCGGCATCGAGGTGAGCGACACGCTCAAGCGCGCCGACCCCACCGGCGTTGTCGAGACGACCGTCGATCGCAGCGGCCTCTGGGCTGTGCAGACGCCGCAGGTCTTCAGGGCAGGCGCCCTCCGCGACGTGTACTCGCGCGCCGACCTCGACGGCGCGACGGATGACGCCATGCTGCTCGAGCGAGGCGGCTACAAGGTCGGCCTCGTGGCGTCCACGCCGGCCAACGTCAAGATCACCACGCCGACCGACCTTCCTTTGGCCGGCGCGCTCCTGTCGTGGGAGGTCGAGGCCGACGTTTAGGGTAGGCAGCGGCTACGACGCGCACCGCTTCGCCGAAGGGCGCCGTCTGGTGCTCTGCGGCGTCGAGATCGATCACCCGCTGGGCCTCGCCGGCCACTCCGATGCCGACGTCGGCGTCCATGCGCTCATGGACGCCCTGCTCGGCGCCGCCGGGCTCGGCGACATCGGCGACCTGTTTCCGGACACGGATCCGGCGTTCGCCGGGGTCTCGAGCCTGGAGCTTCTCGGCGAGGTGGTCGCCCGCGTGGGCGAGGGTGGCTGGCTGGTCGCCAACGCCGACCTCACGCTGGTCTGCGAGCGCCCTCGCATGGCCGGCTACAGGCTCGCGATGCGCGAGGCCCTCGCGGGCGCTTTGGGGGTCGCGAGCGACGTGGTGAGCGTTAAGTCGACGACCACTGAAGGGATGGGGTTCGAGGGCCGCGGCGAGGGCGTCGCCGCCCTCGCGGTCTGCCTTCTCTCCCGTTAACGACGACGGCCCGCCGTGACGGGCCGTCGGGGGTCACGCTGCTCGGGCTCAGGACTTTTCGGTCGCGTCGCTCTTCTCGAGCTTGGCGGCTTCGCCCTTCGCCGGCTTGTCGTCGTCGTCGGGGGCGTCTTCCTGGAGGCCCGACTTGAACCCGCGGATGCTTTGGCCCATGGACTTGCCGAGCTTGGGCAGGCGCGTCGCGCCGAAGAGCAGGAGGATCACGAGGACGATGAGGCCGATCTCCAGAGGGCCAAGATTGGGCATGTCACTCTCCTGTGGTGCTCGCCGCGCCCACTCGGGGCGGAGGCGCGATTGGGCAGGATTCATAGCGTGGACCTGATGACACTCTACGGCCTGCGAAGAGCGTTATCAAGAAGCGCCCGCTGCAAGCGTGAGGCGCCGCTCGGGGCGGAGCGTGCTAGTAGCGTCGCAGCGCGTCGAGACGCACCGCGAGGAAACGCGCGAGTCCGGCCGCATCTTCCAGTTTGAAGGTGTGCTCATGCTGCAGCTTGGAGTCGGTGACCAGTGCCATGGCCTCGCCGGGTCCGCACAGCGGCTCCGCGTGGCCGGCGCCGACGCGGAACAGCTCGACGCGGTGCGGCGCGGTGCGCTTGTAGCCCTCGGCGACCACGAGGTCGAAGCCCGCGAAGAAGCGGCGCGCGAGCTCGGTGAGCGGCATCTCCCCGTCGAGCTTCGTGATGAAGGCCAGCCGCTTGGGCGACGCTATCGCGTAGGCCTGGGCGCCGGACTGGCCGTGACGCCAGGAATCCTTGCCGGGATGGTCGATCTCGAAGCTGTGGGCGTCGTGTTTGACGGTGCCGACGCGCAGGCCGAGCTTCACGAGCTCGGGGACGACCTTCTCGATCAGGGTCGTCTTGCCCGAGTCGCTCTTGCCGACAATGGCGACGAGAGCCGGCTGGGCGTGGGTGGCCGGCGCATCGTCGGCTGCGGCCGCCCGGCGGCGCGCCTCCTGGTAGTCGTCCATGGTGTTGATGTTATGGAACGGCGCATCCCCGGGAAAGCGCACTTCGGCGGCGTCGAGCGACGGGAGAATCTCGACGATGCGGTGACGGTCCGCCTCGAGCAGAGCCGTCATCGGCGCCAGGCAGGCGGGCCCGTAGACCGCGAACAGCGGCTGGTGATACTCACGGCCGATGGCCGGCAGCGCGAGGTCGTGGCCGGGAAAGGCCGCGAGCACGCGCCGGATCGCTGCGGCGTCGGGGAAAGCGATGTCGACGGCCAAGGCGAACACGGGCTGCCGGTAGCGCGCCAGGGCAGAGGCGATGCCCGCCAGCGGCGACGCGCCCGGCCAGGCGTCGTGCACAACCTCAGGCTCGCCGGCGTCGCCGAGGTCCAGCCGTTGGCCCTGGCCCAGTGAGACGGCCACGGTGGGGAAGACGCTGCGGAGAAAGGCGAGGTTGCGGACGATCAGGCTGCGCCCGCTGAGGACCAGGAACCGTTTGTCCACGCCGGCGCGGCGGCCGCTGCCGCCGGCGAGGAGCACGCCGATGTTGACCTGATCGTTGGCGGACGTCATCACAGCGACGACAGTCTACCCGCCGGCGTCGCGCCGGGGGTCGCCGGAGATTCCCACCTCAGCCCGCGTCGGCGTCGAGGTGCCCAGGCGGAGGCGCCAACCGCGCCGTGAGGGCCGGCCAGCGCAGGCCGACGTCATGCAGCCGCGTGCGTTTGAGTGCCGCAGAGGCCACCCAGCCGACGAGGAAGCCGATGGCGAGGTCGTTCGTGGCCAACGCCACTGCCGCGATGAGCGTGGCGCACGCGATGTCGTCGATCTGGGTGAGATCCGTCAGGAGGAGGCAGTGCTCTGCCCCCACGAAGAGCAGCATCCCGGCGAGCACGGCACCCGGTACGAGGAGCGGCGAGAGGCCGAAGGCCGCGCCCGCGGCGAGGATGGCGTACAGACCGGCGGCCGCGAGTGTGGCGCCCGCCGTTCGCGCGCCGAGCCGGTAGTGCGCGGTCGCGCCGCCCGACCCGTGGCAGAGCGCCATGCCGCCCAGCAGGCCTGCGCCCAGATTGACGAGGCCGAGGCTCAGGCAGATGCTCGCCGGCGTGACCCGGCGCGCGGCGCTCCCGTAGTAATGGTGCAGCACATCGTCGGTCGCGAATACCGAGTTGCCGAGCGAGAGCGGAAGCTGCGGCAGCACGACGGCGAACAAGGCGATCCAGGCGTCGTGCAGGCTGGGCAGATGCAGGAAGGGCAACTGGGCGCTCGCGGGGACGGCGGGGAGCTGCGCGACGCCGGCGCTCGCGAGGACGACTCCGACGAGCGCCCCTGCGCCCAGCACGAGCAAGCTGCCGGGCAGGCGACGACGCTCCCGCCCGGCGAGCAGGAACGCCGCGATGACCAGCGCCACGATGCCGCCGGCCGTGACGGTCAGGCCGCCGAGGCCGAGACTGACCCGCACTCCGGGGAAGGCGTTGGCTGCGCCGGCCATGATGAGGGCGCTCTTGAGAAGCAGTAGTCCGATGGCCAGCTGGATGCCGCGGACGACGGCTCGCGGAAAGAGGCGCCCCAGGTGGCGGGTCAAGGGGGTCAGGGCGAACAGCAGGAAGAGCAGGCCGATCTCGAGGCCGGCGGCGCTCACCACCGAGGCCGAGAGGCCGAGGGCTATGATGGAAGCCGCCATGGCCTTCATCGGCTGGACCGGCACCGGCACGCGGAACGCGAGAGCGGTGGCGGCGTAGACCGTGGCGACGCACACGAAGACGGTGACGAGGCTCAGGTGGGCCGCCGCCGCGACCCCGCAGGCGAGAGGGATCATGATGCCGATGTCGGCGACGCCGCCGGCGAGCTCGTGACGGTCGAAGCGCAAGGGCAGGATGCCCTTGCGTGTCAACCGTTGCGCCGCAGCCCCGGCGTCGGGGCGGTCCGCGGCAGAATGCGCAGCGAGACGCACCCTCACTCCTTTCCAAACACGAGGAGGTCCACGCGTTTCCGCCGCGGGCCCACGACAGCGCTGCCCGCGCTGCCCCATGGTCTGTCCATGGTACGGCCCGGCGCCCGTAGCTGTTGCCGTAGGGCGAAGGGCTTGGAGTCGGACTGACAAAGGGTAGCACCCCCGTCACGCAGTCCGCCACTGCCTGCGTCGCGGCCGGAGCCTCCCGAAAGAACCGCGCCACGCTTGACAGCGCCCGTGGCGACGGTACTATGCTCGTCATACGGATGGGCATGTCCGTATGACGGACGGACGTTGCAGGCCCACGGGGGCGGCAGCGCGGTCGTCGCGGTCGAGCGAGGAACGGAGGTCGGACGAGCATGGGCCAAGTCGATTGCAGGATCCCTCCCGCGCTCATCGCGGTCGTCGGCGCCGGCCTCATGGGGCACGGCATCGCGCAGGTCTTCGCCTGCGCCGGCCACCCCGTGGCGGTCCACGATCCGGCGACCGGGGCGCTCGCCACGGTGCATCGGCGTGTGGCCGTGAACCTCAACCGCCTGGGCTTGTCCGACGAAGCACTCGAGAGGATCTCAGTGCATGCCCGGCTCGAGGACGCGCTAGAGGGCGCCGATTTCGTCTTTGAGGCGGCGCCGGAAGAGGTCGAGCTCAAACGCGGGCTGATGGAATCGATCACGACGATCGCCTCCGCGGACGCGATCGTCGCCAGCAACACCTCGTCCATGCCGGTGGCCGTGTTCTCGGAGCGCGCGGCCGGCATATGGCGCGTGATCGGCACGCACTGGTGGAATCCGCCGTACCTCATCCCGCTTGTCGAGGTGGTCCAGGGCGCCGAGACGTCCGCCGGGACCGTGGCGCGGACCATGGGCCTTCTGAGCTCTGTGGGCAAGCTGCCTGTGCACGTGCGCAAGGACGTCCCGGGCTTCGTCGCCAATCGCCTGCAGCACGCCCTGTGGCGCGAGGCGATGTCCATCGTCCAGCACGGCATCTGCGACGCGGAGACGGTGGACCTGTGCGTCAAGAACAGCTTCGGCTTGCGGCTTGCAGTTCTCGGGCCTCTCGAGACCGCCGACCTCGGCGGCCTCGACCTCGCCCTCAACATCCACGAGCAGATCCTGCCCTTCATCGACCGCACCCCCGGCCCGCTGCCGATCCTCAGGGACAAGGTCGCGGCCGGCGACCTCGGCATGAAGACCGGCCGGGGCTTCCGCACCTGGACCGAAGCAGAGGCGAGCGCCGCTCACGCACGGCTCGCCGAACACCTCGTCGCGGCTCTGGCGGCTCGCCCGCCGGACACCGCCTAGGGCCGGGCGAAGAACACGCCCGCAAGCAGCGCGACGGCCTGCAGGTACTCGCGCGGGCCGTCGCGATTCTGCGGCTTCTGGCTGCGGACGCCTCCAGCGGCCTCACATGCGGCGAGCTTGTGGCGCGCGCAGGGCTGCCGCGCACCACTGTGCTGGCATCACCACCGCCCTCATGGTGGTGTCCCGGGTGGAAGCCCGATCCCCGGCCTTCTGCCCGGCCGGCGGCACGACCCTGCTCGCCGCCGACCTCGCCGGAACCGTGCTCTCCGAGGTCTGAGGCTCGTTCAGCAGGTGCGGATCGTGCGCGCCTCGGTGACGACAATGCCGCACGCGAGGTCGTGCGACTCGCAGGGCAGCTCGTCCACAAGCTGGACCTCGAAGGCCAGAGCCACCCATGGGATGCCCGCACGCGTGCGCGGCAGATAGGAATCGTAGAAGCCCCCGCCGTAGCCGCAGCGCCCGCCGGCAGCGTCGAACGCCGCCCCCGGGACGACGACCACGTCCATACGCTCCGGAGGCACCTCCTCGAGTCCCTCGCGCGGCTCGGGGATGCCCCAGGCGCCGGGCAGCAGGTCCGCCGCGGGGTCGGCGATGCGGTACGCCGCCATCAACCGCGGCGATAAGACGCGCGGTGCGCACACGATCTTGCCTGCCTTCAGCGCCCACGAGAGAAGGGTCGTTGTCTCGACCTCGCTGCGGAATGAGGCGTACAGCATCAGCGTGGTGGCCCGGTCGAGCTCAGGGAGCGCGGCGGCGCGCGCGCAGACTCGAGCGCTGAGCCGGGCGCGTTCCGCGCCCGGCAGGGCATCGCGCGCGGCCAGCGCGCGCCGCCGCATCTCGATCTTGGCTGCGGCGGGCGCCGGTCGCGGGCCCGCGTCACTTCGTCTGTCGACCATCAGCATGCCCTTCACTGCGCGAACAGTTCTGGCAAGGAGTGCGGCGCAAGCCGCGCACGGCGCGAGCTCGAGCGGCGCCTCCTTCCTCTATAGTATAGGCGCAGGTGCTTGGCGGCTCACAGGTCGGGCGCTGAGATGAGAGGGGACCGCGGGCACAAGGCCGCGCGGGGGAAAGGACGGGCATGGCGGACTTCTGCGGCGGCGGCCGGAACGCGGAGGACCTGGTCGCCGCGTGCCCCGGCCCGCCTCGCGGTTGAGGGCCGCCACGGTGGCGGCGCGCGTCGAGATCGTCGCCGTGGGGTCGCTGCACCGCGACCTCGAGCCTGCGGCGCAGCACTTCATGGACCTTCTGCGGCCTCACGCCACGGTCTCGGTGCGCGAGGTCAAGGAGGTGAACCTGCGCGGCCGCAGCGCCGCCGAGGTGCTGCGCGACGAGGGCCGGCGCCTGCTCGCGGCGTGGCCGCAGGCGCCCGTCGTCGCGGCGCTCGTCGTGGAGGGCCGCGCTCTCGACAGCGACGCGTTCGCGGCCTGGCTGCAGAAGGCCTTCGAGCGCGGCGGCGCGGGCTTCGTGATCGGCGGCTCGCTGGGCCTCGCCGGCGAGGTGCGGACGCGCGCCGCGGAACGCCTCTCCCTGTCGGCGCTCACCCTGCCGCATCAGCTCGCCCGGGTGGTGCTCCTGGAGCAGATCTTCCGCGCCGGCAAGATCCTGCGCGGCGAGCCCTACCATCACTGAGCGCTCGACCGCCGGCGAGCGCCGCGTCGCCCACTGCGGGCATCGTGCGGCAATCGCACCGCGCGGCCGGTGCCGTTAGAATGGGCGTCCGCGCCGGCGGGCTCGCCGGCGCGGTCACGACGACGAGGCGGTGACCCATGAGCGACGACCTCTACGACCTGAATGGCCTCGCGACGTCCTTGGCGGCGACGCTGCGAGAGCTGCTGGCCGAGGCCGGCGTGGGCGACGCTGCCGTGCCGCCCGTCGAGCTGGCGCTGCCTGCCCGCCCCGAGCACGGCGACCTCACCACGAACGCGGCCATGGTGAGCGCCAAGCGCGCCGCACGCCCGCCGCGCGAGCTCGCCCAGGCGCTCGGCGAGCGCTGGCAGGCCGGCCCGGGCGCCGCGCTCTGCGAGCGCGTGCAAGTGGCCGGCCCGGGCTTCCTCAACCTGTTCCTCGTCGACGCGTGGTACCGCGGCGCCGTGCAGCGCATGCGCGCCGCCGGCCGCGACTTCGGTCGCGGCGCGCTGCCCCTCGGCGAGCGCCTCAAGATGAACGTCGAGTTCGTGAGCGTGAACCCCACGGGCCCGCTCCACGTCGGTCACGCGCGCTACGCATCCTACGGCGACGCGCTCTGCCGCATCTTCGCCTTCGCCGGTCACGACGTCACCCGCGAGTTCTACGTGAACGACTACGGCACCCAGATGCTGCGTTTCGGGCAGTCGCTGGCGGCGCGCTACGGCCAGCGGTTTGGCCTGGACACCTCGGTTCCGGAAGAGGGCTACCAGGGCGCGTACCTGCTGGACCTCGCCGACGAGCTGATCGCGACGGTGGGCGACCGCTACCGCGCCGCCGTCGCGGCCGCCGCCCCAGACATGTCCGCGCTCGCCGCCGACGCGCTTGCGGCGATCAAGTCATGGGGCCGCGACGCCATCCTCGCCCAGTTCCGCGTCACGCTCGAGAGCCTGCGCGTGCCGTTCGACGTGTGGGCGCACGAGAGCGCGCTGTACGCCGGCGAAGGCGAGCACCGGGGCTTCGTCGGCGAGGTCGGCAAGGCGCTCGCCGACCTGGACGGCGAAGACCTCCTGTACGACGAGGAGGGCGCCGTCTGGCTCAAGACCACGCGGTTCGGCGACGACAAGGACCGCGTGCTCATCCGCTCCAGCGGCGAGCCCACCTACTTTCTCAGCGACATCGCCTACCATCGCGACAAGATGGACCGCGGGTTCGCCCACATGATCGACATCTGGGGCGCCGACCACCACGGCTATGTGCCGCGCATGAAAGCCGCCTTCACGGCCCTGCCGCCGCACGATCCCGAGCGCCTGGAGCTGATCATCGGGCAGATGGTGAACCTTCTGGAGAGCGGTGAAGCCAAGCGCATGAGCAAGCGCAAGGGCGACATCGTGACGGTCGACGACCTTCTCGACGCCATCGGCGTGGACGCCGCGCGCTTTCTGCTCGTCGGCCGCTCGCACGACACGACGCTCGAGCTCGACATCGACCTCGCCCGCGAGCAGTCGAACAAGAACCCGGTCTACTACGTGCAGTACGCGCACGCGCGCATCTGCAGCATCCTGCGCAACCTCGAGGGCGCGGGGCCGGGGCCGGCCGGCGAAGCCCTGCCGGCCGTCGCCGTGGGCGACCACGAGAGGTCGCTGGTGCGCGCGCTCGCCAGATATCCCGACGTGCTGCTCGCGGCCGCCGGCCAGCGCGCGCCGCACCGCGTGCACACCTACCTCGGTGAGCTGGCGGCGGAGTTCCACGTCTTCTACCGCCACTGCCGCGTGCTCAGCGACGACCCCGACACCACCAGGTTCAGGGCCGCGATGTGCGAGGCCACGAGAGACACGCTGGCGGGCGGGCTCGCGCTGCTCGGGGTGAGCGCGCCCGACTCGATGTAGCGGCCGGCTCTACGCGCCGAAGCGCTCGCGTACCCAGGCGCGCAGCTCCGCAGTCTCGTCCGGCGTGAGCTCCCTCTCGAGCTTGAGAAGCTGCGACACGGCCACGTTGTACTGCCCGGTCAAGAGGTGGTCGACGACGCTCTCAAGGACGGTCTGCACCACCTCGCGTCCGGGGATCGCCGGCGTGTACACGTAGGCGATGTGCGACTTGTCCTGCAGGAGCAGATGCTTCTTGACGAGATTGTTCATCACCGTCATCACGGTGGTGTAGGCGATCTGCCGCCGCTCGCGCAGCGTCTCGTAGACTTGCCGGACGGTGGTCTGATCGTAGTTCCAGGCCACCGCCAGGATGTCGGCTTCCAGAGAGCCGATACCTGTGAACGGCGCTCCCTTCGTGCTGCGCATCCACTTGGGTCGGCCAGATTGTTCCATCACGATCCCTTTCGCCAGGTGACCTCAGGGCACATCCGCACGTCGGACGCAGTACGTAGATAGTGCTACGTATGCCCGCTGGGGAATCGTTTGATGCCTGAGGGCTTCAGCTCGAGGTCAGCGGCTCTCGTGGTGAAGACGAGCCGCTCGAACGGCCGCACCCCGCCGCTCGATGCGCCGCGCTTCTCGCTCGTGATCCCTGACGCCGCGAGACCAAGGGCATACGCGACTGCTTGAAGGTGCGCACCAGCGAGGTCGACAAGGTGCGCTGCGGCCAGAAGCATTTCGAGACGCCGGGGGTGCCGTCTGCGGTCGTGGTGACCGCGGACGAAGTCGAGAGACGCGGAGGGCGTGATCCCTGACAGACCGTGCGTCTCGGTCAGCCGACCTCAGGCGCATCCACGCCGAGGCGCGGACACAGATGCTCGACGCGACAGGCTTCACAGCCGGGTGAGCTTGGGCGGCAGGCGCCGCGCCCCAGCTTCCAGAGGCCGAAGTCGATGACCCCGGGGAACTTCGGGTTCAGCTCCCGGGCGCGATAGATGATCTCCTCGTCGGAGCAGTGCATCCTCACGAGCCCGAGCCTTCGCATGACCCGGCGCACGTGCGCGTCGACCGAGATGTCGATCGAGAACTTGTCGCCCAGCGGGACCCCGAAGTCGCGCACCAGGATGCCGGCTGCCATGGTGGCGATCTTCGGTCCGCAGCCGTCGAACTCAAGAAAACGGCGTACGACGGCGGCGCTGCTCGGGGAGTCGACCCAGATGCGGCCGGCATCACCGTCGTAGCGATCGGCAATCCTCTGAATGGCTGCGAACACGACCGGCGCCATCTTGGCCGGGTAGCGGTGAAGGGCGTCCGGTTCGCGAAGGTGTCTGGCGACGGCCTCCACCGGCAGCGCCGCGAGGTCGGCCATCTGCCATGACCCCACGCGCTCCCCGAGCCGGTAGGGCAGCATCCAGGCGCGCCCGGCGGTGTCCTCGCGATCGACGAGGCAAGCGAGCACGAAGGCATGGGGGTGGTCGTCCAGATCGTTGAGGAGGGCGTTGGCCTCTGCCAGCGGAACGAACGAAACCGGCGCGCGAGGGCGTCGGAGTGCGGCGTAGCCTTGTGCGACCAGCCTTTGCTTGATGCGCTCCGTATCCATGGAGCTGAGTCTACTCGACGTTTCCGGCCCGCGCACCAGGACCGCCTCGATGTCCAGGAGCGCTACGTCGGGCGGCGCGGACCGGGAGGCGCGCGCCGGTGCTGCCGGCGGCGGACGCTTGCTCCAGACTCGCGCCGACGCGTGTTGTAGAATCGGGCGCCAGTGCCTGAAGGAGGTTCGCCCGTGTCTGCCGATGCCGAACTGCTGAGATCGCTCTGCCTTGCCCCCGGCCCGACGGGCTTCGAGGCGCCGGCCCAAGAAGTCGTGCGCCGGCGCCTGGCTGCCCTCGGCGACGTCCAGGCCGATCCGCTGGGCAACGTCTGGCTCGACGTCGGCCCCGCCGGTGGCCCGCAGGTCGTCGTGGCCGCGCACGCCGACCAGATAGGCCTCATCGTCACCTACGCCGACGAGCACGGCTATCTCTACGTCGAGAAGATCGGCGGCGTGGCGCCCCTGCTCGTCCCCGGTCGCCATTTCGTGATCCACGCCGCCGCCGGCCCGGTGCACGCGGTCGGCGGCAAGAAGCCCACGCATATCATCCCCGCCGACGAGCGTGAGAAGGCGCCGCCCCTCGACGAGCAGTTTCTCGATATCGGCGCGTCGAGCCAGGAGGAGGCGCTCGCGCGCGTCGCGATCGGCGACCCCATCACCTTCACGCCCGAGTTCATCGAGCTGTCGCCGGGCGTCTTTGGCACCCAGGCGCTCGACGACCGCGCCGGCGTGTATTGCCTCGTGCGCGCCCTCGAGCTCTACGCGGCTGCGCCCGGCGCGGCGCGGCTCACCGGCGTCTCCACGGTGCACGAAGAGACCACGTTTATGGGCGCCAAGGCGCAGGCGAAGCGCCTCACGCCGGCCGTGATGATCGTCGTCGACGGCGATTTCTGCAGCGACACGCCGGCCGCCGACGCCAAGAAGCTCGCCGGCGAGGTCAAGCTCGGCGCCGGCCCGGTGCTCGGCCGCGGCGCCGGCAGCAACCATCGTCTGCTCGCGATCGCTCGCGAAGTGGCGGCCGCGGAAGGCATCCCGGTGCAGCTCAAAGCCGCCCCCGAGGCGATGTCCACCGACGCCGACGAGCTCATGGCTGCCGGCGCCGCCGCGACGCTGTCGCTGAGCCTTCCGGTGCGCTACATGCACTCTCCGTTCGAGGTCGCCCACGGCGACGACCTGGAGGCCTCTGCGCGTCTGATCGCCGCCCTCACGCGGCGGGTCGGCGCTGTCGGCGCCACCGAGTCGTTCGTGCCATCCATCTGAGGCGGCTCGCCGCCGCGTCCCGGGAGGGTCCCGTGAAGCTGTTCATCGCCATCGATCTGGAAGGCATCACGGGCGTGACGTCCGAGCGTGACACCGAACGTGACGGACCGGCCGCGAAGGTGGCCCGCGGGCACATGCGCGCCGATCTCGACGCGGTGCTCGAGGGCTGTTTCGCGGCCGGCGCCGACGAGGTCGTCGTCTGCGACGCGCACGACGACGGCCGCAACCTCGACGCGGCCGACCTGCCCCCTCGCGTCGTCCTCGTGGCCGGGTCTCCGACGCCGTACAGCATGCTCCAGGGCATCGGCCGCGGCTACGACGGCGCGCTGTTCGTGGGCTATCACGCGCGCGCCGGCACCGCCGCGGCCGTTCTGGAGCACACCTGGAACTACAAGGTTTTCGCCGCCACGCTCGGCGACCTGGAGGTGGGCGAGCTCGGTCTCGGCGCCTTGCTTGCCGGGCACTTCGGCGTGCCGGCCGTCTATCTCTCCGGCGACGACAAGGCGGCCGCCGAAGCCGAGGCGCTGGTGCCGGGCATCGTCACTACGGTCGTCAAGACCGGGATCACGCGCCTGGCCGCCGGCCTGCACTCGCCGGACGACGTCCGCGCGCGCATGCGCGACGACGTCGCGCGCGCGCTGCGCGCCGCCGACAAGCCGACGCCGCTCGCCTGGAACGGCGAGCCCCTCCGGCTCACCTTCACGCGCGTCGAGTTCTGCGATCGCGCCGCCGGTTGCCCGGGCGTGCGCCGTCTGGACGGGCGCACCCTGCAGATTCCCGGGGCGGACTTCGAAGAGGTCTACCGCGGCTTTCTCACCTGCGTGCGGCTGTCCGATCTCGGGGAGTGACCGACCCTGTCGGGCCGGCGGGGAGGGCCGCGCAGCTTGCGGGCGCGCGGCGGGTGTGGTCAACTACCGCTGCGAGCGGATGTAGTGTAGTTGGCAACACGTCAGCTTCCCAAGCTGAAGATCGCGGGTTCGACTCCCGTCATCCGCTCCAAGAGCTTCACGGAATCTGTGAGAATCGCGGCCCTCTTCTTGGGGGCCGTTTGCGGTTGACGCGACTGTCTAAAGGTCGCTGTGGCGCTCTGCCAGGCCCAGGCTGCGCAGGCGCGTCAGCATGGCCTTGCGGCTGACCTCGAAACGGTCGGCCAAACGGGTGGCGTCGAGGCCGTGCTCACGCACCGCCTCGCGCACCAGATGCTCGGGCATCAGTAGCTCGGCGGCGAATGAGTCGGCCTCGCGCTCCTCGAGGCGCCCTGCCTCGTTGACGGCGCCGCCGCGCTCGGGGCGGCAGCGCTCCGGGTGTAGCACGAAGTGGCCGATCTCGTGGGCGATCGTGAAGCGCCGGCGGCCGGCAACGCCGTCACCGTTCAGCACGATGGCGCGTCCGTCGCCCATGGGCTCCAGGGCGGCTTCGCTGGTGAACGGCTCGCGGGTCTTGCCGACCAACTCCAGATTGAGGGCGCTGACGACATCGCGCAGCGACACCGGCTCGTGAGAGACGCTGGCGGATTCGAGCAGGCGCGTGGCCTGACGGCGGATGTCTGAGGCGGGATAGTTCACGAGGATGGCTCCTTCCGGCGCGAATCCTACCACCGGGGTGGAGGACTAGCGACCGGTGGCAGCGCGCCGTCTGCTGACGGTCAGGCGCCGAGGAGCGGCAGCAGGCGGGCGACGACGCCGCCGACGGCCAGAGCAAGCACGATGGTGCCGGCGGAGATCGTCGCCGTCCACTTCCAGCCCAGCTCTCGCCGCAGGACGGCGATGGTGGCGAGGCACGGGATATAGATCGTGTTCACGATCGCGTAGGTGATGATCTGCGGCCTGGTCATGATGCTCGAGATGTCGGCCACCGCGCCGCCCGCGCTCACCGCGGCGAACACCAGCAGAAGCTGCAGGGCCAGCTCCTTGCGCAGCACCGCAAAGACCAGCGTGAGCCCGGCGACGGCGGGCAGCATGAGCCAGCCCTCCACCACCGGCGACAGAGGCGCGGTGAGCTTCCAGACGAGCCCGGTCTCGTAGAGGGCGCCGAGCACCATGCTGCCGATGAGGATAATGGGCGCGGCGTCCCACACGAACTCGCGGAAGCGCCGCCACGTCTTGGCGGCCACCTGGCGAATCACCGGCCGGCGGAAGGGAAACATCTCCATGACGAAGGCGCCCTTCTGCCCGGGCAGGAGCCGGTTGAGGCCGAGGCCGGCAGAGACGCCGACGACGAAGACCACGAAGTAGGTGAACAGGGCCCACTGCCAGCCGGCAAACGCCGCCACCGCGCCGATGATCACGGCGGTGCGGGCACTGCAGGGCGTGAGCGTGGCCAGCGCCGAGGCGATCACGCGCTCGCGCTTGGTCGGCAGCGAGCGCGTGGCGATGATCGCCGGCACGTTGCAGCCGCCGGCGGCGATCAGCGGGATGACGGCGCGCCCGTGCAGCCCAAAGCGGTGCATCACGCGGTCGCTGAGGAAGGCGGCGGCGTTCATGTAGCCGGTGTCCTCGATGAACGCGAGGAGGAAGTAGAACGTGAGGATGTACGGGATGCCGACGGCGATGGTGGCGAGGATGCCGCCGTCGACGCCCCACAGCACGGTCCGGCCGAGGACGCCGTCACCCAGAACGCCGCTGACGGCTGAGGTGACGGCTGGCGACACCCAGGCCGTCCAGGCGCCGGTGAGCAGCCGCGAGAGGACGTCGCCGACCACGAAGAGCGTGGTGAACATGGCGGCGATGACGCCGAAGAGGATGGGGATGCCGGTGCGCGGGGACGTGGTGAGTCGCCACCAGGTGTCGGCGGCGGCTCGCGGCGAGGGCGCTTGCGCCGCCACCGCGAGCCGCCGCGCCTCAGCGTGGCGCGCCTGCGCGATGGCCAGCGCGAGGCCGTCGTCGTTGGGCGTGAGCACCCCGGCCGAGTCCAGCCCAAGCGCCTCGACGACCTCGGCGTCGCCCTCGAGGACGGTGATGGCCGCGGCCCGAGGCGCCAGCCCGAAGGGCGGGCGCCCGGTCTGCGCGGCCCGCGCCGAGATCTCGGCGGCGAGCGTCTCGATGCGCTCGGCGACGCCCGACGGCATCGGCGTGCCCGCAGCTCGCCCCAGGCCGTTGGCCGAAGCCGCAACGCGCAGCATCTCGGCTTCCAGCCGGGGCAGCCCCTCGCCGCGGGGCGCCACGGTGAGGACCACCGGCACGCCGAGCTCGTGGGCGAGCGCCGCGGCGTCGACGTCGCGGTCGCGGCGGCGCGCCTCATCGGAGAGGTTCACCGCAACGACCACGCGAAAGCCGAGGTCGAGAAGCTGCAAGGGCAGGTACAGGCTGCGGCCAAGGTTCGTGGCGTCGACGACCGCGACCACCACGTCCGGCGCGCGGGTGAGCAGGGCGACCCGCGCGGCGCGCTGATCGGCGCCCTGGCCGTCGAGTGAGTAGGCGCCGGGCAGGTCGACGACCTCGACGCGCCGGCCACCCCACCGCGTGCACACGGCGCACGCCTCGGTGGTCACGCCGGCGCAGTTGGCGGTCTCGCAACCGGCGCCGGTGAGGGCGTTGAACAGCGAGCTCTTGCCGACATTGGGGTTGCCGGCCACGCAGGCGACGAGCATCCGCTCGCCGGGCACCAGGCGGGTCTTCTCGCGACGGCGTGTGAGGACGGTCGCCATGGGCGTCAGGCGCGCACCAGGATCTTGCCCGCCACCTCGCGCCCGAGGGCATACTGCGAGCCGGCCACGCGCACGAGGAGCGGGCCGCCGAACGGCGCCACGCTCTCGACCGCGACGGGCGTCTCGGGCAGCAGGCCGAGGGAGCCGAGGTACCTGAGCAGCTCGCCGTTCTCCTCGGTGATGCAGCCGATCACGCCGTGATCTCCGGCGCCCAGCTCGACGAGCGGCCGCAGGGCATCGTCGGGCAGGGTGCCGTCAGCGCCGGGGATGGCGTGCCCGTGCGGGCACGTCGTGGGGTTGCCGAGCTGCTCCGCGAGCCGCGCCTCGACCTCGGGGCTAAGCACGTGTTCGAGCTTGCAGGCCTCGTCGTGAACGGCGTCCCAGGGCATGTCGAGGTAGTCGACGAGAAAGCGCTCGCTGAGACGGTGGCGCCGCACGAGCGCCGCGCCCTCGTGCTCGCCTTCGGGGGTGAGCGTGATGCCGCCCTCGCCATGGGGCATCACGAGGCCCGCGGCGCGCAACCGGCCCAGCATCTCGGAGACCGATGGAGGGGCCACGCCGAGCTCCTCTGCAAGGCGCTTGACGGTGACGGGGGCGTCGCCGCGCTGTAGCTTGAACATGGCCTCGAGATACTCCTCGGTGCTCTGCGTGCGTTTGTTCACAGGTCTCCTCCGGCGTCTCGGTCTGCTCCTTAGGATACCCTAACTATCGGCACGAGGGAAGCCTGACATTAGTCAAGAGGAAGGAAAGAGACGCGTGGTGAGGTGCGCCGAACCAGGCGCGCGGACTCGCGTGGCGCCGCGCCCTCACTCGCGGTCGAGCGTCGTGACCCCTTCCCGCAGGGCGTAGCGCACGAGGCCGGCGACGGTGTAGGTGTCGGCCTTCTCCATGATCTGGCGGCGGTGAGTCTCGATGGTCTTTACGCTGAGCCCGAGGTGCGCCGCGGTCATCTTGAGCGACATGCCCTCGGCGATGAGCTGCAGCACCTCGCGCTCGCGCGCCGTGAGCGGGGGTCGCGCGGCGCCCGTGGCGTCGCCGGACTCCGCGAGGACGGCCCTGCCGGCGACCTCTTCGCTCAGGCAGATCGCGTTGCCGCCGACAATCTCGAGGGCGGTGATGAGATCGCCCATTGAGATGTCCTTGAGCAGGTAGCCAGAGACGCCGGCGGCCAGCGCCGCTTCGACGAAGCGTTTCTCCGAGTGCTTCGACAGTACGACGACGTGCGTCGCGGGGCAGGCGGCTTTGATGCGCGTCGTCGCCGCCACGCCGTTGAGGCGCGGCATGCCGATGTCCATGAGGATGATGTCGGGGGAGAGCGCCGCGCACAGCGCGACGGCGGCCTCCCCGTCCGCGGCCTCGCCGACGATGTCGAAACGCCCGGCGTCGCGCAGCCCGTTCACGAGCGTCTCGCGGAAGAGCTGGTGGCCGTCGGCAACGACGAGCCGTGGCACGCCGGCCGGCTGCTGATCGGCGGCTTGCGCCATCATGCCTCCCGAGTATCGATGGTGGTCGTCGGCGCGGGGACGGTGACGGTGGCCGTGACGCCGTCCCCGGGGTCGCTGGTCAGCGTGAGCCCGAGGGTCGTTGAGTGGGACGTCAGGTGACCCGGGCGCGGAGCGCGCACGCGGCGCTCCGGAGCCGACCGACAGCGCCGCTGGCGCGAAGGCCGAGGAGCAGCTGAGGATCAGCGAGGAGCGCCACCGCCTGCTGGCCGAGGCCGCGAACGACGTGATCTGGACCATGTCTCCGGACGGGCGGATCACCTACGTCAGCCCCGCCGTGGAGAGGATGCGTGGCATCACGCCGGAAGAGGCGGAGAGCCAGCCCATCGAGGAGGCACTCCAGGCCGAATCCGCGGCTGTCGCACGCGGCTACCTCGCGGACGTCGCGGAGACAATCAAGGCCGGACTGCCGCCCAAGCGGTTCCGCGGCGAGCTGGAGCACTGTTGCATGGACGGTCCCACGGTCTGGACCGAGGTCCAGGTGCTCCCCTGTGTCGGGCCGGACGGCGCAGCCATCGAGCTCCTCGGGGTGGTCCGCGACATCAGCGACCGCAAGCGCCACGAGGCCGAGCTCGCCCGTGCGCGCGAGGAGGCCGAGGCCGCCAACCGGGCCCTGCAAGCGGCCAACGCCGCGCTGCACCGCCTCGCCACCATCGACACGCTCACCGGGGCGGGGAACCGGCGGCACCTCCAGCAGGCGGCGGAGACGGCCGTGGCCGCCGCGCGGCGCTACGGCGAGCCGCTCTCCCTGCTGATCGCGCCTCCTCGTCCATCTTCTCGTCGGCCGTGCGCGTGGGCTGGGAGCGGATCGGCCCTTCCGGGAAGGCTTTCGGGAATCGCTCGAGGTGAGCCAGCGTTTCCCCGCGGCGCGTGCCGTGAGAGACTGCGGGCAAACAGGTCTTGTGGCCGCATTCTACCCAGGGGGTGGCTCGTGAACGGTCCCGTCTTCGCATACTCCAGTTGGAAGCGCACGCGCGCAGTCCTCGTCGCGGTCGTCCTGCTTGCCCTGTCGGCGCTCGTCCTCGCGCCGGCGGCCTCGGCACGGCCTGTCTCATCTGCACATGCCTCCGCCGCCTCCGCGCCGGCCATCGCCTTCACCAGGGGCGACCACGTGTGGACGGTGTCGCCGGACGGCAGCGGGCGCAAGCAGCTCACCAGCGGCAAGGTCGAAGACGGGGTCCCCGTGTGGTCGCCCGACCACGCCACGGTGGCGTTCGTGCGGCAGGGCACCTCGTACAAGACGTCGCCGATCTACACGGTTCCCGCCGCGGGAGGCACTGCGCAGCTGCTGTACAAGGATCGCATCGCCAAAGCCAACTTCCTCCAGGTGACGGGCCTCGCCTACTCACCCGATGGCACCAAGCTGGCGTTCGCCGACACGTATTCGGCGAAGGGCCTGCTCGTCGGCACCAGGCTGGTCATCCTCGACATCGAGAGCGGTCGCACGTCCGTGATGCTGACGAAGAACGGGGGCTTCGGTCACGCCATCGTGACGGCGTGGCACCTGGCCTGGTCGCCGGACGGCGCGGCGATCCTCATCTCGCAGCAAGGTCAGGACGACGAGGGCGGCGGCACCTGGGTCTACACGATCATCAGCGGGGCCACGAAGAAGATCCCGGTGCCCGAGGCCTCCACAGCCGACTGGGCCGCCGACGGCGAGTCTGTGCTCTTGAGCGTCTCCACGCCGGTGAAGAGCAGCATCAAGCAGACGCGCCTGGACGGCACGGTGATCCGTACGCTCGCCACCGGCGGGGGCTGGGACGGCCCAGGTGTTCCGGGGGTCTACACCGCGCACTACTCGCCGGACGGCTCGCAGGTGGTCTATGTAAGATTCGGGGCGCTGTGGATCATGGGCGCGGACGGCACCGGCAAGCACAAGGTGACGGCGGGCTTCGCGCCGGGCTGGTGAGACCCTGCGCGGCAGACTGCGCCTGAGGGAGCCCGAAAGACGGCGGGGGAGCGGGGCGCCGGCGCCGGGAGGCGCCGGCGCCCCGATTCGCGGGTGGCGTCACTCGCTGTCGAGCCCGGCCACGCCGTACGTCTCGGCTTCCTCACGGAGCTTGACCCAGCGCCGCCGTTCGGGCATCGGCGAGCGCCTCGTCGACGTGCCTGCCACAAGCATCGCGATCCGGCGGGCGCGACGGGTCGGCACCACCCGCGCCCGCGCCCGAGGCCGAGAGCTCAAGGATAGCGTCGCCCAGCTCCTGGTCGGCGGCCTGCAAGGCGACGGCCGTCGCCGACAGGGAACCGGGCACCGCCGTCGGCACCGACCAGGTCGAGCCCAAGCGCCCCTCGAGCACCACGCCGAGCTCATTGACGGCGCCGACCTTGTTCATCAGCTCGGCGGCGGTCACCAGGCGCACGCCGCGGCGTCCAGGCTCGACACTCGCTGCGCGCATCGTCGCCCACGCCGCCGTCCCCGCCAGACGCGCCTGGTAGCCGAGGCGGCGGCACGGGCCAAGGCCGTCCTCCCCGCGTTCCGCCGACTCTTTGGTGGCCACGTCGCCGAGGGCCTTGAACCAGGCCGACGACACCTGCACAAAAGCACTGATGTCGGCGGGCACCCGCCCGCTGTTCCAGATCGGGATGATGAACATCATGATGATCGACAGCACTCCGCCGACGAACAGGGCCAGCCAGCGATCCCCCGCTAGTTGAACCGGGCTCGCACCCATCTGGCACGGCAACAGGATCACGAACACGCTGAGAAACGCCACGAACAGCGCGTAGCTGGTGTCCTTGACCGCGAAGAACACCAGGGCGGCCAGCACGGTGGCCACAGCCAGCACCGCCGGCCGGTCGCCGGCCACCGTGACGAACCCCAGGACCAGGGCCGCGGCGATGGTCGCGCCGATGGCCCGCTTCACGACCCGGGGGATCGACGGCCCGGCGTCGGGGCGCAGCAGCAAGACGCCGCTGACCGCGATCCATGACCCGTGTCCGAGGCCCAGCACGTAGGCGATCGCCGACCCTGCCAGGGCCACGACGGCCATGCGCAGCCCGTGCCGGAACGCGATGGAATGCGGATCGACGGCCGCGCGGACCCGGCCCCACAACGGGCTGCTGGGCGCCGTCACGACCGGCGTCCAGCCGGCATCCCCGACGTCCGCGCTCGCAGCGTTGACCGCCTCCAGCCGCTTTGCGAGCCTGGGGTCTCTCGGATCCGCGAGACTGCCGGACGGGCCGACGGCGCCGGCCGGGCCGGCGGGGTCGGCCGCGGCGGCGGCGGGACGGGCGGCCGCGGCGTCATCCGCGTCGCCGGCAGCAGCGGAAGGCGCCGGCTGCCCTCCCCGGCTCTTGCGCTTGTCCAGCGACGGGTCCAGCTGCAGGCCGACCTGCCGGACCGCCTCGGCGATCGCGTGCATGTCGGCCGCCAGACCGTCCGCGTCCGCGATCAGCTGCGCGCCCTCCCGTCCGACCAGCAGAGCGGCCTGGCGGACGTCGACCCAGACCTGTTCCAGCGCTTCGCTCACGTTTGCCAGGGCCGCCGAGTCCGAGTTAGCGGCCGCGGTGATCAGCGAGTACACCGCCAGCAGTTCATCCGTCACGCGCTCGGTCGTCGACCGGGCCTCCGCGGCGAGACTGCCGTCTCGCAGCGCCGCGGCGACCAGGGAGGCCGCGTCGGCGGCGTGCGCCGCCGCCTGCGCCAGCCGCTCTCGCAGCGTGGGATACCGCATGATCCGCCAGCAGAGCAGGATCGCCACCAGCTGGGCCGAGCCACCGGCCAGCGTCGCGAGCGCCGATCCCCAGGCCTGGCCGGCGGGCTGCGGCTCGATGACCGCCGTCGCCGCCGTCAGCGTGGAGAGGACGAGCACCACCAGCATGGACTGGTTGATCGCGATGCTCACACCGGCGGCGAACGCCAGCAGCGCCATCAGCACCGCGGCGACCACGAGCCACGGGTCGGCAAGTCCCGCCACCAGGGCGACCGCGGCCAGCGTGAACGTGCCGAACAGGCTCATCATGGCCAGCGACCGGGTGGACTGCCGGCGGTCGAACAGCCCGACGACGAACGCCGCCATCGTCGCGCTGACCGCCGCGTGCGGCCCGAACGCCAGGTCGGCGCCGACCAGCACGATCGCGACGACCGCGCCACGACGCAGCGCCGACCCCACCTGGACCTTCGACCAATCGATCGCGATCGAGGACTTCAGCACTCTGGCGCCGTAGGTCGCCATCGGCGTGCCCCCTCAGCTCACGAAAGCCTCAGGTGCCGGGCTTGGCGTCGGGCTCGGCGTCGGGCTGCGGATCGCCCCCTTCGACCTGCGACGCCGGCAGGTTCGTGACCGTCATCTTGCGCCGGCGTGCCCAGGTCGCGATGCCGTTGTCCTCCCACCTGCTCGCGGTGGTGTTGTCGGCGGCGGCCTGCCAGGCGTCCTCCCACACGCCCAGGGAGTAGCCGTACCACGGCGTGACCGGGCGCAGTTTGGGCAGGTCCAGTGACTCCCACAACTCCTTGGCCTGCTCCATGAACTCCTGCTTCGGCAGGCACACCGGCGGCATCGGCCCCTTCTGGGTGGCGTTGATCAGCACGGTCGAATCGATCTCCATGCCCTTCTGCGCCGGGGCGTGGCCGTGCGAGCGGTAGGGCAGCACGACCAGGTCCTCTTTGGGGTTGCAGCGAAACGCCATCGCCCACAGCACGTGGTCGGTGTTGCGCGGGTCGATGTCCTCGTCCACGGCGATGCAGAACTTGCCCACCGCCGGCTGCAGCGAGGTGACGCCCTCCAGTGCCCTCCAGATCTCGGTCTTCGGCGTGCCGCGTTCGAAGACGATGAAGAGGAACGCGCGCAGGTTCGTCAGCGGCTCGTGCATCACCACCTTCTGCACCTGCTTGATCGCCAGGTGGTCGCGCAGGTGCGAGAGAAACAGCGGCTCGTAGGCCAGTTTCTTGATGACGCTGGACTCCGCCGGCGTCACCTGCGAGATCAGCGACGTGATCACCGCCTTCTTGCGCCGGGTGATCGCCGTGACCGTGAAGATCAGGTTGAACTCCTCCAGCGACATGTAGCCGTGGCTCTCACCGAACGGACCTTCGGGCTCCAGGTACTCCGGGTCGATCAGCCCCTCGACGATCACCTGCGCGTGAGCCGGGACGACGAGGTCCACGGTCTTGCACTTGACGACCTCGATCGGCTTGCCGACCAGCGCTCCCGCGACCCCGACCTCGTCCTGGTCCAGCGGCAGCTTCTGCGGCCCGCAGTACTCCACGGCCGGCGGGGCGCCGAGCACGACGGCGGCCGGCATCTTCTGGCCCTTGTCGCGGTACTTCTTCCAGTCCTCCCAGCCGCCGGCCAGAGTCGCGCGCTCCATCATCACGACCACGCGGTCCGAGGCCTTGAGGTCGCCCCGGTAGACGCCCATGTTCTGGATGCCGTTGTCGGGGTCCTTGGTCACCCAGCAGCCCGCGGTGAAGTACGGCGCCGCGTCGTACCCGGGGGTGGACACCGGGATGGGCAGCGAGGCGAGGCCCTTGCCGTCGCC
>CAIOZS010000097.1 GCA_903862845.1 uncultured Thermoleophilia bacterium
CGCCCGCGCCGCGCCCGCCGGCGCTGCGTCCAGGTACCCGCGGGGCTCCGCGCCGACCAGCAGCAGGCGCACGTCGGGCCGCGGCGGCGTCAGCCGCGCGAACGCCTGGAGGAGAACGGGCAGGTCCTTGTGCGGCTTGGTGTTCCCGATCGCGAGCACGTACGGCCGAGCGGCCAGACCGTCCGGCGGCGCGGTGAGGCTCGCGGCCGTGCCCGCGGCGAAGTCGTCGGCGGCCTCGGGCGTCACGGCGAGCTTGCCACGCGCCGCCGGGAGCAGCCGCCGGACGTCGGCGGCCGTGCACCGCGACGGCACGATGATGCGGTCGGCCAGCCGCGCGGCGCGCGCGTTCCAGGCACGGTACACCGTCCGCCGGGCGGGAGAAGGCATCGCGCCCAGGGCAAGGAGCGGCGTCAAATCGTGGAGCGTGACGACGAGCGGCCCGCGCACCGGCACCGGCGTCGGGAAGTGCGGGCAGTGCACGAGGTCGGGCTGCGCCCGCCGGGCGAGGCGGCCCAGCTCCAGCGCGCCGCGCAGGCCGAAGGGATGCGCGGCTGCGGCAGCGACCTCCGCGCCCGGGCCGCGCGGCACCGGCGGAGCCTCGCCGGCGGCGCAGACCTGCACGAGCTCGACGTCGCCGCGCGCCGCGAGGGCGCGGGCCAGCCCGGTCGTGTAGCGCCCGACGCCCGACCAGGCGGCCATGCGGCAGTCGAGGAGGACGCGCATCAGCGCTCGCCGCCGGCGCGCGCGGCGAGCGCCTGCTCGAAGGCGGCCAGCATGCCCTCCGCGGTCCGCCGCCACGTGAAGCCGGCGGCGCGCGCGCTGCCCGCAGCCGCGAGGCGCGCGCGCTCCTTGTCGTCCGTGGCCAGCACGGCCATGGCCCTGGCAAGCTCGTCGGGCCGCGAGGGGTCGACGAGCAGCGCCGCGCCGCCGGCGACCTCGGGCAGCGACGAGCGGTCGGCGGTAATCACCGGGCAGCCGCAGGCCATGGCCTCGAGCACCGGCATGCCGAAGCCTTCGTAATGGCTCGGGTACACGAACGCGAGCGCGCCTGAGTAGAGCGCCACGAGATCCTCCGCGCTGACGTCGCCGAGGAGGCGGACGCGCGGACGCAGCCCCAGGGCCTCCGCCTTCTTCGCGGGGTCGGCAGCGGCCGCCGTCCGCCGCGGCCGGCCGACGCCGACCACGGTGAGCGGCCGGCGCGTGCCCTGCGGCAGCCGCGCCACCGCCTCGAGCACCGCGGCAAAGTTCTTGCGCGGGTTGAAGACGTCCAGCGAAAGCACGTACGGCGGCTCGACGCCGAGGCGCGGGAGATCCGCAGCCGACCGCTCCTGCGATGTCGGCCGAAAGACAGTCGCGTCGACGCCAAGCGGTACCACGAGCAGGCGCCCGCGCGGCACCGCGTAGAGGGCCTGCGCGTCCCGCGCGGTGGCCGCCGAGGGCACGACCACCAGGTCGGCGGCGGCCATGACCCGCGGGATCAGCCAGCGATTGACCGTGCGATTCGGCCACGCCTGTTGCTCGGGGTGGATGCGCTCCCAGAAATCGTTGACCGTGGCGACCCGCTTGACCCCTCGGGCGCGTAGCGGCAGAAGATGCCGCGGGCCCCAGAACACGTCCACGTGGTCCGCGGCGAGCAGCCGATTGACGCCGGTCTGCATCCAAAGGATGTTGCTTCTCGCCGCCGGGCCGGAGCCCAGGCGCACCGGCCACGGCAGATCAAGCGGCCGCCCCGAAAAGGGGACGAGCGGCGGCCGCGCCGCATACAGCACGAAGCGGTGCGGCGTGTCGAGCTCGGCCAGGGCGCGCATCGTCTGGTACTGCGAGGTGCCGATGCCCCCGCACGCGGGGGTGGACAGTGCCGTGGCGTCGATGCCGATGATTGCCATGCCCGCGATTCTACTCGACCCCGGGCGCGCGGCCGTGCGGGGCGGGCGGCGATCACCTTGCCGCGCGCCGGGCGGGCGGCGGCCGCCTTACCTCCCGCCGCCCCGCCGAGTATGCTTGCCCAGGCCGCAAGCGAAAGCATGAAGGGGGGCAGGCATGGCCGGCAAGACCGCCTTGATCACGGGCATCACGGGGCAGGACGGCGGCTACCTCACGGAGCTCCTCCTCGGAGAGGGCTACGCGGTGCACGGCATGATCCGCCCGACGGCCGTGCTGCGCGGCTCGCGCCTCGAGGCCCTCGGCCTTGCTCACCCGGGACGCGTGGTGCTCCACAACGCCGACCTCACCGACACCTCCAGCCTGGCGGCGCTCGTCGAGAAAAGCGCCCCCGACGAGGTCTACCACCTCGC
The DNA here is from genome assembly GCA_903862845.1 of uncultured Thermoleophilia bacterium. Lineage (GTDB taxonomy): Bacteria > Actinomycetota > Thermoleophilia > UBA2241 > UBA2241 > CAIXSE01. Next base: position 2,295 of record CAIOZS010000097.1, read on the forward strand.
CGGGCAGAGCCACATCCAGGTGAGCTTCGACCTGCCCGAGTACACCGGCGAGACCACGGCCCTCGGCACCCTGCGCCTGCTCGAGGTGATCCGTCGCCGCGGCGACCGCGTGCGCTTCTACCTGGCCGCCACCTCGGAGCTCTTCGGCGAGCCCGAGATGAGCCCGCAGACGGAGGCCACGCCGCTGCGCCCCGTGAACCCCTACGCCGCCGCCAAGCTCTACGCCTTCTCGCTGGTCGGCGCCTACCGGCGCGCTTACGGTCTGCACGCCTCCTGCGGCATCCTCTTCAACCACGAGAGCCCGTTTCGCGGCGAGAGCTACGTGACGCGCAAGGTCGCGCGCGCCGCCGCCGAGATCGCCGCCGGCCGGGCGACCGAGCTCGTGCTTGGCAATCTCGAGGCGCGCCGCGACTGGGGCTATGCCGGCGACTACGTGCAGGCCATGTACATGATCGTGCAGGCCGACACCTCGGACGACTACGTGATCGCCACCGGCGAGAGCCATTCGGTGCGCGAGCTCTGCGAGCAGGCGTTTGCCCACGTCGGCCTCGACTACCGGGACCACGTGCGGCAAGACCCGGGGCTCTTTCGTCCCGTCGACATCAGCGAGACCCGCGGCGATGCGCGCAAGGCCAGGGAGCGGCTCGGCTGGGCGCCGCGCGTGGCCTTCCCCGAGCTGGTGCGCATGATGGTCGATGCTGAGGTGGAGCGGGTCGCCAGGTGCGACTGCTCAGGAGACCGAGATTGACCAGCGTGCAGCGCGCGCCGAGCGAGGATCTGGCCTGCGTCATCCTCGTCAACTGGAACGGCTGGCGAGACACGCTTCAGTGCCTCGAGTCGTGCGCGAAGCTCGCGTATGCGCACCTTGAGATCATCGTCGTCGACAACGGTTCGACCGACGACTCGGTCGCACGGCTGCGCTCACGCTTCCCCGAGCTGCGCCTCATCGAGACCGGCGCCAACCTGGGCTTTGCCGGCGGCAACAACGTCGGCCTGCACGCCGCGCTCTCGATGGGCGCCGCCTACATGTGGCTGCTGAACAACGACACCGTCGTCGACCCCGCGGCGCTCGGCGCGCTGGTGGA
>CAIOZS010000098.1 GCA_903862845.1 uncultured Thermoleophilia bacterium
CGGCCCGCCTGCGGATGCTGCTTGATGAGGGCGTACTCCATGTCCGTGAGCGCCGCCGGCTTGCTGAGGATCTCGGCGGGCACGCCGATCTTGCCGACGTCGTGCACCTCGGCGGCGAAGGCGAGCCCTTCGCGGGCCTCCTCATCGAGCCCCAGCTCGAGGGCGATGGCCGTGGCCAGTTCGGTGACGCGCCGCTCGTGGGCGGCCGTGTAGGGGTCGCGCAGGCCGACGATCGCGCCCATTGCCCTTACCGTGTCTTGCAGCTGCTCGCGGAGCTGCACGGAGCTGCGCGCGAGCGCCTCCTCCGCCTGCTTGCGCTCGGTCAGTTCCGTCTGCACCTGGGCATAGAGCAGTGCGTTCTGCTGGGCAGACGCGATGTGCAATGACAGCGCCTCCAGCAGTCGCAGCTGATCTTCGGTGTACGCGTCAAGGCGACAACTCATCACCTGCATCACCCCGCGGACCACGCCCCCGGTCTTGAGCGGGACGATCAGCGCCGAACGCGTGACGTCCTCATCTGACGGGGTCTCTTCGAGGACCTCGTTCGTCTCGGCGTCGACATAGAACTTGCTCCGCGCCGTCTTGTGCTGCGCCTGATAATCGTTGATCAACAGGGATCGGCCCATGCGGATGACGATGCTCTGCGTGCCTCTCCCCTCTTCTTCGAGGGGTATGGGCGGGAAGGAGCTGACGTCCAGCCACTTATCGTCGATCCGGCAGGCACGGCAGGTGATCAGCTGCGTTTCCTGGTCAAAGGCAGAGATGAAAAAGCTGTCGTGGGGCGCGATGATGGACATGGAATCGCAGATCGCTTGATAGATGTCATCCAGATCGAGTGTTCTGTTCAAACGCTGGCTGGCTTCATACAGAAGGCGCAGTTGGTCGCCTTGCTGGGTCGCCAGCTCCTCGACCTGACGTCGCTCGCTGATGTCGGTGAGGAAGTTCAAGGTCGCGGGGCGCCCTTCCCACTCGATGGCGACCGCGTTCATCTCAGCCCAGAGTGCACTTCCCTGCTTCGTCAGCAGCCGGATTGCGTACCGGGCAGGGACAGCTTCACCGCGCAGCCTCTTCTGATAGTGCTCCGCCACCGTGGCGCGATCGTCGGGATGAATGAACGACATGAAAGGGGCCGTCGTGAGCTCCTGCTCCGAGAAGCCTGTGGTTTCCACGATCATGCGATTGACCAGGCGAAGCATCCCGTCCTGAGCCACGAGGATCGCCTCGCTGGCGCTGTCCACCAGCAGGCGGTACTTCTCCTCGCTCGTTCGGAGTGCTTCATCTGCCACGACTCTCTCGTGGACATCGGTGAAGGTCAGGTGGTAGCGCAGCGGCTCGCGGCCGGCGGCGCCCTGCGGCCGCGACTCGAGGTGTGCCCAGAAGGGCTCGCCGCCGGCGGGCCGGAGGCGCAGCTCACTGGTCTGCGGCTTGCCGCTCTGCGTGAGCAGCAGGCGATGCCGGTAGTACGCATCCTGGTCCGCCGCGAGGATGAAGTCGCTGAACGGCTGCCCGACGAGCAGCTGCCGCTCGACGCCCAGCAGCTGTGCGGCCGTCAGGTTGGCGTCGCCGATGATGCCACAGTCGCTCAAGGTGAGGAAGCCGACCGGCGCCATGTCGAAGAGCTCGAAGTACTTCTCGCGCTGCTCCTCCAGCTCAAGCTGAGCGCGGCGCAGCTCCTCGTTCTGCGTCTCGAGCTCGATCTGGTGGACGCGTAGCTCGTCGACGGCAGCGGTGAGCTCCTCTGGCACCGGCGAGGCGGGCAAGGCGGCGGAGAGCCCGGCGGGGCCCTCCTCGGCCTGCCGGCGCATCTCGCCGGAGACGCGCGGCGCGGCTTTCTTGCGCGGACGCCGGGCGTCGGCCATCAGGTGCCGCAGTCCATGTCGGTGATCGCATGTGGCACGAGGTGTCGCTGCCCGGGCAGAACCTCCGGCAGCAGATGGCGCGGGTCGGCCGGGGAATGCTCACCGCTCGCCATGCGTCGCCCCCTTACGTCGCCCACTCTCCATCGGCGCAGTTGCCGGCCGGGAGCCTCCGGATCGTCCAGGCCCTGCGCGGCGGCGCGCCGCGGCGCGATGCCATTTTCATAGACTGTCCCGCAGGCCCGCATGGCAATCATCGGCATGCCCTTCCGCGGAGTTGAGCCGGCTTCGCCTGGGCCTGCGGTGTCGGCAAGACGGACAGAGCCGACGATTCGCGACGGCCGACCGGGCACGCGTCGCTCAGGCGTTGCACAAGCTCATGTCCCGGCGGGAGCCCGTCAACATGGTGGTCAAGACGACCTGTGAACCGTCGCCGGCGTCGGGGGGCATCAACGTGAGCCAGCTCGGCCTGCTCTTCGGCGCCGAGACCGACCTCGACAAGGCCGTGCCGGCCGCTGACCCCCTTGTCAAGAACGGCCACCGTTACGAATCCATGCCAACATGGCGTGCACTCACGGTGTCGACATGAGCGAGCCCGAGCGTTTCCGCGGTCCTGCGAACCTCGAGGAGCTCGCCATTAGCCTCGGCCGCTACGATCCCGCCGTCAGAGCCGCCGCCGATTCTCAGCTTGTTCTCAGGTGAATCCCATATCATTCTCAGGGCAGGATGGCAGTGTTGAGCGGCTAGATCACCGATGCGCGGGGAGATCCTTGACGGGGGGACGCGAGCGTGATGGTTCGAGCAATGACGCCGGCACGCCGGGCGGGGTTCCCGTCGGCGCAGAGAAGGCGCGCCGCTTCATGAGCACGGCAGACGCCCTCCTCGAGGCTCACGGCATCGTGCGCACCTATCGGCGTGGCGACATCGCGGTACCCGTCTTGAAGGGTCTGGACCTCGAGGTGAGGCGCGGTGAGTGGGTCGCCTGTACCGGCCGGTCGGGCTCCGGCAAGTCGACCCTGCTCAACGTGCTGGGTCTTCTCGACAGCGCCGATGCCGGCACGTACCTGCTTGCGGGGCACGATGTGTCGGACCTCGACGATACCGCCAGAGCGCGGCTACGCAACCGCTTGCTTGGTTTCGTCTTTCAGCTCCACAACCTGTTGCCGCGCACGACAGCGCTCGAGAACGTGGCGACGCCTCTCGTGTACCGCGGCGTGCGGCGTGCGGAGCGTCTGCGCCGCGCCGAGGCGGCCCTGAAGGCCGTCGACCTGGCCGACCGCGCCGATCACGACCCGAGCGAGCTATCCGGCGGCCAGATGCAGCGCGTGGCCATTGCCCGTGCCCTCGTCGGCGACCCGGAGGTGCTGCTCGTCGACGAGCCGACGGGCAACCTCGACCTCGCGGCGACCCGGGAGGTCCTCGAGATCCTCGATCGGCTGCATGCCGACGGCCGCACCATCTTCATGATCACGCACGAAGAAGACGTCGCCGAGCACGCCGATCGACGGCTCATCCTCAGTGACGGCAGGCTGCACGACCACGACTTCGCGGAGGCACATCTATGAAGGCATTCGGCCGGCGCCCAACGGGGTTTCGTGCCCCCGGACGTCGCAGCGGCATCCTGATCGTCCTCATCCTCTTCCTGACGGCCGCCACCGCGAGCGCCGCCGGATGTGGCGGCTCGGGCGGCTCCGGCGGCACCCCCTCCGTGGGCCAGGGCGGCGCCACGTCCATCCAGGTCCTCACTCCCGTGCAGCGCGGTGACCTCGTCGAATCGGCGATGGGGAGCGTCAAGCTTGTCGTCGCGAACGGCAAGACCACGGTCGTCGCGACGGTCCCGCAGCAGAGCGCGACCTCCGTCGCCGTCGGGCAGACGGCGACCCTGATGTTCTTCCCGGCGGGCGCAAACGGCCAGGGCGGATTCCCGAGTCCGCCGGCCGGCGCAAACGGCCAGGGCGGTCAGAGCGGCGCCCCGTTCGGCCAGGGCGGTCAGAGCGGCGCACCGTTCGGCCAAGGCGGCCAGAGCGGCGCACCGTTCGGCCAAGGCGGCCAGAGCGGCGCCCCGTCTGACCAGGGAGGGTTCGGCCAAGGGAGGTTCGGTGGTCGCGGCACGCCCGGCACGGTGACCGCCGTCAAGACCAACACCGACGGTTCCGCGGCCGTGACGATCGCGGTCAAGAAGCTGCCCGCCGGCGTCACGATCAAGTCCGGCGGCTTCGCGAGCATCCAGACCCAGGTACTCGCCGCCGACGCCATCATCATCCCCACCGCCGCCATCAAGGGCAGCGGCAGCTCGGCCACCGTCCAGGTGCTGGCGGACGGCAAAACGAGCACGCGCTCCGTGGTGGTCGGCAAGCAGTCGGGCGCGGAGTCCGAGATCGTCTCCGGGCTCAGCGTCGGCGAGAACGTGGTCTGGGAACGTTCGTTCCAGGGCGGCGGGTTCCCTCGCAGCGGCAACAGTCCCTTCCCCGGCCAGAGCGCGCCCGCGGCCGGCGGAGGCTCCCAGTGATCGGCCGCGCCGGCGCCCGCGCGGCGCCGGCCGGCGAGCCGCCCAACGAAGGAGAGCAGACATGAAGAGGCGCAAGCGCTGGTGGCTCATCGCCCTGGTGGTCGTGCTCATCGCCGCCGCCGGCGCGACTGCCGGCGTGCTGTGGTTCGGCCGCAGCAAGGCGCCCGCCGTGCGCTATCTCACGTCCGCGGCGGCCACCGGGACCATCTCGCGCACCGTCCAGGCGGACTTCACGCTGGCCACCGCCAAGGACCAGATGACGATCGTGCTGGGCGGCGGCGGCTCGACGACCAGCAGCAGCGCGACGACTAGCGGCGGCTCAACGACCAGCAGCAGCTCAACGACCAGCAGCACCACGGGCAGCGCGTCCACGACCTACAGCGCGCTGACCACGGTCAACGCGACTTCTCCCACGCCGAGCCCGACGGCAAGCGGCACCCCCACTCCTTCACCGACCCCGTCGAGAAGTGGCACGCCTACTCCTTCACCGACCCCGTCGAGAAGCGGCACGCCTACTCCGTCGCCGATGCCGTCGGGAAGCGGCACGCCTGCCCCCACGCCGACTTCGTCGGGAAGCAGAAGCAGCGGAAGCGGCTCGTCCACCAGCTCGGGGAGCGGCAGCTCGACGACCTCGACAAGCGTGAGCGGCGTGGTGACCCGCATCGCGCTCCCCGCCGGAGCCACGCCGCGCACCCTGCAGGCGCTGCTCAAAGTCTCCGGGAAGCCCATCTTCGCCTTCGTGAGCTCCACGCCGCTCTACAAGACGCTCTCTGTCGACCTTTCGTCGGGTACCCAGGTGGCTAACATCACGGTCTTGCAGCGTGCGCTCAAGGATCGCGGCTACTACGCCGGCAGCATCAGCGGCACCTTCAATGCGAAGACGCAGACCGCTCTCAAAGCCTGGCAGGCCGATCACGGTGTCAGCCAGACCGGCAAGGTCTCGACCTCGCAGTTCGTCTGGGTGCCGCAGGGCGCCGTGCTCAGCGCCTGGCAGGTCGATGTGGGCAGTCAGGTCAGCGGCCAGGCGGCGCTCGCCACCGTCGGCTTCCCGCAGGAACTGGTGGCGCAGGCATTGATCACGCAGGCCGACATCGCCAGTCTCAAGGTCGGCCAGAAGGCCCAGCTCACAATTGACGGCTATACCGGCGATGCGTTCACCGGCACCATCAGCCACATCGACGACCAGCCCGCGTCGGCGACCTCGTCTGCGGGGTCGTCGAGCTCAACGCAGTACTCCATCACGCTCAGACCCAAGGGCATGCCCAAGCTCGCGAGGTCGGGGATGACCGGGACGCTCGAGGTCGTCATCGCGCAGCGCAAGAACGTGCTCCTCGTGCCGACGAGCGCCGTCTCCGGCACGTCCAGTGTGCCGTACGTGCGCGTGATGATGAACGGCAAGGCGGCCTTCAGGCAGGTGCAGACGGGCATGGCGACCTCTGCGTCCACGCAGATCACCGGTGGGCTGACCGCGGGTGAGGTCGTGATCACCGGCCAGTACAGCAACGCGGCCTCGAGCACCACCACCAGCGGGTCCGGCGGCTTCGGCCTCCCGGGGCTCGGCGGTGGCCCCGTCCGCAGTTCCGGCGGCTCAAGTCAGGGCGGGTTCCAGCCCCCGGCCGGCGGCGGTCAATGATTATCGTCCTCGAGTCGCTGCGCCTGGCGTTCACCAGCCTGCGCGCCAACCCGCTGCGCGCGATCCTCACGATCCTCGGGATCGTGATCGGCGTCGCCGCCGTGGTCGCGCTCACCTCGATCGGCGGCGGCTCTACGCGCGCCGTCGAGAACCGGTTCAACGCCTTCGGGACCGACACAATCACCGTCCAGAGCAGCCGCTTCTCTTCGAACGCCACACCGTTGACCACGAGCGACCTGGCCGCAATCGCCGCGACGCCCGGGGTCAAGACGACCGTCTACACCGTCGACACCAACGCCAGTGTCAGTGCCGGCTCCACCACAGCTATGGAGACGGTCACCGGCACCTTCCCCCAGATCCGCACGATTGATCAGCTCACGGTCGACGCGGGCACGTTCTTCAGCCAGTTCGCTGTCGCCAACAGCTTACCGGTGGCGGTGCTCGGATCGACCGCGGCGAGCGACTTGGGCCTCACGCCGCTCCGCGCCGTGGGCCAGACGATCGCCGTCGGCGGCGTCCGCTTCAAGGTGATCGGCGTGCTGGCGTCGCAAGGTGGCATCAGCTTCGGTTCGGTCGACTCGAGCCTGCTCGTACCCCTCGGCTCGATCGAGGGGCGCCTGGTGGGTTTCCACCCAGACATCTCCTCGATCCGCGTGCAGGCCACTCCGGCGGGCGTGGACACGTTTGCGTCGGCCGTGGAGAGCACGCTGCGCACGCAGCACGATCTGACGTCGAGCGAGCAAAACGACTTCCAGATCATCAATGCGAGCTCGATCGCCTCGGCCGTCTCGTCGAGCACCAAGACCCTCACCGAGCTGATGGCGGCCATCGCCGCCATCAGCCTCATCGTCGGCGGCATCGGCGTCGCCAACGTCATGCTCGTCACGGTGCGGGAGCGTACCCGCGAGATCGGCGTGCGACGCGCCGTCGGGGCCACGCGCCGCGACATCGTCACCCAGTTCCTGGTGGATGCCGTTGTCATCAGCCTGATCGGCGGCGTCGTCGGGCTGGGCGTGGGGTTCGGCAGCGCGTTCGCCGGCGGATCGGCGCTCAGCGTGACGCCGGTCTTCTCCTGGACGGCCGTGATCCTCGCCATCGTAGTCGCCGTAGTGGTGGGCGTTGTGGCCGGCATCGGCCCAGCCCTCCAAGCGTCGTCTGTGGAGCCCACGATGGCGCTGCGGTACGAGTGACGACGACGCGGAGGCCGCCGCGGTCGTCTCGGTGCCCTGCGCCTCGGGCATGGAGCGCGGCCGGCGCGCTCGACATCGTCGCGCGGGGCTTGGCGCCACGGCGTGACGACGGCGACCCGGGTCCTCGTTGCCGCCGCCCACAAGCCCGGTGCTCGCTGTGACCCAGCGGCATTGGTTGGGGTTCAGCGTCACCCGAGGGCTTCTGCGCGGCGGCGGTCAAGGCTCCGGGAAGACGAACCCCTGGGCGAACACGCGCTCGCAGGCGGCGACGGCGCTCGCGTCGTAGCGCACGCCGGCGCCGCCCCGCACCTCGGCGAGGGCGGCCTCGAGGCCCAGCGCCGCCCGGTAGGGCCGGTGCGAGGCCATGGCCTCGACGACGTCGGCGACCGCGAGGATGCGCGCCTCAAGCATGATCTCGTCGCCCTTCAGCCCGGCTGGGTAGCCCGAGCCGTCGAGGCGCTCCTGGTGCTGGCCGACGATCTCGGCGACCGGCTGGCGAAAGCGGATGGCGGCGAGCAGCTCACGGCCCGCCTGCGGATGCTGCTTGATGAGGGCGTACTCCATGTCCGTGAGCGCCGCCGGCTTGCTGAGGATCTCGGCGGGCACGCCGATCTTGCCGACGTCGTGCACCTCGGCGGCGAAGGCGAGACCCTCACGGGCCTCCTCGTCGAGCCCCAGCTCGAGGGCGATGGCCGCCGCCAGAGCGGTGACGCGCCGCTCGTGGGCGGCCGTGTAGGGGTCGCGCAGGCCGACGATCGCGCCCATCGTTTTCACCATGTCGTGGAGCTGCTCGCGCAGCTCATGGGCGCTGCGCGCGAGCGCCTCCTCCGCCTGCTTGCGCTCGTTCAGTTCGATCTGCACCTGGGCATAGAGCAGTGCATTCTGCTCGGCCTCCTTGCGCTCGGTGATGTCGCGAGCCGCCGCGAACACGCCGAGGACGGCACCGTGTTCATCTCGGTAGACTGAGGCGTTGTAGAGCACCTCGGTGATTGCGCCGGAGCTATGGCGAATGGCAAGCGGATAGTCGACCACTTGCCCCGCTGAAAACGCCTCCAGGTACCCGGCGCGCGCCATCTCTGGTTCGGTGAAGTAGTCCGCGAAATCACTGTCGATGAGCGTCTCCCGGCTCTTGCCGGTGATCTTCTCGGTGGCCGTGTTGACGTCGGTGATTCTCCCGTCTGCGCTGATCGTGACCAATGGATCCAGGCTGGTCTCTATGAGATTACGTGAGTAGATCGAAGCCTCGCGGACCGCCTTCTCGGCGAGGACTCTTTTGTGGACGTCGGCAAAGGTCAGCTGGCAGCGCAGCGGCTCGCCGCCCGAGGAACCTTGCGGGTGCGACTCGAGGTGCGCCCAGAAGGGCTCGCCGCCGACCGGCTGGAGGCGCAGCTCGCAGGTCTGCGGCGCGCCGCTCTTCTCGAGCTTGCGGAGGTGCAGGTAGTACACGTCCCGGTCCGGCGCGCAGACGAAGGCGCTGAACGGCTGCCCGACGAGTTGCTGTCGCTCGTCGCCCAGCAGGTGCGCGGCCGTGAAGTTCGCGTCGCCGACGATGCCCTTGTCGCTCAGGGTCAGGTAGCCCACGGGCGCCAGATCGAAGAGCTCGAAGTACTTGTCGCGCCGCGCGTCCAGCTCGAGCTGGGCGCGGCGCAGCTCCTCGTTCTGCATCTCGAGCTCGATCTGATGGACGCGTAGCTCGTGGACGGCGGCGGCGAGCTCCTCGGGCATCGTCGAGTCAGCAGCGGCGGCAGAGGCTGCGGCGGAAAGCCCGTCGAGGTGCTCCTCAGCCTGCCGGCGCAGCTCCTCGGCCGAGAGCGGCTGGCGCACCTCGTCGGCCGCACGCGGCGCGGCTTCGCTCTTGCGCGGACGCCGGGCATCGGCCATCAGGCGCCGCAATCGATGTCGGTGGTCGTCTGCGGCATGAGATGTCGCTGCCTGCGCAGGACCTCCCGCGGCACATGGCGCAGATCGGCCAAAGTGCGCTCAGCGGTCCGCATACTTCGTCCCCCTTGCGTCGCCCCCTCTCCCTGGACGCTGTCACCGATCGCGAGCGTCCATACTGTCAAGGCCCCCAAACGGGGGGGGGTAGATCCGGCTTCGGTCTAGATTACCCCTCGTGCCCGCACGGCAATCATCGGCATGCCGTTTCGCGGAGTTGAACCGACTCCACTTGGGTCGACCCAAACTGCGAAAACGACGGAACCTGCGACTCACGAGGGCATCGGCAAGGCCGGAGGCGCTGCCATGGGCGGCCACGAGCGTCCCCAACCCTAGTGTTGTCTTGTGCGTGCTGTCTGCCCAGCATCGTCAGAAGTGAGCAAGCTGGTGCTGTGCACCGACTGCTGTTGGCGCCCCGCCCACATCGAGCGTTCCTTCCGCAAGGCGCAGGCGCTGGGCTTCGTGCCCTACGCTGCCGCGCGCGACCTCGACAAGATGGTCGTGAACGTGGGCCACGCCCCCGCCTGAGGCGCGGGAAGGATCCGCGCTCGCGCGGCAAGCGTCGCCGCGGGATGCGGCCGGCGGGGCGAAGCCCTCGCCGCCGTGGCGCCGTCAGAAGGAGCGCGCCTCGCCGCCCGGGGCGGCCGGCCGCGGCTGCGCAGCGGCCGCCTCCTCGGCGGCGAGGCGTTCCCTCTCCGACTCCTCGATCTCGACGAGCGTCTTGGGCGCCAGGCCTTCGGCTTTGCGCCCGGCCCACCACTCGTCCAGAGGCTGGTTCTTGAACTGGACCCAGCGGATGTACAGAAGGACGACCAGCGCAAGCAGCACCACCTCGACCACGAGCAGGGCGATAAGCCTGACGACCAGGGGCGGCGCCAGAGGGATGCCCTGAGCCAGCAGGATGTGCAGCGCGCCGCTCACGGCGACCCCGAGGGCGACGGAGAGGCGCCGCCCGCCGGCGCGGCGCCGCCCGCCAGCGGCAGCGGCGAGGCCGCAGGCGGCGCCGGCAGCTTCGTCGCTGCCTTTCCGTCGGCGATGTACGGCAGGATCAGGTCGATCTGGTCGACCGAGAGGATCTGGCCCCAGGCCGGCATGAAGATCACGCCTTTGGTGCCGGGGTCCGGAATCGAGCCGTCCACGAGGAAGCTTCGCATCTCGCTCTGCGGCACCGGGTCGTCGGGGTTCCGCAAGCCGGGCACTTCCTTGTCCGCCGTCTTGGGGTTGGGCGCCGGCGGCGGCGTGGCGTTCAGCCCCACCTGCCCGTGGCACTGCATGCAGGCGTAGGCCTCGTAGATGTCCGGAGCCTTGGCCGGATCGGGATCGTAGGTCACGCCGACGTGCGGGAACCCGGCCAGGATGTACGCCGCGAGAGCGTCGGCCTGGGCGCTGTTGACGACGCCTTTCCACGACGGCATGTTGACGATGCCGGGTTTCTTGGACACGATGCCGCCCTCGTCGAGGACCTGCGTGATCTGCATCGGGTTCGTGAACTGCTCGTCACTGGAGCGATACGTGTTGTTCAGCGGCGGGACGGTGCTGTCGCCACCGACGTTGAGCCGGTTGGGGATGCCGCCCACGCCGTCCGGCGCGTGGCAGCGGACGCAGGCGAGGTTCACGTAGAGTTGCGCGCCGTCCTTGACCTGCTGGCTGGCCTGTACCGTTCCGCCGCCGCTCGCGGCCGGCGACGGCGAGCCCGACCCGGGGGCTTCGGGGGTCGCCAGGCTGGCGCAGCCGGCGGCGACGAGCAGGGCGGCCGTGGCGGCGGCGAGGCCGAAGCCCAGCAGGACTCGCTTCATGGTGCTCCCTCCCGAGATCACGACGACACCGCTCCCCAGATCGTCAGCGCGACGAGGGCGACGATGATGACCAGAGCGATCGTCGTCGTCAGCGGCTTGTAGCGCGGGTTGCGCTCGGGGCCGCGGTCGACGAACGGCAAGACGACGAGGAGAAGAACGACGATGCCCACGAGCACGAGGCCGACCACCTCCGGGATGACCTTGATGAGCTGAAAGAGCCCGAGGAAGTACCACTCCGGCTTGATGCCCGCCGGCGTCACGAGGACGTTGGCGCGCGGCGCCAGGTCCGCCGGCCAGAGCAGTGCGAGGCCGCCCATGATGCCGAGGAACAGGAAGAGGATCATCGCCTGCGAGATCAGTTCCTCCCAGAAGTACGGGATGTACTTCTGCGTGGGGTCGCGCCACAGCTCCCAGTAGAAGCGCGGCGGCTCGTTGGTGGGGATCTGGGCGAGGGGGCGCTTGCTCACGACGGCATTCCTACAGCCGGCCGCTGATGCCGTGGCGGCGGATCATGAAGAAGTGCCCCAGCAGCAGGATGATGATGATGGCCGGCAGCACCAGCACGTGGAGGTCGAAGAAGCGGCCGAGCGTGGCGGCGCTGATCTGCTCGCCGCCGCGCAGGCTCACGAGAAGGAAGTGACCGAAGATGGGCACCGAGCCGGCGATGTCGGTGCCGACCTTGGTGGCCCAGTAGGCCTTCTGGTCCCAGGGCAGCAGGTAGCCGGTGAAGCCGAAGCCCATGGTGATGAGCAGCAGCGCCACGCCCGTGAGCCAGTTGAGCTCGCGCGGCTTCTTGTACGCGCCGGTGAAGAACACGCGCAGCATGTGCACGAATACCAGCAGCACCATGCCGCCGGCCGACCAGCGGTGGATGGAGCGGATCCACCAGCCGAACTGCACGTGCGTGGAGATGTTGAGGACGCTCTGGTAGGCCGTGTCCGGGGTGGGCTGATAGTACACGGCCAGCATGATGCCGGTAGCAGCCAGAATGACGAACAGCACGAGAGCGATGCCGCCGAAGCAGTAGATGTAGTTGGTGGCGTGGAACGGGACGACGCGGTTGTATTGGTCTTCCATGAGGTCGTCCATGCCGAGCCGGTTGACGACCCAGCCCACCAGGCCGGGCTTCCTTCTCTTCGCCTCGGACGGCGTCTGCTGGGGCACAGGGCCCGCGGATGCGCTCACGTGAACTCTCCCTTGTACCAGGTGGGGTACGCAGCGTGGCTGAGGTCGATGGGCCCCACCAGCAGCGAGCCGTTCTGCACCTGCGAGTGATAGGTCGGCAGCGGCAGCGTGGCCGGCCCGTGCGTCACGGCCCCGGTCGGTGAGAACTCGCTGCCGTGGCAGGGGCACGTGAAGGAGTCGCCGCTGATTCCGGTCACGCACCCGAGGTGCGTGCAGATCAGCGAGTACACGGCGTACTTCCCGTTCAGGTTCTGTACCGCCGCGGGCTGGTCGTGGACGGTGAGGAGCGTGAGCCGGCCGGCGGGGAACGAGCCGAGAGCGCCCGCATTGACCACCTGACCGATGGCGCTCGATACGGCGGCCGGTGGCTTGAGGAAGCGCAGCACCGGATAGACGACCCCGGCTACGGCCGCCACGCCGAAGATGCCGATCAGCCACTTGAGGAAGCTTGACCTCGTCATCAATGCCTCGTTCCACACGTCGCCGCGGGATGCGGACTGTGCGTTGTTCAGGACACTACTACTTGTGACGCACGGCTTGTCAACAGTGCAGTGGCCGGAGCGGACTTCGCTGCCCCGCCCGCACCGAGGTTGTCGCGCTGTGCTACGCTGATTGCGCATGTCGTACGGGCACTACAAGGGGGTAGTTATGGCTGCCATTGGAGGAGCTCTTCCCGCACACACGATGAGGCTCCGGCTCACCGCCGCTCTGGGGTGCCTTCTCGTCGCGGTGGTCATGGCGATCGCCGGGCCGGCGCCGGCGCGGGCGACCATTCTCGAACGCCTGTCCATCGAACAGCTCTCGCGGCGCGCGACCACGGTCGCCGAGGGCACCGTGATCTCCACCGACGTCGAGCAGACGCCCGCCGGCGTGCGCACGGCCGTGCGCCTCCGGGTGCGCGACTCACTGAAAGGCATGCCTTCTGCGCTCAAGACCGTGTACGTGCCCGGCGGCAGGCTCCCGGACGGCACCCAGGTGGTCGTCGATGCCATGGCTGCGTTCCGCCCGGGCGACGCGTGCTACGTGTTCGTCGACGCGCGCGGCTGGGTCATGGGCGGCTTCCAGGGCAAGCTCGACGTCGCCGCCGGCCGCGTGGTGGGCAGCGGCGTCACCACGGCGACCATGAGTCGCCGCATCGAAGCGGCGCTGCTTCCCGGCCGGCCGGCGGCGCGTCCGGCCTCCGCCGAGCGGCTCCACCCGGTCACGTTCCCCCTGTCAGACGGGCCGACAATCTTGTCGATCACGCCGGATGAGGCCTCCGCCGGCACGGACACTATGGTGACGATCGATGGGTTCGGCTTCGGCTCCGCGCGCGGCAAGGTCGAGTTCTCCTATGGGGGCGACAACATCATGCGCATCAGAGCCGACGACGTCTCGTCGTGGACGGACGAAAGCATCGACTGCGTTGTTCCGACCGGCGTCATCGCGCGCTACGACGCGTCCGCCGGTACCGGACCGGTGGTGGTCACCAGTTCAGGCGGAGAAGAGTCCAACGCCTACGACTTCGTCGTGCCGTTCGGCTACGGCGCGTCCAGGTGGGCGAACGCGGGGGCCACGTACCTGGTCAACCCGTCGGGCATCGACGACGCCCTGCGCGAGAGCCTCGTGGACGCCGGCGCCGACGTGTGGAACGCCGCCGGCTCGGGCTTCTGGTTCACGGATGGTGGCATCACGACCCTGGGCGAAGCCAAGGACGGCAAGAACGTGATCTCGTGGTCCGATGATCTCCCGGACGGCGTGATCGGCCAGGCGTCGTCGTACGAAAACGCCGCGGGCGACATGACCGAGACCGACGTCCAGTTCAGCAATGCCTATGACTGGGCCGACGGCGCTCCCGGCTCGGGCACCATGGACGTCCAGTCCATCGCCATGCACGAGATCGGGCATTGGCTCGTGCTCCTCGACCAGTACATGGACGGCGACTCGGACAAGGTGATGTACGGCTTCGGCGACGAGGGCGAGCAGAAGCGCACCCTCGCTCCCGGCGACGTCGCCGGCATCACCTGGATCTATCCCGTCGACACCGTCGGTCCCGTGTGCGCCGCGAAGAATGCGACCGTGAGGCATAACGGTACCGTCAAGCTGTACTTCCGGGTCTATGACGCGCAGAGCGCGAAGGTGATGAAGCAGCTCGTGATCGCCACCCCATCCGGCGTCGTGAAGCAGAAGTGGACGTGGGGCTACCGCGAGAGCTACGACGGCTGGTGGTCCGTCCCCTACACCTGCAGGCTGACCCGGGGTAGCTATGAGATCCTGGTCACCGGCAAGGATCTTGCCGGCAACAGCGCCAGCAAGGTTGGCAGGGCGACGCTGACGGTGAAGTAGGGGCAGCCGGCAGCGCTCGAGGAATCGAGGGACTCGGCCGCGCGCGTGGAACGAAAGAAGCGTCGACCATCCGGAGCCCCATGAAGAAGACCCTGCTCTGCTTTGCCATCGCCGTGACGACCTGCCTGGGCGCAATCTGGGCGGCGCCCTTTGCCGACGAGGCGGTGGCCGAGTCGCTACAGGCGCCGCCGGTGCACCTGCGCACGCTGCAGATCGCGGGCGACCTACCGGTCACGCAGGTGCCGTCGGCCGGCGCTCAGGCGCCGGCCGACGCGGGGCGCCCGAACGTCCGGCGCCTGGGCGCTGCGCCCAGGCTCGACGCCGGCATGCGGTTCACCATGGTCGGCGTGATCTGCGGCGTGCCGCCCTCGCCGGGCGCCGTGACCCTGCGGCTGCGCACGAGCACCGACGGCCGCTCGTGGAGCCCCTGGCAAGAGGCACCCCTTGAGCTCGCCGGCGAGGCCGGAGGCCCCCCACGAGCGTTCACTGAGCCCGTCTGGACGGGGACGGCGCGGTACGTCCAGGTAGTAGCCGTGGCGGCCGGCGCCGCAGGCCCACCTGCCGCCCTCAAGAACGTGCGCCTCGTGGCGCTCGACCCCACCGAGGACGCCGCTGCCCTTGAGGCCGTGCGCCGCGCGTCCGCGGGCGCGGCCGACGTCGGCTCCGCCGCGCCGGGCGCGGCCGCCTCCGGCGCTCCGCAGATCGTCACCCGGCACCAGTGGGGGGCCGACGAGTCGCTGCGCACGAGCCGCCCGGCCTACGCCGCCGTCAAGATGGCGTTCGTTCATCACACGGCCACCGGGAACACGTACACCGCCGCGGAAGCGCCCGCCATCGTGCGCGCCATCTACGCCTATCACACCAGGTCTCTGGGCTGGAGCGACATCGGCTACAACTTCCTCATCGACCGCTTCGGGACGATCTACGAAGGCCGCTACGGCGGCATGAAGAAGGGCGTCGTTGGCGCCCAGGTGCTCGGCTTCAACACGGGGAGCACCGGAGTCTCGGTGATTGGCAACTTCGCCGAAGACGCCCCCCCCGCCGCGGCTCTGGCCGCGCTGGAGAGGCTCCTCGCCTGGAAGCTCAAGATCCATCACGTCAGTCCGCTGGGGACCGCCACGCTGACGTGTGATGCCTCCGAGAAATACGCGCGCGGTGCCAGAGTGTCGTTTCCCGCCGTCGCCGGCCACCGCCAGGCCAACTTCACGGAGTGCCCGGGCAACATCCTCTACCCGCTGCTCTCCACGGTCCGCCAAGAGGCGGCCGGCCGGCCGCAGGCGCCCATCATCGCGCTGGTCAAGGCCCTCCCTGAGAGCTTCAGCCCGAACGGCGACGGCGTGCTCGACGCGACAACCCTGAGCCTGTCCCTGACCAGGACGGCAAGCTGGAGCATCGAACTGCGTGACGCCGACGGCCGCCGACTGGGCAGCTACAGTGGTGAGGGAGCCTACGACGAGGTCACGTGGCCGGGTACCGACGCCGACGGTACCAAGTACGCCGACGGCGTCTACACGGCAGTGGTCACGGCATCCTCGGCGCTCGGCAAGGCGACCCCCAAGACAGTCGAGGTCACCATCGACACGGTGCCTCCGGGGATCACGAGCACCGCCGTCCGCCCCGACGCCTTCAGTCCCAACGGCGACGGCTGCGACGACACCACCAAAGTCCGCTACGTCCTCGCGGAGCGCTGCGCGGTGCGCGTGTCGATCGTCGATGCCGACGGCAAGGTGGCGCGCCGCCTCAGCGAGTGGCAAAGCCAAGTCTCGGCGGCGCACTCGGCGACCTGGGACGGAACCGTGGCGGAAGGCGGCAAGTCGGTAGCCGCCGCCGAGGGCGAGTACGCGTTCTCCATCGAGTGTCGCGACGCGGCCGGGAACACCTCGCAGGCCACCGCCAAGGTCAGCGACGATCGCACCCTGGGATTCCCCACGGCCACGCCGGGGACCATCTCACCGAACGGCGACGGCGTGAATGACGGCACGACGCTCGGCTTCAAGCTCACGCGAGGCGCCACAGTGCGCATCGTCGTGAAGGTCGACGGCAAGACGGTGCGCGCCTTCGATCTCGGCTCCCTGGAGGCCGGGCCTCACGCGGTGGCGTGGGACGGCGCGAACGGCGCCGGCGAGCCGCTGGGCAGCGGTCGTCCAACCTTCACGGTGACCGCGAAGTCGGCGCTGGGCGTGACGACGGTGTGGCGAGAGGTGGTCATCGACCTCGTTCGCCCAACGCTCTCGACGGCTGCGGCGCAGACGGTCGCGCTGGGCAAGACGGCGACCTTGGCGTGCACGGCGCAGGATCCGTATAGCGGCAAGGTCGACCTGTCGTACACCATCGCCGACGCCGTCGGCGCGACGGTGGCCACGGGGCGACCCGGCCGGGTCGCCGCCGGCAAGGCGACCACGGTGACGTGGAAGCCGCCGGCGCGCGGGGTCTACACCGTGACGTTCCTCGCTACCGATCTGGGCGGCAACCGGGAGCAGGCGCCCGCCGTGACGCTGCTTACCGTTCGCTAGCCTCCCCGCGCCCGCCCTGCGAATGGGTCTCGCGTCATCACCGCGTTCTCGAGGCTAGGGTCTTCACCCCGACGTTCTCCTACCCTTGAAACCCTAGAGTCGGCACGCTAAGCTCTGCACAAGAGCCACGACGCCAGGTGCAGCATCGCCTGAGGAGGATGATGCACCTGGCGATCAAGACTTCGCCGGAGGGTCAGGGCATCCGCTGGCGTCGTTCCCTCCGCGCCAGGCGCACGGCGAGAGCTCGTGCCGCACGTTCGGGCGACCCGGGAAGTGCCCGGGCGCGCTGAGCCGTGAGCACGCGGGGGGTGACCATGGCAGGTCTGTGGCCGCGCCTTTGGCGCGACGTGACCTGCCCGGGGAGGGAGGTAGACATCATTCATACGCTTCAAGTGGGCAATCTGTGAACGGAGGGAGTGTGGGGAAGAAAACACTAGTGATGCTGGCGGTAGCCCTCGTCGCGCTGGCAGTCCTGCCGGCGATGGCCTTCGCCAGTCTCACCAACGAGTACGGCCTGAACTGGGCCGGCCAGACGACGTGCCAGGGGTGTCACGGCACGGGCGCCGACGCCGCCAAGTTCTCGGCCCTGCACAGCGGCTTCGCGACGCCGGGCCTCACGCCGACGACCTTGCCGGACACCTGGACGATGATCCGTGCCGCCGGCGATCCGCCGCAGGTCCCGGGCACCCTCGGTGCCGTGTGGGACGGCGGCGGCGAGTACAGCATCGCCGGCCTCAAGTGGGTCACGCTCGGCAACTTCGCTGCCAACTCAGGCACGGAGTATCTGTTCTGGACGGGCAGCACCGTCCCGACGGTGATCCCGTGGAACCTCGTCGAGGGTCTCTCGGCTGCGGCGGACGGCACCTGGACCATCGCCGCAGACGCGCCCGACACGGGCCTCTACGACGCCAAGTACGGGTGCCAGCGCTGCCACATGCTGGGCGCCACGACGCCTCTCGCGAGCGCCACCACCGTCGCCGCCGTGCCCAACCCGGCGGCCACCATCGCGGTCACCGACAAGACCGCAATGCAGTGGGCGCGCGATGCCGGCAAGTCGGTCACTGACTTCATGACCGACCCCACCGTGTCACAGGCCGGCATGAGCATCCAGTGCGAGTCCTGCCACGGCACCGGCGCCAAGGTCGCCGGCGGTCACATGGGCACCGGCATCAACGTCAACACCACGCTCGAGGTCCTCGGTCAGTCGCAGGTGTGCGGCCAGTGTCACGGCAGCTACACGACGGTCGCGGGCACGGCCGGCCTCAACTACGGCTACACCCCCAACCAGCCGTTGTACAAGTTCGTGAACGTCAGCGGCGTATCCGGCGGCCAGTCGTACACCAAGATCCCGACGGTCGCCGAGTTCATGGCGAGCCCGACGGCCTACTGGATGTACCCCAACGGCAGCAACGCCAAGGGCAACCACTACTACTACAACGAGTGGGCGGCCTCCGCGCACTCGTATCGCAGCGCAGAGACCAGCTCGTCGCCCAACGCCATGGCGTTCCAGGCCGCGGGCAACGGTCACTACTCCACGAAGGCCATGGACCCGACGCTCAGCGGCTGCTACAAGTGCCACACGGGCGAGGGGTATCTCAAGAGCAAGGACGCCACGATCGCCCAGAGCTTCACGCCCACCGCCGCCAACGTGGGCTACATGGGCCAGGAGTGCGCGGTCTGCCACAACGGCCATCCGTCCGCGCTCGGCGCGGCCGACGTGGTCCGCACGCCCGACCCGGCCGGCGTGCGTAGCGCCACCGGCCTTTCTGTCGGCAACACCAGCATCTGCGAAGACTGCCACAACTGGCAGTACGAGGTGCTCGGCACCAAACCGGCATACACGCCGATGGCCGATCTGTCGGGTCACGCGTCCCCGAGCCACCCGCAGCGCGAGACGCTCGAGGGCTACTCGATGGTGGAGATCAACAACTACGGCGAGTTCATGCCCGGCGCGGTCTGCGAAGACTGCCACATGCCCAAGACCAACAAGACCGCCAACCGCATCTCCCACGGCATGAAGCCCATGCTGCCGGGCGACGCGGCGACGTGGATGACAGCGGCGGGAACCGGCTACGACGGCCAGGACTCCTGCTCCACGTGCCACGCCGGTGCCACGCGCACCGAGCTGCAGGACAACATCGACGCGTGGCAGACCAACACTGCTCTGGCGGCCACGCGCGTCGCCGATGGCATCAAAGCGGCGCAGAAGCGCAGCGAGTTCTCGCTGACCGACGCGAAGACGGCCGGCTACATCCTCGTCGGCAAGGCTACGTGGAACTACAAGGTCTGGGAGAACGACGCGTCGCAAGGCGTCCACAACCCCGAGTACGTGCTCGCCGGCCTGAACAAGGCAGAGGAGCTCGCGGCTTCCGTGGGCGGCTCGTTCAAGGTCATCCATGCCAGCGAGAACGTGAAGCGCCGCGGCATCGGCGTAGTCTCCGGCATCGTCGTCAACGGCGACGGCGGTCCGGCGTGGAACGCCAAGCTCGTCCTGTTCAGGAACGGCAAGGCTACCGACAAGTACGTCGAGGCCGACTTCCGCGGCGGCTTCACCTTCGCCGTCCCGGCAAAGAAGGCCAGGTACAGCGTGGAGTGGATGCGTGCCTCCGAGAAGGCCACGCACATCATGAGCGCGAAGGTGTCCGTCAAGTAGGGCACGGCAGACGCGAGACGCCCGGGCCGGCTCGGCCGGGTCAAGACCGGGGCCGCGGCGGACTCTGTCCGCCGCGGCCCCTCTTGCGGCTTCGGCCCCGCGGCCAAGCTTCACGCGTGCCTGACTGGTTGCGGCGGCCACCCGAAACCGCCAGACTGACACGCGATCGTCACCGCGAATCCCAGTCGAGGCGCCCCTTGAACGGTCATGTCGCACACCGCATCTCTCGCGCCGCCGCCGGCCTGCTCGTCGTGCTGGCCGTGGCCGCCGGGCTCGGGATCGGCGCGCCCCGGGCACCGGCATACGGGGCCTACATGCACGGCGGCATCGTCACGTGTGCGACCTGCCATCTTGATGGCCACACGCGCTGGAAGCCGGTGAACGAGGTCTGCAACACCTGCCACCCCGGCTACGCCGTCCCGGGCGCGTCGGCGATGTGCTGGACGTGTCACACGCCGGGTCAGGACATGAGCGGCTTCCGCAGCGACGCCGTCTGCACGGCCCCCTGCCACCTGGCAGACGGCACGACGGTCACGCACGTCGCGCACGCCGACCGGTCGGCGACGTGCACCGCCTGCCACCCCCTGACCGCATCCGTGACCGACGCCGCGGGCAGCCCGCACCACGTGTCGCCACCGCCGCCGCCGCCGACCATCGACGGCTTCCTGCCCGCGGCGGCGGCCGTCGGCGATCTGGTGACTGTGACCGGCACGGGGTTCGCCGGCGCCGGCGCCGTGGGCTTCAACGGCACGCCGGCGACTGTGTTCACGGTGGTCTCCAGCGTGCGGATCACGGCCGTCGTGCCCGTAGGTGCCACCTCAGGCGCGATCACGGTGACGACGTTCGCCGGAGTCGGCACGAGCGCGGCGGACCTGAGCGTGAGCGCCGTGATCGGCGCGAAGCTCACGCTCAGGGCCGAAGCCGCGTCGGTCGCGCGGGGCAGCACAATCCGGCTGAGCGGGCGGCTGACGCCCCTCGCGCTCGCCGGGAGCACCATCCGCCTCAGCGTGGCCCTGCAGGCTAACGACCGGTGGACGACGGTCCGGACCTTTTTCGTGAAGACCACGCCCGCCGGCGACTATGCGCGGGCGTTCAGGCCCTGGCGGAAGGGCCGCTATCAAGCTCTGGCCGCGATCGCCGCGACGGCCGCGCACACGGCGGCCCATTCCCCGGCGGCCGGCTTCACTGTGCGGTAGCCGGCGGCACTGGTCGGCGGGGATCCGCTGTGCGCAACGCGACTAGCCTCGAACGCTCGGGGTAGGACATCCACAAACGCGAGGACGCCGTGAAGATCCGTCTCATAGAGCCCGAACCACCCAGCGTTCATCTCATGTCTCCGTGGCGCTATCCGCGGCTCGGCCTGCCGATGATCGGCGCCGCCCTCTCGGCCGCCGGCCACGATGTGTGCATCTACTGCACCCACCTTGCGCCGGTCGTTTGGGACGACGTCTACGACGCGGACCTGGTGGGCTTCTCCACGACCACCTCCACGGCGCCGGCCGCCTACGGTATGGCAGACGATCTGCGCGCCCGCGGCCTGCCGGTGATCATCGGCGGATCCCACGTCACGTTCATGGCCGACGAGGCGTTGGCTCACGCCGACTATGTGGCCCGCGGCGAGGGCGGCGAGCAGCTCATGCTCGAGCTCATCGCCGCCCTGGGCGGCCGCCGCGAGCTCGACTCCATCCGCGGTCTCTCGTTCGTGCGCGACGGCTGCGCAGTGCACAACGACGCGCGCGAGCCCTGCGCCGACCTCGACGAACTGCCGGTGCCCGATCTCTCCCTGATCGTCGGGCATCAGCGCATGCACTCGACCCCCATCATGACGAGCTGGGGCTGCCCGTTCGCCTGCAGCTTCTGTTCGGTGACGGCGATGTTCGGACGCAAGTACCGCTTTCGCAGCGCCGAGAGCGTCGTCGCCGAGATCGCCCAGAAGCGGCCCCGCCACATCTTCTTCTACGACGACAACTTCGCCGCCGACGTGAAGCGGCTCAAGGTGCTCTTGCGCACGATGATCGATCGCGGTCTGGTGGTGCCGTGGCAGGCCCAGGTGCGCACCGACGTGGTCCGTGACGGCGAGCTTCTCGATCTCATGGCGCGCTCCGGGTGCCACACCGTGGGACTCGGTCTGGAGTCGGTCGACCAGGCCACCCTGGATGCCTACCGCAAGTCGCAGACGGTCGAGGACATCGTCAGGGCCGTCGGCGCCTTACACCGCCACGGCATCAGGGTGCACGGCATGTTCGTTCTCGGCGCAGACACCGACGACGCGACCACCGTGCGCGACACGGTAACGTTCGCTCTGGAGCACCGCATCGACACCATCATGCTGAACATCCTCACGCCGGCCCCCGGCACCGAGTGGTTCGCCGAGATGGACGCCTCGGGGCGCATCTTCGACAAGCGCTGGGACCTCTACGACGGCCAGCACGTCGTCATCACGCCGCGGCGCATGGCGCCCGCCGAGCTTCAGCACGAGGTGCTCGAGGGATACGCCCGCTTCTACTCTGCCGGCCGGTGGCTGGGGCACATCGGGCGGCTTTACTGGGCCGGCGTGCGCAATCACGCCTGGTGCTGGTGGTTCGCGCGCCGCTGGGCGAGGGACCAGCGCAATCGTCTGTATCTGGCGAGCCTCGCGCAGATGCCACCCGCCCCGCAGTTCCGGCTCGCGCGCTAGAATCCCTCGCGGACCCCTCGACGGCGTGGGCATCGAGGGCGTGGGTCTCGAGCTCGACTGAGGGAAGGTGGACAGCGTGAAGGCCGTCGTCGTCTATGAGTCACTGTGGGGGAACACTGCGCGGATCGCCGGCGCCATCGCCGAGGGAATCGGGCCGGAGGCGCAGGTGCTTTCCACCGCCGCGGCGACCGCCGCAGCGATCGCCCACGCGGATCTCATCGTGGCCGGCGCCCCGGTGCTCGGGTTCAAGCTGCCGACCGAGAAGATGCGCGAGAGCATCCGTGCGAACCCGGGCAAAGCGCCGGCGCCGCCGGACCTCTCGCACCCGGCGATGCGCACGTGGCTCGACGCTCTGCCGGCGGGGCAGGGCGCGGCGGCGGCGTTCGACACGCAAGTGCGCGGTCCGTTCGGCAGCGCCGCGCCGGCCATCGCCGAGGCGCTGGAGAAGGCCGGGTACACCGCGGTCGCGAAGCCGGCCGGATTCATCGTGGCGGGCAAGTTCGGCCCGCTGCGCGACGGCGAGATCGAGCGCGCGCGGGCGTGGGGCGCCGAGCTGGCGCAAGCGCTGGCGTAGGGCGCTGCTCAGCGCCGCGCGACGAGCAGCTGGCCGCGCACGCCGGCCGGGGCGCAGCGCAGCGCGCTGTAGCCGGCCGCCGCGGCTAGCTCTGTGAGCTCCCGGCCCGTGTAGACGCGCACGTCGCCCTCCGGCATGCGCGGCAGCAGCCAATTGGTCAGCTGCCGCAGCGGCGCGGCCAGGCGCCACTCGCCGATCACGAGGCCGCCGCCGGGGCGAGTAACGCGGCGCATCTCGCGCAGCGCCGCCGCCGGGTCGGGATAGTGGTGCAGAGAGTCGACGCAGACGACCAGGTCGACGGCGCCGTCCGCCAGCGGCAGGTGCTCCGCGTCGGCGACCTGCAGATCGACGGGCCCGCCGGCGCGCGCGCCCACCGCGGCCAGCCGCTCACGGGCCTTCCCGATCATCTCCGCCGACAGGTCGATCCCCCAGGCGTGCACGTCCGGGTGCGCGCGCACGACGGCGTCGAGCGTGGCGCCGGTGCCGCAGCCGACGTCGAGCACGGCCGCGAACTGGAAGCTCAGGGCGGCCGCCACGACCTCGTCGTGCAGCCGGCGAGCGTGCCGGCCGTAGCCGCTTGAGTCGTAGGTCGAGGCCTGGCGGTCGAACGCCGCCCGGGAACGTTGCTTGTGGTCGCGCCGACCCACGCGGCGCCTCAGGTGCGGACCGCCACCAGCGAGAGGCCCAAGGTCTCCTCGGCCTCGCGGATCCGGCGGAGCTGCGCTTCGTCCGGCACGGCCGGCTCGGCCTGAAGCAGCGGCCCAAGCTCCGCCATGATCTCGCGGAGCCGCTGCTCCCGCGCCGGGTCGAGAGAGCGGCAGGCAAACGCCACGATGGTCAGCCCGAGGTCCTCCTCTAGCGCCTCGATCCGCCGGAGCTGCTGCTCGTCGAGGTTCCTCGCGATGTCGCAGAACATGGGGCCTCCTTCTCTCGCCTCGCGCGATCAGTGTACCCGGTGTGCGCGGTCGCTCGCGCGCCTCAGCCGACCGGCATGTCGGCCGACGCCTCCTCCGGGGTGTCGAGGATCGGCGTCAGCGTGCGCGTCCGGGTGGCCACCGCCGCGAACGCGGCGAGGGCGGCGGCGCTCGAGACGGCGATGACGATCGCCATGGGCAGGCCGCTCACCGCGCCGCCGATCCCGACCAGCGGGGTGGCCAGGGCGCCGAGGCCCAGGCGGAAGGTGCCGAAGTAGGCAGAGGCGGAGCCCGCCACGTCCGGGTGCAGCGACAGTGCCAAAGCGGTGGAGTCGGGGAAGACGAAACCCAGACTGGCGACGAGCACGAACAGGGGGATGGCCAGCGCCACGATGCCGAGGCCGCCGACGAGCGTCACGGCCAGAACCACGAGGCCGGAAAGGCAGCCGAGCGCCAGGCCGGCGCCGAGAAGCTGCCGCGGCGTGAAGCGCGCGAGAAGGCGGTGGTTGAGCTGGTTGACGGCGAGCATCCCGATGGCGTTCGTCGCGAACAGCAGGCTGAAGAGGACCGGTGAGGCTCCGTACAGGTCCTGGTATACGAAAGACGAAGCCGCCAGATAGGCGAAGAAGGCGACGAACGCGAGAGCGCTGGTCGTCGAGAGGCCCATGAACCGCAGGTCGCGCGAGAGCATGCCCATGGTGCGCAGCGTTTGCGTGGCGCCCTTTGCCTGCCGCTTCTCGCGCGGCAGGCTCTCGCGCAGCCCCAGCGCCACGGCGAGAAACATCAGGATGCCGAGGCCGGTCAGCACCACGAAGATGCCGCGCCAGGAGGTGACCCGCAGGAGCTGGGCGCCGAAAAGCGGAGCCACGATCGGCGCCAGGCCGCTCACCAGCGCCAGGCGCGAAAGCAGGCGAGCCGCCTGACGGCCGCGCGAGTAGTCGGTGACGACGGCGTTCGCGATGGCCATGCCGGAGGCGCCGGCCAAACCCTGCACCAGCCTCACGACGACGAGCACGCCGGCCGATGGGGTCAGCGCGCAGACCAGCGAGGCCGCCGCGAAGATGGTGAGGCCCACAAGGAGCGGCAGGCGCCGGCCGTACGTGTCGCTCAGAGGACCGGCGAGCAACTGGCCAAAGGCCAGCCCCACGAGAAAGGTCGTCACGGTGAGCGCGATCGCCGACGAGCTCGCGCCCAGGTCGGCGGCGACCGTCGGGAGCGCGGGCAGGTAGAGGTCCGTCGAGAAGGGGCCGATGGTGCAGACGCTGCCGAGGACCACGATGAGGACGAGGCGCCGGGACCGGCTCAGGCGGCTGAGGTGAAAAGTCGTCTCCACGGCGGGCAGACTACTCCGCCGCCCGCCGGGGTGCCACTGAGGTGGGCAAGAAGAGCAAGGCCGTAGGCGCCACGCCGGCCGGTCGATGATCGTTACCGGCTCCGGCGTTTTCGCCTGCCGCGCACGGGGGACATCGAGGAACACGAGGCGGAAGCAAAGGTCGCGACCGGCCACGCGCCTCGCGCGCAGCCGGTCCTGCAGAGGGAGAGATCATGGCCACTCATGAAGCCGAAGGCAAAGGGACTCGCGAGAGCCCGTGGGTCCTGAAGACGCCGCCCGGAAAGTCCGAGTACGTTGCCTACCGCGACGAGACGACCGATCCGCCGGCTCTCGTCGTGATCGTCGGCAAGACGGAGCTGCGCTACAGGCTCCGTTGTCTGACCGATCTGCATGACATGCTCAAAGCGCGAGGCGTCTGGGTGGCGCTCGGCAGCGCCGACGAGCAGAAGCCGGCTGCCGACGGGACGGTGGAGGCCTGGGGCCGGGCGCCCGACAACCCGGTGGGCGGTTGGTACGGCCTCAAGAAGGGCCTGCGCGGGCGCTTCGCCAACTACGTGCCGCCGGTGATGGAGGTGCTCGGGCTGGCCGAGGTCGAGCACGAGGCGCGCAACAACCGCATGCGCGCCGTGTGAACGCGACGCAGATCAGACTGAGCCGCGCCGCGCCGCGGGCGCGCGGGGCGGCGGCCGGCACGGTTGCCGCCGATATCGTTTGCCTCCTAATCGTTAGTCTGCTAACGTTTCTCGGCGCAGGAGTCCGAACATCTTGAGAAGGAGGAGCCGCGTGCCGAAGTGCCTGTCGCCCCACGGCGAGAGCCCGGACCCGTCGCGGCTCGTGCTCGAAGGCGTAGACGATCTGTCTTCGCGGGTCTTCCTCGCGTTTCTCGGCACGCTGCGTCTTCACAAGCAATTGATGCGTAGGACGCTGGCCGGCCAGGGCACCCACCCGGGCCAAGTCTTCTGCCTTCACGTGCTCGCCGGCCGCGACGGCATCTCTCAGCGCGACCTTGCCGACGCCTTGCGCTTGTCGCCGCCGACGGTCAGCAAGATGCTCCAGGCGATGCAGAAGGCAGGCGCTGTGGAGCGGCGCCCCGACGCCGCCGACCAGCGCCTGACGCGCGTCTTCCTGACGGCCGCCGGCCGCGACCTGGAGGGGCAGCTCCGCGGCGTCGTGGCCGAGCTCGTCAACGAGACGATCGGCGAGCTGCCCGGGAACGATCGCCGGGAGCTCGCGCGGCTGCTGGGCGAGCTGGGCGAGCGCATGTCGCAGGCGCTCGTCCGGCGTGAGCTGGAGGCCGCCCCGTGATCCGTCTCGTCCGCGAGCGCCTGAAGCCGTACTGGCGCCAGATCGCCGTCGTCATGGTGCTCCTGCTGATCCAGGCGATCGCCAACCTCTATTTGCCCACGCTCAACGCCGACATCATCAACAACGGCGTCGTGACCGGCGACACGGCCTACATCATCAAGACGGGCGCCCTGATGCTGGGCGTGAGCCTCGTCTTCGTGATCGCCGCCATCGTCGCGGTGTACTGGGGCTCCAAGGTCGCCATGGGCTTCGGCCGCGACGTGCGCGGCGCCCTGTTCCGCCGCGTGCAGAGCTTCTCCCAGGCCGAGGTCAACCACTTCGGCACGCCGTCCCTCATCACGCGCACTACCAACGACGTGCAGCAGGTGCAGATGGTGGTGCTCATGATGCTCAACGTCATCATCTCGGCGCCCATGATGGCCATCGGCGGCATCATCATGGCGCTGCGCCTCAACGTGCCGCTCAGCGCCGTGATCCTGGTGGCCATCCCCGTCATGGCCGTCTTCATCGGGCTCGTCATGATGCGCGCCATCCCGCTCTTCATGTCCATGCAGAAGAAGATCGACCGCATCAACCAGGTCACGCGCGAGATGCTCAGCGGGGTGCGCGTGATCCGCGCCTTCGACCGCACCGCGTACGAGGAAGAGCGCTTCGACGTAGCCAACACGGACCTCACCACGACGACGCTTAGGGTGGGCCGCCTGTTCGCGCTCATGATGCCGATCCTGATCCTGATCCTGAACCTGTCCATGGTGGCCATCATGTGGTTCGGCGGCATCCAGGTCGCCGATCACGGCATGCCCATCGGCGACCTGACCGCCTTCCTCACCTACATCGTCCAGATCCTGCTCGCAGTGCTGATGGCAACGATCATGTTCGTCATGGTGCCGCGCGCCGCCGTCTCCGCCAAGCGCATCCAGGAGGTGCTGGAGACGCAGCCCAGTATCGTGGACCCGGAGCAGCCGGCCGTTGCCGAGACGCAGGCCGGGAGGGTGGAGTTCCGCGACGTCGAGTTCCGCTACCCCGGCGCCGAGGAGCCGGTGCTGAGCGCGATCAGCTTCACGGCGCGGCCCGGCGAGACGACCGCTATCGTGGGCAGCACCGGCAGCGGCAAGACCACGCTCATCAGCCTCATCCCGCGCTTCTACGACGTCACCGCCGGCGCCGTGCTCCTCGACGGCGTCGACGTGCGCGAGATGGCGCAGCAGGACGTGTGGCGCCGCATCGGCCTCGTGCCGCAGAAGGCGTTCCTCTTCAGCGGCACAGTGGCCGACAATCTGCGCTACGGCGACGAGCAGGCGACGGACGAGGGCCTCTGGCATCAGCTCGATGTGGCCCAGAGCCGCGAGTTCGTCGAGGAGATGCCCGACAAGCTGGAGGAGCACATCTCGCAGGGCGGCGCCAGCGTCTCCGGCGGGCAGCGGCAGCGGCTCGCCATCGCCCGGGCGCTGGCCAAACAGGCACCCATCCAAATCTACGACGACAGCTTCTCGGCCTTGGACTTCACTACCGATGCGCGCCTGCGCGCGGCGCTCCACAAGCACACGGCCGACGCCACGGTGATCATCGTCGCCCAACGCGTGGGCACGATCATGCACGCCGACCAGATCATCGTCCTCGACGACGACGGCACGATCGCCGGCGTCGGCACGCACGAGGAACTGCTCCACACCAGCGACACCTACCGCGAGATCGTCGCATCTCAGCTCGGCGAAGAGAGCGTGGCGTGAGCGCCGCGGCGAGCGGCGGCGGGAGCGGCGCGCGGCCCACGGGCCCCGTCGGCCCTCCTCGCGGCCCCGGCCCCGGTCGTGGCCCGGGCGGCCCCGGCCCCGGCGGACCCGGCGGTCACGCGCTCGTCATGCCGACGGCCAAGGCCAAGGACTTCAAGGGCACGATGCGCCGGCTCGGCGGCCAACTCAAGGCCGAACGCCTGCGCATCGGTCTCGTCGTCGCGCTCGCTGTGGTCAGCGTGACCTTCGCGGTGCTGGGCCCGAAGATCCTGGGCACCGCCACGAACATCCTCTTCGAGGGCGTCGTCAGCAAGCAGATCCCGGCCGGTGTGACCCAGGCGCAAGCCGTTGCCGGGTTGCGCGCCAAGGGGCAGGACCGCATTGCGGAGATGCTCTCCTCGATGACGCTGCACCCCGGGCACGGCGTCGATTTCGCCGCGCTGGGCCGCACGCTGCTCCTGCTCGTCGCCATCTATCTGGTGAGTGCGCTCTTCGGCTGGCTGCAGGGGTACATCATGGCCGGCGTGACGCAGCGCACCATGTACAGGCTGCGGCAAGGCGCCGACGAGAAGCTCGCCCGCCTGCCGCTCAGGTACTTCGACGACCACCCGCGCGGCGACGTGCTCAGCCGCATGACCAACGACATCGACAACATCTCGCAGTCGCTGCAGCAGAGCATGACGCAGATCATCACCGCGGCGCTCACGATCGTCGGCGTGCTCATCATGATGCTCTCCATCAGCTGGCTACTGGCCCTCATCTCGGTGCTGGTGGTGCCGGTCTCGGTAGTCATCACCATCCTGATCGCCAAGCGTTCGCAGAAGCAGTTCGCGGCGCAGTGGGAGCACACCGGCGACCTTAACGGGCACGTGGAGGAGATGTTCACCGGCCACAATGTGGTCAAGGTGTTCGGCCACCAGCAGGCCGCCATCGAAGAGTTCGACGAACAGAACGAGAAGCTCTATCAGGCGAGCTTCAAGGCCCAGTTCATCTCGGGGATCATCATGCCGGTGATGAACTTCGTGACCAACATCAACTACGTGGCCATCGCCGTGGTCGGCGGCCTGATGGTGGCCACAGGCCGCATCTCACTCGGCGACGTGACGGCCTTCATCCAGTACTCCCGCCAGTTCACGATGCCCATCGCCCAAGTCGCAGGCATCATGAACGTGCTGCAGAGCACGGCGGCGTCGGCCGAGCGCGTCTTCGAGCTCCTCGACGAGTCCGAAGAAGAGCCCGACGCCGCCGAGTGCGTCGTGTTCGAGCACACCCGCGGCCACATCTCGCTGGAGGATGTGTCCTTCCGCTACCTGCCGGACGCGCCGCTCATCGAGGACCTCACCCTGGACGTGCGGCAGGGTGAGACCGTGGCCATCGTAGGGCCCACCGGCGCCGGCAAGACGACACTCGTGAACCTGCTGCTGCGGTTCTACGAGATCGACGGCGGCCGCATTCTGGTGGACGGAGTGGACACGCGCCACATCACACGCAGCGACCTGCGCCGCCTGTTCGGCATGGTGCTGCAGGACACCTGGCTCTTCAGCGGCACGATCCGCGAGAACGTCGCGTACGGGCGCGAGGGCGCGAGCGAGGACGACATCCGCGCGGCCGCGAAGGCAGCGCGCGTGGACCACTTCGTGCGCGCCCTACCCGACGGCTACGACACCGTGCTGGACGACGACGCCACCAATGTCTCGGCCGGCGAGAAGCAGCTGCTCACCATCGCCCGCGCCTTCCTCGTCGACCCAGACGTCCTCATCCTCGACGAGGCCACCAGCTCGGTGGACACACGCACCGAGGTGCTCATCCAGCAGGCCATGGCCGAGCTCATGAAGGACCGCACCAGCTTCGTCATCGCGCACCGGCTCTCGACGATCCGCGGTGCCGACATCATCCTTGTGATGGACAAGGGCGCGATCATCGAGCAGGGCAGCCACGTGGAACTGATGGCCGCCCGTGGCTTCTACTACGACCTCTACGCGAGCCAGTTCGAGGAGGCGATGGGCGAGGCGTCGTGAGCCGCGGGCGCACGCTGAACGGGCCGGGGGAGGCGCTTCATGCCTCCCCCGGCCCGTTTCGTCGTCCGGCTCAGATCGCCGGACCGCGCGAGGCGTCAGACTGCCGCGCGCTGCAGCTCGTCGTCCCTGCCCGCCGCGACGTAGTAGCCGGCGGCCACCAGAGCGACCAGGAACGGCGTGGCCAGGATCGCGAGCCAGCCGTTGGCGAGCGAGGTGAGCACCACGAATACGATCACCAGCGCCAGGTGCTCCCAGAAACCGGCCTGCTTGACCATCTGGTAGCTGGTACTCATGGCTTCGCCGAGGCCCATGCCGCGGTCGACCATGAGCGGGAACACGTACAGCCAGATGGTGGCCAGCAGGATGCCGCCGATGATCGTCAGCGAGGCCAGGCCGATGAGCAGCCCGAGCACGAGGGCCGCGGCGAAGAACGACCAGAAGCGGTTCATCTGGCCAAAGACGTCGCCGACCGTGGCCTGCTGCCCGTCCCTCACGCGCTTGACGACCATCCCGTACAGGCCGGCCGAGAGCGGCCCGGCAAGGATGCCCAGCGTCACGATGCTGAGCGCTCCGACGATGAGCGCGCCGATGATCAGCGGGCCGATGTCCTTCACGAACAGATGCCAGCCCTGCTTGAAGACGAGGCCGATGTCCAGGGTCTGCCTGCCGAGCGGCTGCGCAGTTGCGATGGTGCTCATGATCCCTCCTGTTGTGAGTGGTCTGCTTGCCTTGAGACAAGCGTAGAGGAGGCGTCCCTGCAGGTCGTCACCCCAGGGGAGGAACGCGAGGTCAACCGCAGTGGGAACTTCGCGCGCGGCGGTGCACCCCTGTGGGGGGAGCCGCGCGAGGCGGACGTGCTTCCGGTAGTCGGCGCACCGTCACCGTGGTCCGCTTCACCCGAATGGGGTGAGGACGCCGCCGCCGTGGCCTCGTAGCATGCGGAACGTCCAACGAATCCGGTCTACGTGAGGAGGGGTCATGTCTCAATGGATCCACGAGTGGAGCCACAA
Source organism: uncultured Thermoleophilia bacterium (assembly GCA_903862845.1). Classification (GTDB taxonomy): domain Bacteria; phylum Actinomycetota; class Thermoleophilia; order UBA2241; family UBA2241; genus CAIXSE01. The sequence goes on from CAIOZS010000098.1 coordinate 31,157, forward strand.
GCTGATCGCCGTGGCCGGTGGTATCTTCGTTTTCGCCGCACTTGCCCTTGCCGGCGCCGCGCCGGTGCTCGCCAAGGCGCTTCACGGCGGCGCTCACGGGCGCGCAAGCACTTTGGTGCAGTCGGGCCACATCGCGCCGCTCGCCACGACGGATCTCATCGCCTTGGGTGTCGCGGCAGCGGTGGCGTGCATCGCCGTGGCCGTCGAGCGGCGCCTCACCGCCCGCAAGGCGTCTCGGGTCAATCTCCGGCCGGTGCGATCCGACCAGGCGACGAGCCGGCGGCGGGCGGCATAGCCGCCCGCCGCAGTAGCTCAGCGTCTCCCCGGTCGCCGTGATCCACTGAATCACGACGCGCGGGGGCCGGCTCCGAACAGGTAGACTGGCGGGGTGCATCCCCCCGTCGAAGGAGCCGACATGCCGAGCCTCAAGGGCACCCAGACCGAGAAGAACCTGCTCAAGGCGTTCGCCGGCGAGAGCCAGGCGCGCAACCGCTACACCTTCTTCGCCAAGCAGGCGGCGAAGGAGGGCTACGAGCAGATCGCCGCCCTCTTCCTCGAGACCGCCGAGAACGAGGGCCAGCACGCCAAGATCTACTTCAGGCACCTCGAGGGCGGCATCGTCGAGATCACCGCCTCCTACCCGGCCGGCAAGATCGGCACCACCGCCGAGAACCTTCTGGCGGCCGCCGAGGGCGAAAACGAGGAGTGGACGGATCTGTACCCCGCCTTCGGCGACATGGCCGAATCCGAAGGCTTCAAGGAGGTTGCGAGCTCGTTCCGCCAGATCGCCAAGGTCGAGGCCTGGCACGAGAAGCGCTACCGCACGCTGCGCGAGAACGTCGAGAAAGGGCTCGTGTTCGAGAAGCCCGAGCCGGTCAAGTGGGTGTGCCGCAAGTGCGGCTTCGTGCACGAGGGCACCAAGGCGCTCAGGGTCTGCCCGGCCTGCCAGCACCCGCAGGCCTATCAAGAGGTCTACGCCGAGAGCTTCTGAGCCGATAGCCGCCGGTCAGCGCGTGTGCGTGACGGCGACGACCAAGCGGGTATCGACCGAGCTCAGACCTCCGGCGTGCCGCCGGCGCCCGCGGCGACCTTGCCGCGGAGCGACAGCAGGACCCCGGCCATCACCACGATGATGGTCGCGTCGATGAACGTGAACACCGTGTTGATGTCGACGCCCTCGTCGAAGACCCCGGCGGGAAGCTGCCACGGGTTCGTGGCCCCATTGGCGATGTGGTAGTTGAGGTTCATCGCCAGAGCGGCGGCGGCGGCCAGGACGATGAGGCCGACGAGCACACGTCGCGCCGCCGGCGACAGCGACTCCCAGCGCACGAGCCATACGATGGCGGTTGCGATCAGCGTGACGCCCACGAAGAGCTCGCCGATGACGATGAGATAGCCGAACAGGCTCGCGTTGGGGATGATCACGCTGTCGGCGAGTGAGCGATACCAGCCCGGCGCCGCCTGCACCCGGTCGTGCAGGTCCGCGGCGAGGCCGGAGACGAAGCCGCCGCGCACGATCTTCACCAGCACCGTCCAGAAGAACTCGAAGCCCACGATGATCTGCACCACGAGAAGGCCGGCGACGGCGCGGCTCTTCCACGCGGCCGTTTCCGCCGGCAGACCCGCGGCTTGCGCCTGTGTGGCCATAGTGCCCCTCCCTCGGTAGACCGTTCCCCGTGTCCGTTCGCCAGGCGACGGCGCATGCCTGTGTCCGCACCTTGTGCGGCGAGCCCCGGAGGTCATCCCAGGGCTCGCCTCGTCGTCCGCCGCGCGCTACTCCAGCACCACGAGCGCGTCGGCCGTGAGCTCGTACTCCTCGTCCTCGTTGAGGTCGTGCACGCGGATGCGCTCGAGCTCGCCCTCGCCCTTGAGCTCCAGCGGCTGCGCTTCGGTGAGCAGCTTCACATCGCTGAGGCGGAGGGCCGAGCGCACGGCGCTGCTGACGCTCGGCTCCTTGCCGGTGGTCATGAGCACCACCCGGCTGGTGTGGTCGGTGAGGTCAATGGCCAGTTGCGCGGCCCGGTCGCCGGTGTCGAGGACCACCACGCGCTGATCGGCCAGCGCGGACAGGTCGTCGACGCGCGTGTACGCGCCGCTTCCCTTGTAGTCGTCGAGGTTGGCGATCTCGACGACGGCCACTTCAGCGGGCCGCGGGTGGCACGACTTCTCCACCGGCGTCGTGGTCGCGTCCTCCGGCCTGACGCCGGCGCGCCAGTTCTTGATGGCCTCATGCAGGGCGTCGGCGGCCAGGTTGCTGCAGTGCATCTTGATCGGCGGCAGGCCGTCCAAGGCGTCGGCCACGTCGCCGCGGCTAACCTTCAGGGCCTCGTCGAGCTGCATGCCGACGACGAGCTCGGTGATCATGCTCGAGGTGGCCACGGCCGAGCCGCAGCCGAAGGTCTGGAACTTGATGTCCTTGATGCGGTCGTCCTCAACGTCGATGTAGATGTCCATCATGTCGCCGCACACGGGGTTGCCGACGCGGCCGACGGCAACGTTGGGACCCTCGAGCGTGCCGACGTTGCGCGGGTTACGAAAGTGCTCGAGCGTCTTTTCGCTGTACTGGGTGGATTTCATGAGCGGTGCCTCTCGGTCTGGTTGGTCACGCGTGGGCCTTTGCCTTGTAGAGCGGCGAGAGCACCCGCAAGCGGGTGATCACGCCGGGCAGCACGGCCATGATGCGGTCCACGTCGTCGTCCTTGCTGAAGCGCCCGAAGGTGAACTCGAGCGAGCCGTGCGCCTCCTCGTGCAGGAGCCCGCAGGAAATGAGCGTGTGCGACGGCTCCAGGGTCTTGGAGCTGCAGGCCGAGCCTGTCGCCGCGGCCACGCCTTGGTCGCGCAGCGACAGGATCATGGCCTCGCCTTCCACGCCGTCGAAGCGGAAGTGCGCGTTGCTCGGCAGGCGCCCATCAGAAGGCTCCAGTGGGGCGCCGTTCAGGTGCGAGTCCGGGATCTCGGCGAGCACGCGCGCGACGAGGCGGTCGCGGATGCCGGCGATGCGCGCCACCTCCGCCGGCATCTCTGCCGTCATGATCTCGGCGGCGGCGGCCATGCCGGCGATGGACGCGAGGTCCTCGGTACCCGAGCGCAGGCCGTGCTCCTGGCCGCCGCCGAGCAGCACGGGCGCCACCTGCACGCCCTTGCGCACGTACAGCGCGCCCAGACCTCGCGGCCCGTAGATGTCGTTGGCCGAGAGGCTCATGAGGCTCACCGGCACGAGGCTCATGTCGATCGGCACGAGCCCTTCGGCGGCCACGGCGTCGGTGTGGAGCGCGACGCCGGTGCCGCCCAGCATCTCGGCGATCTCGGCGATGGGCTGCACGGTGCCGATCTCGTTGCTCGCCCAGCCGACGCTGACCAAGATGGTCTCGTCGGTGATGCGGGCGCGCAGCTTCTTGGCTGACACGCGCCCGTGGAGGTCGATCGGCGCGCGCGTCACCCGGAAGCCGTTCTTCTCCAGATACTTGGCGATGTTGAGCACCGAGATGTGCTCGGCCTCCGTGATGATCACGTGGTCGCCCTTGCGCCGGTTGCGCATGGCGTACCCGATGATCGCGAGATTGTTGGCCTCGGTGGCGCCCGACGTGAAGATGATCTCCTGAGGCTGCGCGCCGAAGAAGCCGGCGACGACGGCGCGCGCGCGTTCGAGCGCCGCCGTCGCCTCGTCGCCCACGGCGTGCAGCGAGGCCGCGTTGCCGAAGGTGCCGGCGAAGTACGGCAGCATGGCCTCGACAACGCGCGGGTCGACGGGCTTGGACGACTGGTAGTCGGCGTAGACGACGTCGGGCATCAGAACCACATGGTGGCGCCGGCATCCAGCGCAAGGTCGTTCAGTGTGGCGGCGCCGACGATCTTGACGCCGTCGATCAGCTCAACGCTCTCCCAGCCGAGCATCTGCTTGGAGGCCTCGCACACGTACACCGTGATGCCCATGTCGATGGTCTTCTTGAGCAGCTCGGCAACGGTCGGGAAGCTCCCGAGCTGCATCTCCTCGGCCACGCCGGGCTTAAGGACCGTGAGGCCCATGCCCAGGTAGTACACGGCGGCGTCGATGCCCATGGCCTTGGCGCTCTGCGCCAGAACGAGCGGCGAGTACTGCTTTTCGGGGAGATTGCTGGTCTGCACGTACAGGATCGAATTCTCGTTCTTCATGGTCGTCTGCTCCTTGTCATTTGAGGCGGCGGATGAGGATGTGAAGCTGGCCGCCGTCGTTCTCCACGGCGACGACCTCGTGCCCGGCGCGCTTGGCGAAGCGCGTGAGGTCTTCCTCGGCGGCCGGGTCGTCGGCGTAGACTTCGAGCACCTCACCGATCGCGATGGAGTCGATGCTCTCTCTGGTCTGGAACAGCGGCTCGGGACAGTAGAGGCCCACGCAATCTAGCGTCTGCGCGGGGGTAGCGTCGTCGGTCATGCAATCTCCTTCGGGCCTTGGATACCCAACCACTGTGGTCGGTATTCCCCGTGAGCGGGATCCAAACGCATCGGGGACGGCCCGTTGCCGAACGGCGAGCCTGTTCTGCGGCACTGTGTCCCGCCGGGCGCCGTCGCGGCAGGGTTCGCCGGCGGTGGCGCGAAGCCCTAGGTCGCCCGCCGCAGGCGGGAGCGTCGCCGCGCCCCGGCTCATGAGGCGCGGCCGGAGGTCGATACACTCTCATGGACATGGACGCGCGAAGTCTCACAAAGCGCTCTCTGAAGACGGCCCTTGCCGTCGCCGTTCTGGCGGCGGCCGGCGCCGTCTGCCTCGCCGCGCCCATGCCCGCCGGGTCCGCGGTCGTGGCGGACGGACGCGGCGCGACGAGCCTTCTCGGCCGCGCGCCGGACTCTCTGGCCGCGCTGCAGAAGGAGGCCCGCCGCACGCGCGCGCAGATGGAGCGGCTGAACGCCGAGATGCAGGTCGTCACGCAGAAGTGGGAGGCCGCGCGCCAGCGGCTCGACGAGGTCAACGCCACGCTCGTCCAGGCCCGGCGCCAGCTGGCCCGCTCCCGCACCGAGCTCGACCGGCAGCGCGCCCTCGTCGCCGGGCGCATGCGCACCATGTACAAGACCGGCGATTTCACGTGGCTCGATATCGTCACCTCCGCGTCCAGCCTTGCCGACGCGGAGACCGTGCTCGATTTTCTGCGCAAGATCTCCTTGCAGGACCGCCACGAGGAGACCGATCTGCAGCGCCTCACCGGCCTCGCGCGGCGCGACGAGCACGCGGTCGAGGCCGATCGTCAACAGGCCGTGCAGGCGCAGGCCGAGGTCGAGAATCAGCGCTTCGCGGTGGATCAGAAGATCGCGGAGCGCGCCGCGTTGCTCAAGGACGTCGTGGCGAGGATCAAGAAGATCCTCTCCGCCCCCGAGCTGCTCATGAAGGCCGGCGGCAAGATCACGCAGGTCACGTGGGCGCAGGCCTTTCTCAAGAGCCTCGGCGTGCCGCTGACCGCCGACAACGTCGCCGCCATCGTGGCCTGGGAGATGGCCGAGGGCGGCCACTGGTACAACACCGCCTACTACAACCCGCTGAACACCACGCAGTCGATGCCCGGGGCGACCGTGTTCAACTCGGTCGGCGTCAAGGCCTACACGAGCTGGCTGCAGGGGCTGAAGGCCTCCGTCATCACCATACGCAACGGCTACTACGGCGGCATCCTCGACGCCCTGCGCCGCGGCAACGACGCGCAGGCGGTGGCCGATGCGGTGGCGGCCTCACCGTGGGGGACGGGGTCGTTCACCCCGAAGCACTAGATTCCGCGGGTCCGTCCTCGACGCGCCGCGGCGCCGGCACGGCCGCGCTGCTCGTGGTCGTCATCGCGCTGTCCATGCAGGTCGGCTCGGCGGTGGCGGTGCGGGTCATCGGCTCCGTCGGGATCGTCGAGGCTCTCTGGCTGCGCACGGCGATCGCGGCGCTCGTGCTCGCGGCCTTGCGGCCGCGCTCTCTGCGCTTGCCCCCGCGCGGCAAGCGCTTGCCGGTGGCCGGCCTCACCGTCGCGCTGCTGGCCATGAACCTCAGCTTCTACGGCGCCATCACTCAAGCGCCCGTGGGCCTCGTCGTGGCCATCGAGTTCCTGGGGCCGCTGGCCGTGGCGGTCTTCGGCACCAGGCGCCCCATCGACGCCGTCTGGATCGTTCTTGCCGGCGCGGGAGTGGTTCTGCTCGGCGGCCCCTCGAGCTCGGTCAGCGGCCTCGGGCTGGGGCTTTCGTTGGTCGCCGCCACCTCCTGGGCGGCCTATCTTCTGCTCGCCAAGCGCGCCGTGCGCGACATGGACCCGCTGCCGGTGACCACGCTGATGCTCGCCGGCTCGGCGGCGCTGCTCACGCCGGCTCTCTTCGTCAGCGGCGTGCAGCTCGCCGGTCACGCCTCCGCGATCGCCCTCGGCGCTCTGGTCGCGGTGCTCTCGTCGGCCTTCCCGTACTTCCTGGAGCTGGTCGCGCTGCGCCTCGTGCGCGCCGCCACCTACGGCGTGCTGCTGAGCGTCGAGCCGGCGGTCGCCGCCCTCGCCGGCTTTCTCATCCTCTCCCAGCGGCTGACCGCGCTCGAGATCGGGGCGATGGTGGCCGTCATGATCGCGGCAGCCGGCGCGAGCTGGACGAGCGGCGCCGGGCGCGAGCTCGAGGTTCCTACGGTCTGACGGCACATGCCGGCGAGGGTGCCGTCCCGCTCCGACTCAAGCGCTGCCGCAGGGAAGTCGATACATGTCCGTGGGCACGCTCTCACGTGCCGGCATTTGACGGTTCCCGGCGATGGTTCTTGCCGCCGCCGCGCGCTGAGGAAGGGGGCCTCGATGACGACGATGTCGATGGGTCACGAAGGGCCGGCCAGGCCCGGTTTGCTCTCGCGCGCACGCATCGTCGCGCGTCCGGGCTTCAAGCGCTGGCTGGTGGTGCCCTGCGCGCTCGCCATCCATCTCTGCATCGGTCAGGTGTACGCGCTCAGCGTGTACAAGATCCCGCTCACGCAGGTGCTCGGGATCAGCTCCTCGGCGGCCGGCGACTGGACCCAGGGGCAGATCGCCTCGCTGTTCCAGATCGCCATCGTCTTCCTCGGCCTCTCAGCCGCTTTCGGTGGCAAGTGGGTGGAACGCGTCGGGCCGCGCACCAGCGGTTTCGTCGCGGCCTGCTGCTGGGGCGCCGCCTTTCTCATCGCGGCGTTCGCCATCTCCATTCACAACATCTGGCTGCTGCGCCTGGGCTACGGCGTGGTCGGCGGCTGCGGCCTGGGCATCGGGTACATCACTCCGGTCTCGACGCTCATCAAATGGTTCCCCGACCGCCGCGGCCTGGCGACGGGCCTCGCGATCATGGGCTTCGGCGGCGGCGCCATCATCGCCAGCCCCTTCTCCAAGTGGCTCATGGACCTGTATTCGTCGCCGACCTCCACGGGTGTGATCGCTGCTTTCGCGACCATGGGCGTCGTGTACATCACCGTGATGATGGCCGGCGCCTTCGGCTTCCGCGTACCGCCGGCCGGCTGGAAGCCGGCCGGCTGGACCGAGCCGGTGGCCACGAAGCGCCACATGAGCACGCGCCGCAGCGTCAGCCCCGGCGAGGCCATCAAGACACCGCAGTTCTACCTCCTCTGGCTGGTGCTGCTGCTCAACGTCACCGCGGGCATCGGCATTCTCGAGCAGGCCTCGCCGATGATCCAGGACGTTTTCGCCGGCCGTGTGACGGCCGGCGGCGCGGCCGTCTTCGTGATGGTGCTCAGCCTGTTCAACATGGGCGGGCGCTTCTTCTGGTCGTGGGCCTCCGACTCGCTGGGGCGCAAACGCACCTACGCCGTTTTCTTCCTCCTCGGGCCGATCCTGTACGCGACCATCCCGTTCGCCAACCGCATCAACAGCCTCTTCCTGTTCGCCGCCTGCACGTGCCTCATCATCTCGATGTACGGCGGTGGCTTCGCGACCATCCCGGCCTACCTCAGCGACGTCTTCGGCACGCGCAACGTGGGGGCCATCCACGGCCGCCTGCTGACCGCCTGGTCGGTAGCCGGCCTCCTCGGCCCGGCCCTGGTGAACGGCATCCGCGAGCGGCTCATCGCCGGCGGCGTGGCGCCCTCCGACGCGTACAACCCGACCATGTACCTGATGGCAGGGCTGCTCCTTGTGGCCCTGGTCGCCGATCTGCTGGTGCGCCCGGTGGCGGCGCGCCACTACCTGCCAGAGGCGGAGGACGAAGGGGCGGTGATCGCGGCGGCGCAGAGGCAGGCGGGCGTGACGGGCGCGGCGGTGGTCCCCGAGGTCGCCGCGGAGGCGGAGACCAGCGCGTAGGCCGCCCGAATGCCCCGCGCTCCCGGGAGCCGCGAGCTCGTCCAGGGGAGCCTGCCGCCGGGGGCCCAGAGAAGGGAGAGCGCGCCGGCGGCCCCCCGAGCGCGACGGGCGGATTCAAGTGCGCCGCCCCGCCTGTCGATTCATTGTCCGAAGGGCGCGCGTGAAGCGATGCCGAAGGCATGGTTCGCAAGGAGGAAGTCGTGAGGCTCTTGAGAAGAGGTTCGCCGATCGCTCTGGTCGCCGCGATCATCGCGTCGCTTCTGGTGCTTGCGTGGCCGGCCGCGGCGCCCGCCGGGCCCGTGGTCGTCAGGGCCCCCGTCTCTCCGGCCTTCTCGGACTACCTGCAGCGCAGGGCAGCGGACCCGGGCGCCGCCCTGGGCCTCACGGTGGAGGACCTCCTGGGTCTGGGCACGATCCCAAGCCCCGTGGTGGCCGGCGGCGGGCCGGGCCTCGCGGCGTATGCCGCGAGCACGCTGCCCGCCGCCTTCGACCTGCGCGAGCAAGGCACGCTGCCGCCCGTCCGCAACCAGAATCCGTACGGCACCTGCTGGGCGTTCGCCACCATGGCGGCGTTGGAGACCGCACTCACGCCGCCGAGCTCGCTGGACCTCAGCGAGGACAACCTCGTGAACTACTCGGGGTTCGGCTACGACGACCCATACAACAACGGCGGCACCTTCACCAACGCGCTCGCCTACCTCCTGCGCGGCTCGGGTCCGGTGCTCGAGGCCGCGGACGTCTATGCGACGCCGCAGCTGACGCTCGGCGCCACGGCGGTCGAAGCGGTCCAGGACGTCGTGCTGCTGCCCCGGTTCACGGAGCCGGGGGTCACCGAGGCCGTCAAGACGCTCATCATGCACACGGGCGCCGTGGCGACGTCGTTCACCTGGAAGTCAGACCCGGTCTGCTACGACAAGGAGCACGCCTCCTACTACTACTCCGGCGCTGAGGCGGCCAACCACGGCGTGACCATCGTCGGCTGGGACGACGGGTACCCGCGCGAGGACTTCCTCGCGGGCTCCCAGCCGAAGCACGACGGCGCCTGGATTGTGCGCAACAGCTGGGGACCGGCCTGGGGCGAGGCCGGCTACTTCTACGTTTCCTACGAGGACACGATGTTCGGCACCGAGGGCAACAACATGGCCTTCACGCGTCTCGCCGTACCGTCCGCGGCGACCCGGATCTACGGCTACGACGCCCTCGGCTGGGTGACCTCCCTCGGGTACGCCTCGACGAAGGGGTCCAGCAGCGGCTGGATGGCAAACATCTTCCGCGCCACCCGCGACGAGCGCCTCTCGGCCGTGGGCTTCTATCGCACCGCCGCGGCCGGCAGCTACACGGTGTACGCGGGCAGCTCGCTGGCGCGGCTGCGTGAGGTCGCGAGCGGAAGCATCGAAGTCGGCGGCTACTTCACGGTGCCGATCGAGAAGGGCATGCGCCTGGCCAAGGGACAACGCTTCGTCGTCGCGGTGCACCTGGACACGTCCGGCTGGTCGTTTCCGATCCCCGTGCAGGCTCCGCTGGCCGGCTACGCGCAGCCCCGCGGCGTTCCCGACGTGAGCTTCATCAGTCCCGACGGGCAGCGCTGGACGGACCTCGCCAGGGTATCGCCGCGCAGCAACGTGTGCCTCAAGGCGATGACCGTGCACTGACGTGGGCGGGCCGGTCGCGGCCGCCGCCGACAAGCCGGCGTGGTTGTGGGAGAATCCCAGCCCATGAGCGCTGCCGATGTCGACCGCCGCTTTCGCGCCGCCTGGGAACGGGCGCGCGCGGAGTGGGCCGCAGCAGACCCTGCGCGGCGCGCCGCGCAGGCGGGCTGCGGCCTCTCGGGCGGCGGGGTCGACGTGCCCTTCTTCGGGCGCCCGCACCTGGTGACGCACCCGGGCGGCGAGGTGAGCGCCGCCGGCGCTCCGGCTCACGTCGCCGTGAGCATCCTGCTACTGCACTACCTGCTGCGGGCGGACGGCACGCCGCCGGCCGGCGAGTGGCTCGCCTTTCGCGAGCTGCCCGACGGCCTGTTCTACGCGGCGTCGTTCGCGCAGCGCGTCGAGGCGCCGCTGGCGCAGGCCTTCGGCGCATCTTCGCCGGCTGGCTCGAAGGAAGGGCTCGGGCGCTTTCGCGCTGCGGCAGCGGCCGCCGGCGGCCTGCCGCTCGAGCCGGCGGACGCGGCCTTCGCCTTCCAGGCCCTGCCGCGTCTCGCCCTCGCGGTGCTGCTGTGGGCGGGCGACGACGAGCTCCCCGCCCAGGCGAGTGTGGTGTTCGATGCGGCCGCCGGGCACTGCCTGCCCGCCGAGGATCTTGCCGGTCTCGGCGGGCTGCTGGCCCGGCGCCTTACCGGCAGCGCGAGCTGACGGCCCGCGGGACGCCCGCGGCCTACGCCGCGCGTCTACCTTCGCGAGCGCGCTCGATGGCCGCCAGCAAGGCATCCGGCTCGTTCGTGCCGATGGTGAACCGGCGGCCGCCGGCAAAGCGGAGCTGCACCGCGCCGTGACCCCAGGCGTTGTAGAGCCAGCCCTGGGGCGTGAGGCGGATGCCCCAGCCGGCGAGCCACGAGGTCTTGATGGCGCTCGCCGCCTCGATGGAGTGCAGCTCGAAGTGCCGCCTGGCCAACCCGCCACCGAAGCCGACCGAGACGCGCGTCTCGTCGACGACCACGGTGAGCCGCGAGAACGCCAGCATCAGCGCCGCGAACGCGAGCCATCCGGGCACGTGCCACCACCAGCGCGGTCTGCCCGCGCGCTTGTCGCGGACGAGCGTGCGCACCTGCGTCAGCGTGCCCAGCGCCATGCCGGCGAACATCGGGTAGCCAAGCTGGGTGTGGCGGTACGGGAGCGGGGCTGTCTGCGGACCGTTCATCAGCGCGCATCTTCGCCGACGCCGGCCGACGTGTCCAGCGCGGACGCAGGCCGGGAGGGCGTCTCGCCGGCGGCGCCGGCCCGCGCCGTCTCAGGCAGCGTGAAGAAGAACGTCGCGCCCTTTTCGACCGCGCCCTCCGCCCACACGCGCCCGCCGTGTCGCCGGACGATGCGCTTCACTGTGGCCAGGCCGATACCGAGGCCCGGGAATTCGCTCGTGCTGTGCAGGCGCTGGAAAGCGCCAAAGAGCTTGTCGGAATACGCCATGTCAAAGCCGGCGCCGTCGTCGCGCACGAAGAAGACGTGCTCGTCGGCGCCGTCGCCCTCTGCGGCGCCGACCTCAATGCGCGCAGTCTCGTGCCTGGCGGTGAACTTCCAGGCGTTGCCGAGCAGGTTGGCGAGCAGCGCCCGCGCCAGTCGCGTGTCGGCACGCGCCTCGAGGCCCTCGGCGATCCTGAGCTCGACCGTGCGCGCGGGCTCGGTCTCCGCAAGCTCGGCGGCGACGCGGCGGGCCAGCTCGGAGAGGTCGAGGCGCTCACGCTGAAGCTCGCCGCGGTTGAGCCGCGAGAGCTCGAGCAACGCATCGATCAAGGTTCCCATGCGCTGGTCGGCGGCGCGGATGCGATCGAGGTGCGAGCGGCCTTCTTCGTCCAGCCGCGGGCCGTAGTCGTCGAGCAGGATCTTGCTGAAGCCGTCCAAGGCGCGCAGCGGCGCGCGCAGATCGTGGGAAACCGAGTAGGCGAAGGACTCCAGCTCGGCGTTGGCCGCCTCGAGCTCGGCGGTGCGCGCGGCCACGCGCTGTTCCAGCTCGGCGTTGAGACGGAGGATCTCCGCTTCGGCGCGCCTCTGCTCCGTGACGTCGCGGACGACGGTGAGAATGTGGGGTTCCCCGCCCACATCGATGTCGGCGCCGGCGATGAAGCACTGCAGCACGTCGCCCGACTTGACGCGAAAGTCGAACTCCAGGTCGCGCACACTGCCACCGGTCCGCAGAGCGGAGATCAGGCGGTCGCGGTCGCGCGAGTCTGCCCACAGATCGAGCGCGATGGTGGAACTGCCGACTGCTTCATCCCTGGTGAACCCCGACAGCTTGACGAAACCATCGTTGACATCCGTGATGAGCCCGTCGCTGGCCCTGGTGATGAGGATCGCGTCGGGGCTGCCGTGAAATGCCTTGGAGAACTTGTCTTCGCTCAAGCGCAAGGCCTCCTCCGTCAGCTTGCGCCCGGTGACGTCCCGACCAATCCCCAGCACCGCATATGGCTGCCCGCGCCGAAGAATGACGGAGCCCTTGGTCTCGACGTCGACGTATTCACCGGTCTTGCGCCTGAGGCGGTACTCGGTGGGCGCCTTCTGGCTCCCCGTCTCGCGCAGCTCGGCGAGGACTGCCAGAACTTTGTCCGCTTGGCCATCATCGAGCAGCGCAGCGAAACTGAGGGCCACGATCTCCTCACGCTCATACCCGAGAAGGTCCAGAGCCGCCGGGTTGGCAGCGAGAAACCGCCCCTCGAAGTCGTGCAGATAGACGAGGTCGAGGGAGCGGTCGAAGAGGGCGCGATAGCGCTCCTCGCTCTCGCGGAGCGATTCGCGCTCTCGCTCCCGCTGCAGGGCCCCGAGGCCGGTTTCGGCGAGCAAGCCGACCAGGTCGGCGAGAAAGCCGATCGTCTGCTCCACGCGCTCGTGCGAGAGCACCGGCACGCGCGCCAGCGCATCCATGCACGCGGGCTCGTCAAAGCCCAGCCGCCGGGCGCGCTCGCGGAACGCCGCCTCGTCGATCTCGTCGTCGTCGTAGAAGAACTGGCCGGCAGACAGGGTGGCGAGATGCTCTCCGTCGACGACCAGCGGGAAGGCGGCGTCCCACAGGCCATTCGCGCATCTGCGGGCGGAGGGGGCGGGAGCGTCGGTGCCCTCCGCGAGGCTCTGGGTCATCCGCAGATCGCTCTCGAGGCAGGCGGCGAGCGTCGCCTCATGGTGGCGGTGGAACCTGGTGCAAATGTCCTGCCGGCCGGAGGCCACCAGGACGGTGCCGTCAGGGTCGAGGACGGCGAGCGCTATGCCGTCGGCGCCGGACAGGCCGTCACAGACGCGCTGGAGGCGGTCGCGGTCGGTCAGGTCTGACAGCCGATGTGGGTCGTGCGTCACTCCTGCCCCCCTCGCGGAGACACGCGGCCTCTCGCGCGCCCGGTCGACGCGCTCCCACTCCTCCCGCTGCTGATGCTTACCCCGTCCGCCCAGCCGGTGAACTCACCGCGGCGCCAGCGGAGCACGACTCAGGCGTCGCCCCACGCGAAGCCGCCGGCGAACACGCGCCCGCAGGCGGCGACCGTCTCGGCATCGTAGCGCGTCCCGGCGCCCGCGCGCACCTCGGTGAGCGCCGCCTCGAGGCCCAGCGCCTCGCGGTACGGCCGGTGGGACGCCATCGCCTCGACCACGTCGGCGACCGCCAGGATGCGCGCCTCCGGCATGATCTCGTCGTTCTTGAGTCCTGCCGGATACCCGGAGCCGTCCAGGCGTTCATGGTGCTGCACGACGATGTCGGCGACTGGGTACTCGAAGTCGATCGGCCGAAGAATCTCGTACGCCGCCGCGGCGTGACCCTTGACGAGCTCGAGCTCGATGGGGGTCAGAAGCGACGGCTTGTTGAGGATCTCAGCCGGGACGCTGAGCTTGCCGACGTCGTGCACAAGGCCGGCGAGGCGCAGACCGTGGACCGCCGACGGCGCCATGCCCAGCTCTTCGCCGATCGCCACGGCGAGCTCGGTCACGCGTTTCTCGTGGCCGGCCGTGTATGGGTCGCGCGCGGCGATCATCTCGCCCATGGCTTCGACGGCGCCGTCGACCGTGCGCCGCAGCCGCTCGGCAGCGAGCATCAAGGCCTCCACCGACTCGCGGCGCTCGGTGATGTCCTCGAACACGGCAATGAACGTACCTGGTTCGGTGCTGTACACCGCGATGTAGAGCCACGTGCCCAACGACTTGAAGTCGAGCTCGATGGTCTCGGGCGTAGCCGTCCGGGCGACGCGGCCGTAGACATCGAAGAGCTCGGGGCTCAGCTCCCTGATCCCGGGGATGACCTCCGAGACCGGCCTGCCGACCACGTCTTTCAGACCCGTCAGGCGCTCGAAGGCCGGGTTGACGTCGAGATAGACGAAATCGGCCAGCTCTCCCGCGGCGTCGTAGATCGTCTGGCAATAAGCGTAGCCGTTCAGAAGGTTCTCGAAGAGCGAGCGGAAGCTCCGTTCGCTCCGCGCCAGTGTCTCCGCGCGGGACCTGTCGACAATGGCGCGCTGCACGGCGAACGGCAGGCGCGCCATGGCGTCCTTGAGCACGATGTCGTCGGCGCCGCGTTTGAGCAGCTCAACAGTGGCCTCCTCGCCGATCATGCCCGAGACGCAGATGAAGGGTGTCGCGGGGCTGGCGGCCTGAGCCAGCTCGAGAGCGGCGTGGGCGTCGAATCCGGGGAGGGCGAAGTCGGCGAGGACGACGTCGTAGGGCTCGCCGGCGAGAAGCTCTTCGAAGCGGCGCCTGTCCGGCGCCAGGGAAACGTCGACCTGGTAGCCGGCGCGGGTCAGCGTCGCGGTCACCAGCTCGGCGTCGAGCGGCGAATCCTCCAGGCAGAGCACGCGCAGTGGCAGGAGGCCGTCCGCCATGCTACTCCACCCCGTTCGGCGGGCGCTCGTTGATGAGCGCCCAGAACACGCCGAGCTCCTTGACCGCGTCGATGAAACTGGAGAAGTCCACCGGTTTCACCACGTAGGCGTTGACGCCCAGGTCGTAGCTGGTGATAAGGTCCTGCTCCTCGCGCGAAGACGTGAGGATCACCACCGGCTGTCTCCTGAGGGCCGGGTCGCCGCGGATCTCGCGCAGCACCTCGAGGCCGTCCTTGCGCGGCATCTTGATGTCGAGCAGCACCACTGCCGGGTCACCGGGCTCGCGGTTGCTGAAGGCTCCTTCTCGGCGCAGATACTCCATCGCTTCCACCCCGTCGTGCGCCACCGTGACTCTGTTGGCAAGGCGGTGCCTCTCGAGTGCCTCGATGGTGAGCTCCACGTCGTTGGGGTTGTCCTCGGCGAGCAGGATGGCGGGGACGTCGGCTTTCACGATGGTGTCTCCTTTCGTCTGGGCAGCGAGAACGAGAAGGTCGCGCCGTGGTCGACTTCGCCCTCGGCCCACACGCGCCCACCCAGCCTGTTGATGATCCGCTGCACGTTGGCGAGCCCGATGCCGGTGCCTTCAAACTCGCTGGAGTCGTGCAGTCGCTGGAACACGCCGAACAGCTTGTGCGCGTACTGCATGTCGAATCCTACCCCGTTGTCGCGCACCCAAAAGATATCCTTGTCGGCCCCGCCCGCGTGGCGGGCGCCCACCTCGATGTAAGCGGGCGCCCTCCCGCGGGTGTATTTGACGGCGTTGCCGAGGAGGTTGGCCCATACCTGGCGCAGAAGGGCTTGGTCGCCGACCACCCGCGGCAGCGGGCCGATGGCCCACTCGATCTCGCGTTCGGAGGTCTCGAGCTTCAGCGGTTCCAGGGCCTCGCGCAGCACCTCGTCCATGTCGACCGACGCGATCCTCAGCTCGGCGCGCCCGGTGCGCGAGAACAGCAGCAGGTCGTCGATGAGCACGCCCATGTCGCGCACCGATCTCGAGATCGTATCGACGTAGTGACGGCTGCGCTCGTCGAGGCTGTCCCCAAGCCGCTCCGCGAGCAGGGCCGAGAATCCGCTGATGTGACGCAGCGGCGCGCGCAGGTCGTGCGACACCGAGTAGGCGAAGGCCTCGAGCTCCTTGTTGGCGGCGTCGAGCTGGGCGGTGCGATCGAGGACGCGCTGTTCCAGCTCGGCGTTGAGCTTGGTCACCTTGCGCTCCGCCGCGCGGCGCGCCTCGTCGGCCTGCTTGCGCGCCGTGGCGTCGTAGGCGACGCCGATGACGCCGATGAGCGCGTCGTCGGCGTCTCGCAGAGGCCCGAGGATGATGTCGAACACGAGGTCGCCGATCGGCTGTTCGTAGGCGAACGACTCGCCCGCCAGCGCGCGGCGGTGCATCGCCACGCCGAGCTCCGCTTGCGGGCCGGAGCCTCCCAGGAAGTCGCCGACGTACATGCCGAGCACCTTGTCTGGCCCAAGCCCGAGCGTCTGCAGCCCGGCGCCTCGCGACAGCGTGAAGCGCAGGTCAGCGTCCAGCGTCCAGTTGACGGTCGGGGTCTGGTCGATCAGGAAGCGCAAGCGCTCCTCGCTGTCGCGCAGCTCCTCTTCAGCGTGCTTGCGCGCGGTGATGTCATTGAACGTGACGACGAGCCTGTCCGCCAGGAAGGTGACGTACAGCTCGCAGATACGCTCGGAGCCATCGCGGCAGGCGATCCTGTATTCTCCCGTGTTAAGCGCTTGGCCGGAGCGTCGCGCTTTGTCCAGGAGAGGTTTCCAGCGATGGATCACTGCCTGGCGGTACTCGGGGTCCGGGTACGCGATCTCATACCACTCCGCTGCAGTCGGCGCCGTATGTCCGAAAAGGGTGAGGGCGCTGCGACTCCAGTAATCGATGACGTCGTCGCGAGCATCGACCAAGGCTATGGGGAACGGTGTCGCGTCCAGAATAGCGCGGAGCGCGGCCTCACTGTCCCGCAGAACCTCGTCCGCCCGCCTGCGCTCCGTGATGTCCCGGGCGATCGCGAAGGTGTAGCCCTCCGCCACTTGCGGCTGCGATGTCCAGTCCAGCCACACGGAACTTCCGTCCTTGCGGAGGTAGCGATTCTCAAACGAAAGGACCGTATCCCCGCGCTTCAGTTTCTCCGCTATGACCTGCTCTGTCCTCTCCTTGTCTTCAGGGTGGACGAGCTCGAGGTACGGCCTCCCCAGCAGTTCCTCTTTCGAGTATCCCAGCGTCTTCGCCCAGGCAGAGTTGACCTCGCGGAAGTTGCCTTCGATATCGGCGATGACGACCAGGTCCGCAGTGAGCTCGAAGAAACGACGGAACTTCTCTTCGCTCTCACGAATCTCGGCCGAGACCTGCGATTCGCGCACCCGCCAGAAGAGCAGCGTCCCCACGCCGGCGAGGGCGACGAGGACGAGGGCGACCGCCGCGGTCATCCAGGCCTGCGTGCGGATGGGCCCGAGGACGTCGTTGGTGTCTTCCTTGGCGACGAGATACCAGGGCGTTCCTGGCACATGTTGGAGGGCGGCCAGCACGGGGACGCCGCGGTAGTCGAGCCCTTGGACGACACCGCGGCGGCCGCGCACAGCCATCGCCGCCGGCAGATTCGCGGCGTTCGCCGGCACCGCGAGCTTCAGCGCGGTGCCCTTGCGAAAGCGCAGATCGTTGAGATACAGGACTTGGCCTCCGCGCCGCTCCACGAGCAGCGTCTCACCGGAGCGGCTGGGCGACGGCCACGTCTGCACGAGCGGGAAGAGGAAGCTGCCGGGGTCGGCGCTCAGGGTCACGGCGGCGATCGCCGGAACGCCGCCCTGAGGGCTGAGGATCGGCGCAACAAAGTCGATGCGCGTGCGCCCGGCCCCGTCCAGGTGGAGGTCCGAGGATTGCACGACGCCCGTCGCCGTCGCTTTCGCCACAAGGGCTGTAGTCTGCTCGTCGAGCAGTGCCGGCGCAGCTTGCGGGGCGCGCAGGAGCACTCTGCCTCCCGGCGTGGTCATCACGACCACGACGTAGCTGTAGGTACGCCGAAAGGCGTCGAGAAGGGTCTGCAGGTCGGCGCTCGCCGCAGCCGTGCGGCGCCCGGCGAGCAGGTCGGCGGCCGCGGTGGCGACGAGCGGGTCGGCGCGGAGAATCGCTGCGTCTCCGCGTCGTTCGCCGAGCCAGGAGGTGATCTGCTTGGCCTTGAGCTGCCCGACCGCGGTGAGCGTGCGATCGGCCTGCTGCTCGATGGACTGCGCCTGTTGGCGCCAGATGAAGTAGCCGGCCGCGGCGATGAGCACGGCGAGCACGGCAAAGCCGCCGATGAGCGGCCATGCGGACCGGCGATGTTGGGGCGTTGGACTCACGGACGCTCCAAGGAGGCGCGCGGCAAGGCCGCCCCGACTCCCCCCTCGCTGCGTACCGGTCGACCGAGACTCATATGCCCCCTCTGCTGCGCATCGAGTGGTCTGGCGACCAGTGTATGCCACGGAGCTCGGCGAGCGAAGCATATCCGGGCTCGTCGCGAGAGAGGCGGCGCGCCGCAGGTACGCCGCCCTACCTCGTGAACTGCCTCACAACGGTGACGTGCCTCCACCGTCCCTATCTACGGGTGTATCGTAGTGAGGCGGTGACGGTGGCGCGGCGGAGGGCCGCACGGCTGGGTCGCCGGTAGGTCAGGGGGCTCGGGTCATGTACTCGATCGCAGACCGGCAGGAGCTCACCAAGCGCGACATGATCAGCCTCACCATCGAGGCTCCCCTGATCGCGCGCAAGATCGTCCCGGGGCAGTTCGTTGTCGTGCGCGTCAACGAGACCGGCGAGCGCGTGCCGCTCACCGTGGCTTACAGGGATGCGGCCACCGGCACCATCACCATCATCTTCCAGGTCGTGGGCAAGAGCACCGCGCTGCTCGCCTCACTGGGCGTCGGCGACGCGATCAAGGATCTCTGCGGCCCGCTGGGCGCCCCCGGGCATTTCGAGAAGGTGGGCACCGTGGTGGGCATCGGCGGCGGCTCCGGTATCGCCGTGCTGCATCACCTGCTCAGCGGCCACAAGGAGGCGGGCAATCGCCTCATCGGCATCATCGGCGCGCGCGAGAAGGATCTGCTGATCCTCGAGGACGAGATGCGGGCACTCTGCGATGAGCTGGTCGTCACCACCGACGACGGCAGCTCTGGGGAGCATGGCCTGGTGACCGACGCGCTCAAGGCGCTGGTCGAACGCCAGGAGCGCATCGACCAGGTGCTGGCCGTGGGCCCGCTGGTGATGATGCGCGCCGTCACCGAGATGACGCGTATCTACGGTCTTCCCACGGAGGTCAGCCTGAACCCGATCATGGTCGACGGCACCGGCATGTGCGGCGGCTGCCGCTGCACGGTGGGCGGCGAGACGCGCTTCGCCTGCGTCGATGGGCCGCACTTCGACGCCTTCAAGGTCGACTTCGACGAGCTCATCCAGCGCAACCAGATGTACGGCCGCGACGAGCGCATCTCGCTGCTCACTTCGATCAAGGTGCGCTAAGGAGGCGAGATGGCCGAGCCCGACAACGCCGAGCTCCTGGCCCTGGAGCATGAGGGCGACCTCGCCAGCTTCTGCCCGCACTGTCACGCGCCGCTCAACATGTACGACGCGGGCACGCGGCGCGTCTGGGTCGGCTTGGCGGTGCGGGTCAACGGCGCCGCCTGCGGCTTGCTGCTCGACCCGCGCCTGGACGCGTCCGAGCGCAGGTGCTCGGACGGCTGGAATGACGGCGACCTCGCAGAAGACGTCATCTGCCCGCACTGCGAGGCCTCACTGCTCGAGGCCGACGGGAGGTGCGAGCGCTGCGAGGCGCCGGTCTTCGGCCTCGAAGTTTCGGTGCACACGCGCGTGGTGCCGCTGGCGCTCTGCACGCGCGCCGGCTGCCCCTGGCACGGCATATCGACCAGGACTCGGGCGAAGATCCTCGCGGAGTCTCCGCGCCAGAAGAAACCCGAGCAGGACGCCATGCTCCGCGTGCGCAACTTCTCTGAGGTGAGCTACGGCTACGACGGCGAGCAGGCGGTGGCCGAGGCCGGCCGCTGCCTGCAGTGCAAGAAGCCGACCTGCGTCGACGGCTGCCCCGTGGGGGTCGACATCCCCGGCTTCGTCAGCCTCATCGCCGGGAGCGAGTTCGCCGCGGCGGCGCAGCGCATCCGCCTGCGCAACGCGCTGCCGGCGATCTGCGGCCGCGTGTGCCCCCAGGACCAGCAGTGCGAGAAGCTCTGCCTGCTGGGCAAGAAGGGCGAGCCGCTCGCCGTCGGCGCGCTCGAGCGCTTTGCCGCCGATTTCGAACGCGAGACCGACCAAGTGCGGCTGCCGCGGCGGGCGACCAAGACGGGCCTCCGCGTGGCCGTGGTCGGCAGCGGCCCGGCCGGGCTTACGCTGGCCGCCGATCTCGGCGTGCAGGGCCACAGCGTCACGATCTTCGAGGCCCTACACAAGGCCGGCGGCGTGCTCGTGTACGGCATCCCCGAGTTCCGCCTGCCCAAGAGCATCGTCGAGGCCGAGACCGGCAACCTGCGCCGTCTGGGCGTCAAGTTCGAGCTCAACAGCATCGTCGGCAAGCTCTACGGTCTGCAGGAGCTGTTCGACCTGGGGTTCGATGCGGTGTACATCGCCACCGGCGCCGGCCTGCCCGGCTTCATGGGCCTGCCCGGCGAGAACCTCTGCAACGTCGTCTCCGCCAACGAGTACCTCACGCGCGTGAACCTCATGAAGGCCTACCTCTTCCCCGAGTACGACACGCCGGCGCCCAAGGGCCGGCGCGTGGCCGTGGTCGGCGGCGGCAACGTGGCCATGGACTGCGCGCGCACCGCTCTTCGCATGGGCGCCCGCGAGGCGACCATCGTGTACCGGCGCACTCGCGACGAGATGCCGGCGCGCGACGAGGAGATCCAACATGCCGAGCAGGAGGGCGTGCGCTTTCACTACCTGACGGGTCCCGTGGGCTACGTCGGCGACGAGCAGCACTGGGTGCGGCAGCTGCAGGGCGTGCGCATGAAGATGGGCGAGCCCGACGAGTCGGGGCGACGGCGGCCGATCCCTATCGTCGGGTCCAATTTCCTGCTCGACGTGGACCTGGTGATCGTGGCTGTGGGCGCCGGCCCGAACAAGGTGCTCTTCGAGGGCGCCGAAGGGCTGGAGCGCAACGCGCGCGGCTACATCCGCACGTTCACCGAGTCAGGACGCACGAGCGTGCCCAAGGTGTGGGCCGGCGGAGACATCGTCACCGGCGCCGCGACGGTCATCCTCGCGATGGGCGCGGCGCGCCAGGCGGCCGACGACATGCACGCCTACTTGAGCGACGGACAAACCGCCTGGCTTTAGGGCTGGCGCTCCGCGGCGGCAAGCCGGTGGGCGAGCTCCTCCCAGTAGGCTTGCACGCCCTCTTCGACCTCGTCGTAGTGGACTGCTTCGAACTCCTCCGTGAGCTCCTCACGGTCGTGCTGCGTGAGGTAGTGCTGGGCGGTGTCGAAAAAGACTGTCTCTTCGACCTCCATGTGACAGCGCACCACCTCCACGTACTCGCGCAAGTCCGCGGCGAAGGCGAGCGCCGCGTCGCTGTCGCCCTCGGGGAGCTCCTTGAGCTCCACCTGCAGCCTGTCGAGACGTCCGGCGCACCACTCGTGCTCGCCGAGCATCTGCTCGAGCGGCTCGTCGTCGTCGGTCATGCCCCGCTTGTGGCAGCGCGCGAACAGCAGGCCGTCCTCCTTGGGATCGTGCAGGCCGTCGCAGAAGAAGCGGAAGAACCCAAGGATATCGCCGACGAGGTCGGCGCGAATGGCGCCCGTGGCCGCGATGTGGTCGCACTCCTTGTCGGCCGCCTCGGCGACCTCGAGCATCAGCCGATGCTCGGCTTCGAGGATCTTCCTCCAGCCCATGGTGCCTCCCTCCGCGAAC
Source organism: uncultured Thermoleophilia bacterium (assembly GCA_903862845.1). Taxonomy (GTDB): domain Bacteria; phylum Actinomycetota; class Thermoleophilia; order UBA2241; family UBA2241; genus CAIXSE01. The sequence goes on from CAIOZS010000098.1 coordinate 52,812, forward strand.
CATGTGCACGCACGCGCATGCCGTTACTGACAGCATACCCCTGCAAAGGGCGTCACAGGGCCGTTGGCGGTCAAGACGAGCGCGTCTCGCCGCGCCGGCCTCTGCGAACGGCCCGGCGCCGCCTGAGGCTATGATGGAGGCGCTGATGGCTGACCGGATGGGGGGAACAATGGCTAGTGAAGCGAAGAACGGGCGCGCGATCCTCGCCCTCGACCAAGGGACGACCAGCGCGCGGGCGATCGTCTTCGCCGCCGACGGCGCCGTCCTCGCACTCGCGCAGCGCGAGATCGGCTTGACCTTTCCGCAGGCGGGCTGGGTCGAACAGGACCCGCTCGAGATCTGGACGGCGCAGCGCGCGACGGCCGCCGAGGCACTGCAAGACAGCGGCGTCGCCATCGCCGACGTAGCCGCCATCGGCATCACCAACCAGCGCGAGACCACGATCGTGTGGGACAGGGCCACGTCGCTGCCGATCGCGCCGGCGATCGTCTGGCAGGACCGGCGTACCGCGGAGCGCTGCGAAGAGCTGCGCCGCGCAGGCCACGAGGCCCTGGTGCGGCGCAAGACGGGCCTCGTGCTGGACCCCTACTTCTCGGCCACCAAGATCCGCTGGCTCCTCGACGCCGTGCCCGGCGCCCGAGAGAGGGCCGCCCGCGGCGAGCTGGCCTTCGGCACCGTGGACAGCTGGCTGGCGTGGCAGCTCAGCGGCGGCCGCCTGCACATCACCGACGCCACGAACGCTTCGCGGACGCTCCTCTACGATCTGCGTGCCGGCGACTGGGACGACGAGCTGCTCGCGCTCTTCGACGTGCCCCGAGCACTGCTGCCCGCGGTGTGCGACACGTGCGGCGTGGTGGGCCAGACCGACGCCGCGGTCTTCGGCGCGCCCCTGCCCCTGGCGGCGATGGTCGGGGACCAGCAGGCCGCCCTCTTCGGGCAGGCCTGCACGGCGCGCGGCATGACCAAGGTCACCTACGGCACGGGCTGCTTCCTGCTCCTGAACACGGGCGAGGAGCCCGTGGAGTCGCAGAGCGGCCTGCTGAGCACCGTCGCCCTGCAGCGCGGGGGCCGCCGCACGTATGCGCTCGAGGGCAGCGTGTTCATCGGCGGCGCGGCAATCCAGTGGCTGCGCGACGGTCTCGGGATCATCGCCGAGGCGCGCGATTCGGCGGCTCTGGCGGCGCGCGTGCCGGCCAGCGACGGCGTGTACTTCGTCCCCGCGCTCGCCGGTCTCGGCGCGCCGTACTGGGAGCCGCGCGCGCGCGGCGCGATCCTCGGACTTACGCGCGGCACCACGGCGGCGCACATCGCGCGGGCCACGCTTGAGGGCATCGCCTTCCAGGTGGCCGACCTGCTGGGCGCCGTGGCCGGCGACGCCGGCGTGACGCCGGCCGACGTACGCGCCGACGGCGGCGCGTCTCATAACGACCTGCTGCTGCAGTTCCAGGCCGACGTGCTCGGCGTGCCGGTCACGCGCGCCGCCCAGACAGAGTCCACGGCGCTCGGCGCGGCCCTGCTCGCCGGACTCGCCGTCGGGCTGTGGAAGGACGAGCGGCAGACGGCTGACCTGTGGCGCGCCGAGCGCACCTTCGCGCCCGACCCGGTCGCCGACCGCGAGGCGCTGCTCGCCGGCTGGCGCGCGGCGGTCGCCTGCGTGCGCGACCTCGCCGGCCGCACTGAGCCGCCCGCTGCCCGGCGGAGAGCCGGCGAGCAAGGCCGCTGAGGGGCGCTACCAGTGGGGGGTGGCGCGCGCCGTCCAGCGGCCGTCCGCGCGCGCCACGGTGACCGGGACGCCGAAGCAGGCGGAGAGGGCGTCAGCGGTGAGCACGGCGGGCGCGGCGCCGCAGGCGACCACACGCCCGCCCCTCAGCAAGAGCGCGTGCGTGGTGGTGGTCGGCAGCTCCTCCAGATGGTGCGTCACGGTGACGACGGCCGGAGCCGGCGGCGCGCCGGCCAGCGATGCCAGCGCCGCGAGAAGCGCCTCCCGGCCGGGCAAGTCGAGGCCGTCGGCCGGTTCGTCCAGAAGGAGCAGCGGCGGTCGGCGCATGAGCGCCCGCGCGAGCAGCACGCGACGCCGCTCCCCCTGCGAGCAGGCGGCGAAGGAGTGCGCGGCCACGGCCCCGCATCCGAACTGCGCGAGCAGGCTCTCGGCGCGGCGCAGGTGCGCGCCCACGACGCGTTCTCGCAGGACCTGGATCGTGCCGGTCACGCCGGTGAGCACCACCTCGAGCGCCGTGCGCCGCGGCGAGAACGCCTCTTCAGTCCGTAGGTCGACATGGCCGATCAGCTCACGGAGGACGCGGAGGTCCACGTGGCCGACGGTCGCCCCGAGGATGTTCACGATCCCTCGGCTGGGATGGCGCAGGCCGGCGGCGACATCGAGCACGGTGGACTTGCCGGCGCCGTTCGGGCCGAG
>CAIOZS010000099.1 GCA_903862845.1 uncultured Thermoleophilia bacterium
CACCGAGCATCCCGTGATGCTCAACCGCGCGCCCACGCTGCACCGCCTCGGCATCCAGGCCTTCGAGCCGCTGCTCGTCGAAGGCAAGGCCATCCAGATCCACCCGCTCGTCTGCGCGGCGTTCAACGCCGACTTCGACGGCGACCAGATGGCCGTGCACCTGCCGCTGAGCTGGGAGGCGCAGGCCGAGGCCCGCGTGCTCATGCTGAGCACCAACAACATCCTCTCGCCGGCGCACGGCAAGCCCATCGCCGTGCCGAGCCAGGACATGGTCATCGGCATGTACTACCTCACGTATCACGCCGAGGACGACCTCAGCGAGGCCCTGCCCGACCACTTCGGCGAGACGCTCGTCGCCTACAGCGGCTACGACGAGGTGCAGCGTGCCTGGGAGCAGCGCATCCTCGATCAGCGCGAGGTGCCTACCAAGCGCGAGGCGGGCATCGCCGAGTTCACGCGCCGCCCCATCGTGCTGCGCCTTCCCATGGGCCAGCGCGTCGTGACCACCGTCGGCCGCGGGCTGTTCAACATGCGCGTCGAGGAAGGCCTGCACGCCGTCCTCGGTCCCGAGTATCAGGGCGACTACACGTACATCAACTACACGATGACGAAGAAGGGTCTGGCGAGCTTGATCAACAAGCTCGTCGCGCTCTACGGCGCCAACAAGGTGGCGCGCATCCTCGACGTCTTCAAGGAGGTCGGCTTCCACTTCGCCACGCGCGCCGCGGTCACCGTCTCCAAGAACGACGTGGTCGTCCCTGCCGTGGAGAAGGCCGAGATCCTCCGCACCCACGAGGCCATGGTCGAGCAGCTCCAGGACGAATACAACAACGGGTTCCTCTCCGAAGAGGAGCGCCGCAACAAGGTGCAGGAGATCTGGCGCGAGGCCGACGTGCAGATCACGGCGGCCACCAAGGCCAACTTCAAGGACCTCAACCCGATCTACATGATGGCTACCTCCGGCGCTCGTGGCGACATCAAGCAGATCCGCCAGCTTGCCGGCTGGCGCGGTCAGATGGCCAACCCGAAGGGCGAGATCGTCGAGCAGCCCGTGAAGTCGAGCTTCATCGAGGGCCTCTCGGTGCTCGAGTTCTTCATCTCCACCCACGGCGCCCGCAAGGGTCTCGCCGACACCGCCCTGCGCACCGCCGACTCGGGCTACCTCACGCGGCGTCTTGTGGACGTCTGCCAGGACGTGACCGTGAGCGCGGAAGACTGCGGCACCCAGGAATGGGTGCCGATGTCTCCCTGGTCGCGGCGCCGCGAGGAGAACCCCGAGCTTGAGGGCTCTCAGCTCGCCGAGGACGTCAGGCGGCCGCGCAGCGACCGCGTGGTGCTCAAGAAGGGCGAGAAGATCGGCCCGGCCCAGATCGGCCTCCTGCGCGAGGTCTACTCGAGCCTGCCGAACGCCAAGGTCAAGGTCAAGAAGGGCCGCGCCACGGCCGAGCTCGTGGCCATGTGGACGCACGAGCCCAACGAGAACCTGCTGGGCCGTCATCTCGGGGCGCCGATCATCGAAGAGACGACCGGCGAGGTCGTCTACGACCGTGACTCCCACATCGGCCTTGAGGCGCGCGTCCAGATCCTCGACGTGCTCGCGCGCAGCTCGCAGACCGACCCCATGGTGCCGGTGCGCAGCGTGCTCAAGTGCGACGCCGATACCGGCGTCTGCCAGAAGTGCTACGGCTACGCCCTCGCCAACAACGTCCCCGCCGAGATCGGCGACGCCGTCGGGCACGTGGCGGCGCAGTCCATCGGCGAGCCCGGCACCCAGCTCACCATGCGCACCTTCCACACCGGCGGCGTCGCCGGCGCCGACATCACGCACGGCCTTCCGCGCGTCGTCGAGCTCTTTGAGGCGCGCAAGCCGAAGGGCGTCGCGCGCATCGCCGAGGTCTCGGGGCGCGTCGCCATCGAAGACACCGAGCGCGGCTGCAAGGTCACGATCACGCCCGAGGAGGGCGCGGTTAAGGAGTACATCATCGCCGCGCGCCGCACCAGCGTCCTCGTGGAGGACGGCGATTGGGTCGACGAGGGCACGCAGATCACGCCCGGCTCGCTCTACCCGGCCGACGTGCTCAAGCACGCCGGCGATACGGCCACCGAACGCTACCTCGTCAACGAGGTGCAGGAGGTCTACCGTTCGCAGGGCGTCGAGATCAACGACAAGCACATCGAGCTCATCGCCCGGCAGATGATGAAGAAGGTTCGCGTCGTCATCGCCGGCGACACGCAGTTCCTGCCCGGGCAGCTCGTCGACCGCGCGGTCTTCCACAAAGAGAACGTGCGCGTGAGCGACGAGGGCGGCCAGCCGGCTGAGGCCGAGCAGGTCATCCTCGGCATCACCAAGGCCTCGCTGGCCACCGAGAGCTTCCTCTCGGCGGCCTCCTTCCAGGAGACCACCAAGGTGCTCACCGACGCGGCCATCGAGGGCAAGACAGACACCCTGCGGGGTCTCAAAGAGAACGTGATCATCGGCAAGCTCATCCCGGCCGGCACGGGTCTGCGCCAGTACCGCGGCGTCAACATCTACCCCGCCGGCAGGGCCGAGGCATTGGCCGAGGCCGATCGCCTCATGAGCAGCAGCGACGCGGCGACCTCGTGGCTCACCGGCGAGGACCCGGATTGACCGACGGAGAAGACCGACAATCGAAACCAGGCTGCACGGGCGCGCCCGCACGAGCTTCGTGCTTGCGGCCGCAGCCCTGTTTCGCTAGACTACACGACTGCTGTCTGAAGCGGCCGACCAGAGAGGTCAGATGACAACCATAAGCCAGCTCGTACGCAAGGGGCGCGAGAGCAAAGAAAAGCGCGCCAAGACGCCCGCGCTCAAGGGTTCGCCCCAGAAGCGCGGGGTTTGCACGCGCGTCTACACCACCACCCCCAAGAAGCCGAACTCCGCCCTGCGCAAGGTCGCTCGCGTCAGGCTCGTCAACGGGATGGAAGTCACGACGTATATCCCCGGCATCGGCCACAACCTGCAGGAGCACTCCGTGGTGCTCGTGCGTGGCGGCCGCGTGAAGGATCTTCCGGGCGTGCGCTACAAGGTGATCCGCGGCACGCTCGACGCATCCGGTGTGAGCGATCGCAAGCAGGCCCGCTCACGGTACGGCGCCAAGGGAAAGGCCACGAGGTAAGTCATGCCGCGGAGAGGAACAATCACTCGCCGGGAAGTCCTTCCCGACCCCGTCTACAACAGCAAGCTGGTCACGCAGGTGATCAACAAGGTGCTGCTGGACGGCAAGAAGTCCACCGCCGAACAGATCGTCTACGGTGCCCTCGAGATCGTCCGCGAGAAGACCGGCCGTGACCCGGTCGAGGTGATGCAGGACGCCGTTCAGGCGCTCACGCCGCACCTCGAGGTCCGCAGCCGGCGCGTCGGCGGCGCCACCTATCAGGTCCCGGTCGAGGTGCCCGGGCGCCGCGCCCGCACGCTTGCCATCCGCTGGCTGGTCAGCTACTCCCGCGACCGTCGCGAAAAGGTCATGGCCGAGCGGCTCGCCGCCGAGATGACGGACGCGCTGGCCGCTCAGGGCGGCGCCTTCAAGAAGAAGGACGACATCTTCCGCATGGCGCAGGCCAACAAGGCGTTCGCCCACTACCGCTGGTAATCCGCCGAGGGCCCCTCACTGACCTTCGTCGGTGAGGGGCTTTCGCATGGAAGGAACAAGATAGGGACATGCGACAGTATTCGCCGCAGAACACGCGCAACATCGGCATCATGGCTCACATCGACGCCGGCAAGACCACCACCACCGAGCGCATCCTGTACTACACAGGCAAGACGCATAAGATCGGTGAGGTCCACGAGGGCGCGGCGGTGATGGACTGGATGGCGCAGGAGCAGGAGCGCGGCATCACCATCACTTCGGCGGCGACCACCGTGGCCTGGCGCGAGACGCAAATCAACATCATAGACACGCCCGGGCACGTGGACTTCACCATGGAGGTGGAGCGCAGCCTGCGCGTGCTCGACGGAGCCATCGCGCTCTTCTGCTCTGTCGGCGGCGTGGAGCCTCAGTCGGAGACGGTATGGCGCCAGGCCGACAAATACGGCATCCCGCGCATCGCCTTCGTCAACAAGATGGACCGCATCGGCGCCGACTTCTTCCGCGGCCTCGAGATGATGGTCGACCGCCTCGGTGCCAACCCCGTGGCCCTGCAGATCCCCATCGGCCGCGAGGCCGAGTTCTGCGGCATCATCGACCTTATCGAGATGAAGGCCCTCGTCTACCAGGACGAGCTGGGCACGGATTTCGACATCGTCGACATCCCCGAGGAGCTCCGGCCGCAAGCCGACGAATACCGCCTCAAGCTCGTCGAGTCCGTTGCCGACCACGACGACCACCTGCTGGAGACCTATCTCGAAGGCCGCGAGATCACCCCCGCGCACTTGCGCGAGGTGATCCGCCAGGCGACCCTCGACATCAGTATCACCCCGGTGCTGTGCGGCTCCGCCTTCAAGAACAAGGGCGTGCAGCCGCTCATGGACGCCGTCATCGACTTTCTGCCGTCGCCGCTCGATGTCCCTCCGGTCGTGGGCCTCAAGCCCAACGGCGACGAGGCGGCGCGTCCGGCGGACGACGACGCGCCCTTCGCGGCGCTGGCCTTCAAGGTCGCCGTCGACCCGTACGTCGGCAAGCTCACCTACTTCCGCGTCTACTCCGGCACGCTCAAGGCCGGTTCGTACGTGCTCAACGCCAGCAAAGACAAGCGCGAGCGCATCAGCCGCATCCTGCAGATGCATGCCAACCACCGCGAGGACCGCGACGAGATCTATGCGGGCGAGCTGGCGGCGGCCGTCGGGCTCAAGCACACGACCACCGGCGAGACGCTCTGCGAGATCGGCAAGCCGATTATCCTCGAGTCCATGGACTTTCCCGAGCCGGTGATCTTCGTGGCCATCGAGCCCAAGACTAAGGCCGACGAAGAGAAGCTCGGCAATGCGCTGCAGCGCCTCTCCGAAGAGGATCCCACCTTCCGCGTGCACACCGACGAGGAGACGGGGCAGACGATCATCGCGGGCATGGGCGAGCTCCATCTCGAGATCATCGTCGACCGGCTGGTGCGGGAGTTCAACGTCGACGCCAACGTGGGCAAGCCTCAGGTGGCCTACCGCGAGACGGTGCGCAACAAGGTCGACAAGGTCGAGGGCCGCTTTGTCCGCCAGAGCGGCGGGCGCGGCCAGTACGGCCACGTCGTCATCGAGATGCAGCCCAACGAACCGGGTGGCGGCTACGAGTTCGAGAGCCGTATCCAGGGCGGCACTGTCCCGCGCGAATACATCCCCTCGGTCGACGCCGGCATCCAGGAGGCCATGAGCAGTGGCGTGCTCGCCGGTTATCCGGTGGTCGACATCAAGGTGGCGCTCATCGACGGGAGCTACCACGAGGTCGACTCCTCAGACATGGCCTTCAAGATCGCCGGCTCGCTGGCCTTCAAGAACGCCGCCCAGAAGGCCAAGCCCGTGCTTCTCGAGCCCATGATGGCCGTCGAGGTCGTCACGCCGGCTGAGTTCATGGGCGACGTCATGGGCGATCTCAGCTCGCGGCGCGGCCACATCGGCGGCATGGAACCGCGCGGCAACGCCCAGGTGATCACCGCCACGGTGCCGCTGTCGACGATGTTCGGGTACGCCACCGACGTGCGTTCCACGACCCAGGGCAGGGCCACCTATACCATGCAGTTCAAGCACTACGCCGAGGTGCCCGCCTCCATCGCCACTGAGATCGTCGCCAAGGTGCGCGGCGGGTGATCTTCGTGAGCCGCGGCTCGTTTGCCCCGGCCGGTCGGCTTCGTGTATACTGCCGACCCTTGGTACGGCAGGCAGCCGTGCCGCTTTTTGTGTGACCTCAACCTCCGGGTTTCGGGAAAAGGAGTAGCCAACATGGCCAAGCAGAAGTTTGACCGCAGCAAGCCACACATGAACGTCGGCACCATCGGTCACGTCGACCATGGCAAGACGACCCTTACCGCTGCGATCACGCTCGTGCTGCATGCCCGCGGTGTGGGCACCACCGAGTTCACCGCGTTCGACATGATCGACAAGGCGCCCGAAGAGCGCGAGCGCGGCATCACTATCGCCACCGCGCACGTCGAGTACGAGACCGAGAAGCGCCACTACGCGCACGTCGACTGCCCGGGCCATGCCGACTACATCAAGAACATGATCACCGGCGCCGCTCAGATGGACGCCGCCATCCTCGTGGTCGGCGCCGACGACGGGCCCATGCCACAGACCCGCGAGCACATCCTCCTCGCGCACCAGGTCAACGTGCCGCACATCATCGTCTACATGAACAAGGTCGACCTCGTCGACGACCCCGAGCTCATCGAGCTCGTCGAGATGGAGGTCCGCGAGCTCCTCAGCGAGTACGAGTTCCCGGGCGACGACCTCCCCGTCATCAAAGGTTCGGCGCTCAAGGCCCTCGAGTGCGGCTGCGGCAAGGACGACTGCGAGTGGTGCAAGAGCATCATCGAGCTCACGGACGCCCTCGACTCGTATCTGCCCGAGCCCGAGCGCGACATCGACAAGCCGTTCCTCATGCCCGTTGAGGACGTTTTCACGATCACCGGGCGCGGTACCGTCGCCACCGGCCGCGTGGAGCGCGGCATCGTCAAGGTCGGCGAGGAGATCGAGATCGTCGGGATTCGCGCCAAGCCGATGAAGACCATCGTCACCGGCGTCGAGATGTTCCGCAAGCTGCTCGATGAGGGGCGCGCCGGCGACAACATCGGCATCCTCCTGCGTGGCACCAAGCGCGAAGAGATCGAGCGCGGTATGGTCTGCTGCAAGCCCGGCAGCATCACCGGCCACACCCACTTCCTCACTCAGGTCTACGTCCTCTCCAAGGACGAAGGCGGTCGCCACACGCCGTTCTTCAACGGGTACCGCCCGCAGTTCTACTTCCGTACCACCGACGTGACCGGCGTCATCACCCTCGAAGAGGGCGTTGAGATGGTCATGCCGGGCGACAACACCGTGATGGAAGTCCAGCTCATCAATCCGATCGCCATGGAAGAGGGGCTGCGCTTCGCTATCCGCGAGGGCGGCCGCACCGTGGGCGCCGGGGCGATCACCAAGATCCTCGAGTAGACCGCGGCACACTGATTGGGCCGGGCGCGTTCGTTGCGCTCGCGCGACGGACACACCCGGCCACGTGAACAGGACAGAGAAGGCGAGAGTGGCTCAGCAGAAGATCCGCATACGGTTGAAGTCTTACGATCACGAGCTGATCGAGCGCAGCGCGCAGTCCATCGTGGAGACAGCGCAGCGCAGCGGCGCGACCATCTCTGGCCCCGTGCCGCTCCCCACAGAGAAGAACGTCTACTGCGTCATCAAGAGCCCGTTCAAAGATAAGGACTCCCGCGAGCACTTTGAGATCCGCACGCACAAGCGGCTCATCGACATCCACCAGCCGACGCCCAAGACGGTCGATCAGCTGATGCGGCTCGATCTGCCGGCCGGTGTCCACATCGAGATCAAGCTGTAGAGAGAATGACTGGCATCATCGGCAAAAAGGTGGGCATGACCCAGCTCTTCGACGACGACGGCAATGTCGTGGCCGTCACCGTCGTCCAAGCCGGCCCGTGCCCGGTAACGCAAGTTCGCACCCTCGACATCGACGGCTACGAGGCCGTGCAGCTGGCGTTCGAGGAGTGCAAGGACAAGCACATCAGCAAGCCCGAGCTGGGTCACCTCAAGAAGGCCGGCCTCAAGCACGGTATGCGCCATCTGGTCGAGTTCGACGGTCCCGGCGATCTCAAGATCGGCGATACCGTCACGGTCGAAGCCTTCGAAGACGGCCAGGCCGTCACCGCCACCGGCGTCAGCAAAGGCAAGGGGTTCCAGGGTACCGTCAAGAGGCACAACTTCGCTCGTGGCCCCGAAACCCACGGTTCGCACAACGTTCGGCAGCCGGGTTCTATCGGCGCCAGCGCCTACCCTGCGCGAGTGTTCAAGGGCATGCGCATGAGCGGGCACATGGGGGCGCAGCGCGTCACCCAGCAGGGCCTCAAGATCGTCCGTCGCGACGTCGAGAACAACCTGCTGCTCATCAAGGGCTCAGTGCCGGGCGCCAAGAACTCCGTCGTCGTCATCAAGGGTAGGTAGCAGTGAGCGCCGACGAGACCAAGAGGACCGCAGACGCCGCGCCCCAGAAGGACGCGGCCAAGGCCGCCGCCAAGGTCAAGAAGCCGGCCGCCAAGAAGGCCGCCGCCAAGCCGGCGGCAAAGGCGGCGCCGAAGCCGGCCGCCAAGAAGGCTGGGGCCAAGAAGGCCGCCGCCAAGCCGGCGCCGAAGCCGGCCGCCAAGAAGGCCGCCAAGAAGGTCGCCAGAAAGGCGGCTCCCTCGAAGCCGGTCGAGAAGGCGCCCGTCGTGCGTCCTGCCCGGGTCAGGGCCGAGAAGAAGGCGGCGCCCGAGACGCGCCACGGCAAGCTCGGCGTGGCCACGGTCGTCGACGCATCCGGCAAGGAGCTCGAGACGCGCGACCTCAGCAAGCATCTGTTTGCTGTCCCGGCCGATGTCAACACGCTGCACCTGGTCGTGCGCGCGGAGCAAGCCGCGCGGCGTCGCGGCACGGCGTCGTCCAAGACCCGCGGCGAGGTCTCCGGCTCCACCGCCAAGCTGTATCGTCAGAAGGGCACAGGCCGCGCCCGCGCCGGCAGCGTCAAGTCGCCGCTGCGTACCGGCGGCGGCGTTACCTTCGGCCCCCGGCCGCGCAGCTTCGCCATCAAGGTCAACCGCAAGGTCGTGCGCCAGGCTCTGGCCATGGCCTTGAGCAATCGCGCCGAGAACGGCAACGTTTTCGTGGCCGCGGGCCTCAAGATCGACGCGCCGAGCACGGCCACCATCGACGATTTCCTTGTGAGTCTCGACATCGCGGCGCCGGTGCTCGTCGTCACTCACGACGAGCCAACCGTCACCAAGTCGGTGCGCAATCTCAGGTACGCGGAAGCGTCCGAGGTGAGCGCGCTCTCGACCGAGCAGGTGCTCCGTGCCCGCTCGCTGGTCCTCACCGAGAAGGCGTTCGCCGCCCTGAATGAGGCGTAGTCATGGTTGAAGCTGAAAAGATCATCATCAAGCCGGTCATCTCCGAGAAGAGCTATGCGCAGATCGACCACAACCGGTACACCTTCCGGGTGCATCCGGACGCGCACAAGACCATGATCGCGCAGGCGGTCGCCCAGCTCTTCAATGTCACGGTGGTGGCCGTTTCGACGGCCAACATGCGGCCCAAGCCAAAGCGCCGCGGCGTCTCAAGTGGGCACACTTCCGCCTGGAAAAAGGCCGTCGTGCAGCTTGCGCCCGGCGACAAGATCGAATTCTTCGAGGGCAGGTAATGGGCATCAAGAGATTCAAGCCGACCTCGCCCGGCCGCCGCTCCATGACGGTCGACACGTTCGAGGACATCACGCGCAGTGAGCCGGAGCGTTCGCTGCTGGCACCGCTCAAGAAGAACGGCGGCCGCAACAGCTACGGGCGCATCACGACGCGCCACAAGGGCGGCGGCCACAAGCGGCGCTACCGCGTCATCGATTTCAAGCGCGACAAGGACGGCGTGCCGGCCAAGGTCGCGCACATCGAGTACGACCCGAACCGCTCGGCGCGCATCGCTCTTCTGCACTACGCCGACGGCGAGAAGCGCTATATCCTCGGGCCGCAGGGCCTCAAGGTGGGCGACACCGTCGAGTCCGGCGCCGCTGCCGACATCAAACCCGGCAACGCGCTGCCGCTCGAGAACATCCCGTCGGGCACCACGATCCACAACATCGAGCTGCAGCCGGGTCGCGGCGGTCAGCTGGTGCGCAGCGCCGGCACCAGCGCCCAGTTGCAGGCCAAGGAAAAGGGCTACGGCGTCGTGCGCCTGCCTTCCGGTGAGCTGCGGCGCATCCGCCTCGCCTGTCGCGCCACCGTGGGCGAGCTGAGCAACTCCGATCACTCCAACATTTCCGGCGGCAAGGCCGGCCGCACCCGGTGGCGCGGCGTGCGCCCGACGGTGCGCGGCACTGCCATGAACCCGGTCGACCACCCGCACGGCGGCGGCGAGGGCAAGACCACCGCCGGCCGACACCCGGTCACGCCGTGGGGCGTGCCCACACTGGGCTATCGTACGCGCGCCAAGCACAAGCCATCAGACAAGTTCATCATCCGCGGCCGCAAGCGCGGCAAGCGTGGGTAGGGCAGGAGGCACCTTTTGAGCAGGTCAGCAAAGAAAGGTCCGTTCATCGACGCGCGCCTTCTCAAGCGCATCGAAGACATGAACGCCGTCGGCCAGAAGAAGATGATCAAGACCTGGTCGCGGGCCTCGACAGTGTTCCCCGACATGGTCGGTCACACCATCGCCGTGCACGACGGGCGCAAGCATGTGCCCATTTTCATCAGCGAGTCGATGGTCGGTCACAAGCTGGGCGAGTTCGCGCTCACCCGCACGTTCCGCGGTCACATCAAGGGCGACCGCTCGGCCAGAAGGTAACGGGTCATGGCAGTAAGGGCACAAGCGAAGTACATCCGTGTCGCGCCACGCAAGGCGCGCGAGGTCGTCGACCTCATCCGCGGCAAGTCCGTGGCCGAGGCGCGCAGCACGCTGTTCTTCGCCAATCGCAACGCCGCACGTGTGGTGGCCAGGGTCTTGAACTCGGCGGTCGCCAACGCCGAGAACAACAACGCGCTCTCGGCCGACGATCTGTACGTCAAAGAGGCTCGCGTCGACGAGGGTCCCACCCTCAAGCGGTGGCAGTTCCGGGCCATGGGTCGCGTGAACCGCATTCGCAAGCGCAGCAGCCACATCACCATCGCTGTGGAGCAGAGGGAGGTCCGTTCCTAGTGGGCCAGAAGGTGCATCCGGGCGGCTTCCGCGTCGGCGTCATTCACGACTGGAAGTCTCACTGGTATACGGAGAAAGAGTTCAAGGAGTTCTTGTCAGAGGACGAGCGCATCCGCACGCACATCCTGCGCAAGCTCGCCCACGCCGGACTGTCGCGCATCATCATTCGCAAGGATCAGAACAACGTGACCATCGACATCCACACCGCGCGGCCGGGCATCGTGATCGGCAAGAGCGGTTCGGAGGTCGACGCGTTGCGCAAAGAGATCCACGCGCTGACCAAGAAGAACGTGCAGGTCAATATCGTTGAGGTCAAGCGCCCTGAGCTCGACGCCGTGCTGGTCGCCCAGTCCATCGCCGAGCAGCTCGAGAACCGCGTCAGCTTCCGCCGCGCCATGAAGCGTGCTCTGACGAGCGCGATGCGCTCGGGCGCCGCCGGCATGCGCGTGCGCTGCGGCGGCCGTCTGGGAGGCGCCGAGATGGCGCGCAACGAGCATTACAGCGAGGGCCGCGTGCCGCTGCACACCTTGCGCGCGGACATCGACTACGGCTTCCGCGAGGCTCGCACCACCTTCGGCCGCATCGGCGTGAAGGTCTGGATCAACAAGGGCGAGATTCTGCCCGAGGGCTACCCGATGGACGAGGCCAAAGCGCGCCAGGAGCGCGACGAACAGCGCCGCGACGATCGCGGCCGCGATCGTGGTCCGCGCCGCGACGGCGGTGGCCGTCCCGGCGGCGGCGGCGGCCGTCCCGGCGGTCCCGGTGGCCCCGGCGGGCGTCCCGGCGGGTTCGGTGGGCGTCCCGGTGGCCCCGGCGGTCGTCCGGGCGGTCCCGGCGGTCGTCCCGGCGGCGGCGGCCGTCAGCAAGGTCGCCCGGCACCCAGCAGCCCAAGCGTACCGATGGGCCGCAAGGCTCCCGAGCGCAAGGCGCCGCCGGCTCCCGTCGACAAGGCCAAGGCTCCGGCCGAGACCAAGCCGGCCGAGCCGACCACCGAGCAGAGTAGCTGACGGTAGAGAGGACGTAGACGATGCTCCTGCCGAAGAGAGTCAAGCACAGAAAACAACAGCGCGGCCGCATGGCCGGTACGGCGAAGGGCGGCACCAGTGTCGACTTCGGCCAATTCGGCCTGAAGGCTCTGGAGTGCGGCTGGGTGAACAACCGCCAGATCGAGGCGGCCCGTATCGCTATGACCCGCTACATCAAGCGTGGCGGCAAGGTCTGGATCAACGTGTTTCCGCATAAGCCGATCACCAGGAAGGCTGCGGAGACGCGCATGGGCGGCGGCAAAGGTTCGCCGGAGTCGTGGGTGGCCGTGGTCAAGCCCGGCAAGGTCATGTTCGAGCTTGCCGGCGTTACGGAGCCCGTGGCTCGAGAGGCCATGCGTCTGGCCGCCCACAAGCTGCCCATCAAGACCAAGTTCGTGACGAGGGAGGGGAGTCTCTTTGAAGGCTAGCAAGCTCCGCGAGCTCTCCGACGACGAGGTGATCGTGCGTCTCAAGGACACGCGCAAGGAGCTCTTCAACCTGCGTTTCCAGCACGCCACCGGGCAGCTCGACAACCCACACAAATTGAACGCGACGCGCCGCGAGATCGCCCGCCTGCTCACTATGCAGGCAGAACGCGAGCGGGTTCGCAAGGCAGCCGGTGGTGAAGCCTGATGGCTACGACGAAGAAGACAGACAGCGGCAAGCCCGCAGCCAAGCAGTCGGCGGCGCGCAAGCCGGCCGCGAAGAAGGCCGCGGCCAAGAAGGCGGCGACGAAGAAGCCCGCCGTCAAGAAGACCGTCGAGACCGCGGCCGTCAAGCCGGCGCGCAAGGTCTCGGCCGCCAAGACGAAGGCCAAGGCCGAGCGCAAGGCTCCTGAGAAGGTGCCGGGGCGCAAGGAGCGCCGCGGCATCGTGGTCAGCGACGCCATGGACAAGACGATTGTCATCCGTATCGACGTGGCTCAGAAGCACGAGAGGTACGGCAAGGTCGTGCGTCGTTCGAGCAAGCTGCACGTGCACGACGAACAGAACGCGGCCGGCGTCGGCGATCTCGTGCGTGTCGTCGAGACGCGCCCGTTGAGCGCGAGCAAGCGGTGGCGCCTTCTCGAGATCCTCGAGAAGGCCAAGTAAGAGAGCCGGCAGAGGAAGCACATGATCCAGGTTGAGTCCAGACTACGAGTGGCCGACAACACAGGCGCCCGCGAGATCCTCTGCATCCGGATCCGCGGTGGCTCGAGCCGGCGCTACGCGACGGTCGGCGACATCATCGTCGGCACCGTCAAGGTCGCCACGCCCGGCGGCGGCGTGAAGAAGGGCGAGGTCGTCCGCGCTGTGGTGGTGCGCACCAAGAAGGAGTTCGGGCGCCGGGACGGCACGTACATCGCCTTCGACGAGAACGCTGCGGTGCTGATCGACAACCAGAACAACCCGCGCGGGACCCGCATCTTCGGTCCAGTTGCCCGCGAGCTGCGCGAGAAGAACTTCATGAAGATCGTGTCGCTCGCTCCCGAGGTGCTGTGATGAGCAAGATGAAGATACGAAAGGGCGACCAGGTGAAGGTCGTCAGCGGCAAGGAGGCCGGCAAGACCGCCAAGGTGATGCGCGTCGACACCGAGCATGGCCGGGTGGTTCTCGAGCGGCTCAACATCATGAAGAAGCACACCAAACCGAACCCGAAGAAGAACCCGCAGGGCGGGGTGATCGAGCGCGAGGCGCCCATCGACGCGTCGAACGTGATGCTCGTCTGCCCGGCCTGCGGTGCGCCGACTCGCGTCGGCTACCGGCTGCTCGACGGCGGGGGCAAGGTACGCAAGTGCCGCCGCGAGAACTGCGGCAAAGATATCGACAAGGCGTAAGAGACGATGGCCAGGCTTAAGGAAAAGTACTTTAAAGAGATCGTGCCGCAGCTCAAAGAGGAGTTCGGCTACCGCAACGTGATGGAAGTGCCTCGCGTCACCAAGGTGACCCTCAACATGGGCGTCGGCGAGGCCAAGACGAACGCCAAGCTGCTCGACGACGCCGTCGAGGACCTGGCGCTCATCAGCGGCCAGCGCCCGGCGATCACCAAAGCGCGCAAGTCCATCGCCAGCTTCAAGTTGCGCGAGGGCATGTCCATCGGCTGCCGGGTCACGCTGCGTGGCGACCGCATGTACGAGATGATCGACCGTCTCGTCTCAATCGCCCTGCCGCGTATCCGCGACTTCCGCGGCATCTCGCCCAGCCAGTTTGACGGGCGCGGCAACTTCGCCATGGGCGTGCGCGAGCAGACCATCTTCCCCGAGATCGACTACGACTCGGTCGAGCAGTTCCGCGGTCTCAACGTGGTCATCACGACGACCGCCAAGACGGACGAGGAGGGGCGTGCCCTGCTGGCCAAGCTCGGCATGCCGTTCCGGTCGAACTAGGAGCATTTGAAGCATGGCAAAGACATCCCTCGTGGTGAAAGCCGGGCGCAAGCAGCGCTACAAGACGCGCGAGTACAATCGCTGCTCCAGGTGCGGCCGCCCGCGTGCGTACTATCGCAAGTTTGGGATCTGCCGCATCTGCCTGCGCGAAGTCGCGCACCAGGGCGTCATCCCCGGTCTGACCAAGTCGAGCTGGTGAGGAGGCGAGAACCATGTCAATGACAGACCCCATAGCAGACATGCTCACCCGCCTCCGCAACGGCAGCACGGCTCGGCACAGCATCGTCGAGATCCCCTCCTCGCGGATGAAGGTCGACATCGCTCGCCTCATGACCGAGCAGGGCTACGTCGTAGGCTACGAGGTCAAGCACGGCGAGCACGGCGAGGTCATCCACGTCGAGCTCAAGTACGGCAAGAACAGAGAACGGGTCATCTCCGGCATCAAGCGCGTCTCCAAACCCGGGCGTCGTGTGTACGCCAAGAAGGAGTCGTTGCCCAAGGTGCTTGGTGGCCTCGGCACAGCGATCATCTCAACGTCACGCGGCCTTGTGACCAGCGCCGAAGCGCGCAAGCTTGGCCTGGGTGGCGAAGTGATCTGCTTCATCTGGTGAGGACGGCACATGTCGAGGATCGGTAAAGCTCCCATCCCGCTGCCGGCCGGCGTCGAGTTCATCTACGACAACGCCGTCGTGACAGTGAAGGGGCCCAAGGGTGAGCTCACCCAGCGGGTGCCCCGCGAGATGCAGGTCGAGGTCGGCGACGGTGTTATTGAGGTCAAGCGACCGACCGACAGCGGTCAGCACCGTTCGCTGCACGGTCTCACGCGGACGCTCATCGCCAACATGGTGATCGGCGTCACGGACGGCTTCGAGAAGCGTCTCGAGATTGTCGGCGTCGGCTACCGCGCCAGCCTCAAGGGCGATGCTCTGGAGCTGCTGGTCGGGTACAGTCACCCGGTGCTCCTTGAGCCGCCCGAGCATGTGGCCTTCGAGACGCCGCAGGCTACCGTCGTCGTGGTCAGAGGCATCGATAAGCAGGTCGTGGGCGAAGTGGCCGCCAAGGTCCGCTCCATCCGCCCGCCCGAGCCGTACAAGGGCAAGGGCATCCGGTACGCCGGCGAGTACGTGCAGCGCAAGGTCGGCAAGCGCGCCTGAGCTGCCTGAGAGAAGAGGAACGTCAAGAAGATGAGCACACTCAGCATCAGAGAAGCCCGCGCCAGACGCAAGCGGCGCATCCGGGGACGTCTCGAAGGCAGTCCCGCGCGTCCGCGCGTCTCGGTGTTTCGCTCCAACAAGGCGATCTACGCTCAGCTCATCGACGATGCGGCGGCCACCACGCTGGTGGCCGCCCGATCCGTCGAGGTCGAGGGCGCCGGTCTCAAGAAGTCCGAGGTCGCCAAGAAGGTCGGCGAACTGCTCGCCCAGCGGGCCAAGGACAAAGGCATCGAACGGGTCGTCTTCGACCGGTCTGGCTATCTGTATCACGGCCGAGTGAAGGCTCTCGCCGAGGGCGCCCGCGAGGGCGGCCTGGTTTTCTGACAAGGAGTAAAGGACCCCGTGGCTAGAGGATCATTCAGCGATGGCAACGAGCTCAAAGAGCGCGTTGTCGACATCAACCGCGTCGCCAAGGTCGTCAAGGGCGGCCGGCGGTTCTCCTTCACGGCCCTGGTCGTCGTCGGTGACGAAAACGGCCACGTGGGCGCCGGCTACGGCAAGGCGCGCGAGGTGCCGCTGGCGATCCAGAAGGCGATCGAGGACGCGAAGAAGAACCTGTTCACGGTGCCGCGTTACAACGGCACCACGACGACCCACCAGGTGATCGGCCGTTTCGGCGCCGCGCGCGTGCTGCTCAAGCCCGCCTCTCCCGGTACCGGCGTCATCGCCGCCGGGGGCGTGCGCGCCGTGCTCGAGCTGGCCGGCGTGCGCGACATCCTCACCAAGTCGCTGGGGACCACCAACCCCATCAACCTGGTGCGCGCCACAGTGGCGGGCCTGCAGTCTCTCAAGACGCCCGAGGGGCAGGCGCGCCTACGCGGCATCTCCGTGAGCAAGGTGCTCGGCCTCGACCAGCGCGAAGCGGCCGTCGACGAGACTGTCGCCGCGGCCCAGGTAGGGGAGGCCCAGCAAGCATGACCACGTATCTGCAGATCACGCAGGTCAAGAGCGCGATCGGCCGGCTCCCGAGCCACCGAGGCACGCTGCGCGCGCTCGGGCTCAAGCGCATCCGCCACACCGTGGTGCACGAGGACACGCCCGTTATCCGCGGCATGGTAAACAAGGTCGCGTACCTCGTCGAGGTACGCCCGGCAACGAAGAAGTCGTGACATGGCTGAACTAGGACTCCACGATCTGCGCCCCAATCCGGGCTCCACGAAGAACACCAAGCGTCTCGGTCGCGGCAAGGGTAGCGGCCAAGGCAAGACCGCCGGTAAGGGGCACAAGGGCTACAACTCGCGCTCCGGCGGCGGCGTTCGTCCAGGCTATGAGGGCGGGCAGATGCCGCTGTATATGCGGCTCGGCAAGCTCCGCGGCCCGCACATGAAGAAGAGCATGCCCATCGGCCCGTTCCGCACCTATGCGGTGCCGGTCAATGTCGGCCGCCTTTCGCAGGCGTTTGCGGCCGGCGACGAGGTCACGCCCGAGGCCCTGGTGGCCAAGGGCATCGTGAAGAACACGCGCACGCCCATCAAGATCCTCGGCGGCGGCGACCTCGACAAGGCCCTCAACGTGCGCATGGCGATGTACTCGCGCAGCGCCGTGGACAAGATCGAGGCAGCCGGCGGCAAAGCCGAGCTCCTCTGACCGGCTTGGGGGGATCGCGGCTGTGAACAACAAGCTCTGGCAGTCGCTCGTCAACGCCTGGAAGATCCCGGACCTTCGCACGAAGCTCCTCTTCACGGCGGCGATGATCGCGATCTATCGCTTCGGCACGCACGTGCCCACGCCCGGCGTCGATCTCGCCGCGCTGCAGAAGTTCTTCGACGCGGGCGGGGCGGGGGTCATCGGCTTCCTCGACCTCTTCTCGGGCGGAGCGCTGGCGCGCGTCTCCCTGTTCGCGCTCGGCATCATGCCGTACATCACGGCGTCGATCATCATGCAGCTTCTCACGGTGGTCATCCCCAAGCTCGAGGACCTCGCCAAAGAAGGCGAGCAGGGTCAGAAAGAGATCACCAAATACACGCGCTGGCTCACCGTCGGCCTGTCGTTCGTGCAGGCCATCGGCTACCTGGTACTGTTCCGCAGCCAGAACGCGCTGCCCAACCTCAACGTGGCGCGCGGCGCCCTGATCGTCGCGGCGCTGGTCGCCGGCGCCGTGTTCGTGATGTGGCTCGGCGAGCTCATCACCGCCCGCGGCATCGGCAACGGCATGTCGATCATCATCTTCATCAGCATCGTCTCGCGTATCCCGTCGGGTGCCGCCAAGCTGGTGACCATGAACATCGTGACTATCATCCTGTTTTTGGTCATTGCGCTGGCCGTCGTCGTGGGGGTCATCTGGATCACCACCGGCGAGCGCCGCGTGCCGGTGCAGTACGCGAAGCGCGTGGTCGGGCGCCGCATGATGGGCGGCACAAGCACGTTCATCCCGCTCAAGGTCAACATGGCGGGCGTTATCCCGGTAATCTTCGCTTCGTCGATGATGATGATCGTCCCCACCTTCACGCAGTTCCTGGGCACGGGGGGCATCGCCGGCTGGTTCCAGCGCACGCTGGGGCCGAGCACCTTCATCTTCATCATTCTCGAGGCCGTGCTGATCATCATCTTCACGTACTTCTACACGGCCGTGACCTTCAATCCGATCGACCAGGCCGACAACCTCAAGAAGTACGGCGGTTTCGTGCCGGGCGTGCGGCCGGGGCGGCCCACGGCCGAGTACCTCGACCGCATCCTGACGAGGCTCACACTCCCGGGCGCCCTGTTCCTGGCCGCCCTGGCCGTGCTGCCATGGCTCATGTCGCGCACGCTCAACGTGCCGTTCTACTTCGGCGGGACGTCGCTGCTGATCGTGGTCGGCGTCGCGCTTGACACGATGCGGCAGATGGAAGCGCAGCTGCTCATGCGCCACTACGAGGGCTTCCTCAAGTAAGGGGCGCGACCATGACTGACACACAACGCAACGTGATCCTCCTCGGCGCCCCCGGCGCCGGCAAGGGCACGCAGGCCGCGCGCATCGCCGTAGGCTACGCGCTGCCGCACATCTCCACCGGCGAAATGCTGCGCGCCGCGGTCGCCGAAGGCACCGAGATGGGTCTGGCCGCGCAGAGGTCCATGGAGGCCGGTGAACTGGTCCCCGACGAGGTCGTGATCGGCGTCGTCCGCGACCGCCTTGCGCTGCCTGACGCCGAAAAGGGTTTCCTGCTCGACGGCTTTCCACGCACGATCGAGCAGGCAGAGCGCCTGGACGCGATGCTGGCGGGCGCAGGCCGCGCCGTGACCCGCGTCATCCTCATCGACGTGCCCGAGGATGAGCTCGTTGAGCGCCTCGCGGGGCGGCGCCTGTGCAAAGGCTGCGGCAAGGGCTACCACGTGCTGTTCGATCCGCCGCAGAACGATGGTGTCTGTGACGTCTGCGGCGACGAGCTGTATCAGCGCAGCGACGACAACGAGGCGACGGTCCACAACCGCCTCGATGTGTACCGCGCGCAGACTGAGCCGCTCGTCGGCTACTACGAGGCACGCCGCGTGCTCAAGACGGCTCACGGTGGCGGCAAGATGCCGGACGAGGTGTTCGCGCAGGTCGAACAGCTCCTCGAGGGCGACTGACAAGGCGTGATCGTCCGCAAGTCGGCAGCCGAGGTCGCGAAGATCGACGCAGCGGGCAGCATCCTCGCGGACTGCCTCGACATGCTGGCCGCGGAGGCGCGCCCGGGGGTGACGACCGCCGAGCTCGACCGCCTGGCGGAGCGGCTGATCAGGGCGCGCGGCGGGGTGCCGACATTTCTCGGCTACCGCGGGTTTCCGGCGTCGATCTGCGCGTCGCCGAACGACATGGTGGTGCACGGCATCCCGGGCGCGTACCGGGTCGCGGAGGGCGATGTGCTGAGCATCGATGCCGGCGTGACGCTCGGCGGCTACGTGGCCGACTCGGCCATCACGCTGCCGATGGGCGCCGTCGAGGCCGAGGCGCTTCGCCTCCTCGATGTCACGGCGGAGTCTCTCGAGGCCGGCCTCGCGGAGTGCCGTGAGGGCCGGCGCCTCGGTGACGTGTCGCACGCCGTGCAGGAGGTGGTGGAGGCCGCCGGGTTCAGCGTGGTCAGGTCGCTCGTCGGACATGGCGTCGGCAAGGAGATGCACGAGGATCCGCAGATCCCCAATTTCGGGGATCCGGGCCGCGGGCCGCGGCTCGAGGAAGGCATGGTGTTCGCCATCGAGCCGATGGTCAATGCCGGCGGCCACGAAGTGTTCGTCGCCGACGACGGCTGGAGCATCTCCACCGTCGATGGTTCGCTCTCGGCGCACTTCGAACACACGGTGGCTGTGGGCAGGAAGGCGCCGCGAGTGCTCACGCGCCGTAGCTCGGAGAAAGGCGGCGCGGAAGGCTAGCGCCGCACAAGGCGCGGACCATCGGCCGCCGCGCCGCGGCAGACGGCTTGTTTTATGGCACATGTCGTTTGTGGTAGTATGTCAGGCCGCTGTCGGTCGACGAGTAGGGAGCATGGCGAACAAAGAAGAAGCCATTGAGATAGAAGGCGAAGTGGTCGAGGCTCTGCCCAACACGATGTTCCGGGTGCACCTCGATAACAATCACGAAGTGCTCGCCCATATCTCCGGCAAGATGCGCATGAACTACATCCGCATCCTGCCCGGCGACCGGGTCAAGGTGGAGCTGTCGCCTTACGACCTCAGCAGAGGCAGGATCACGTACCGGTTCAAGTAGCGGCCGCCCCAGGTCGCCCGGAGGCGGCGTGCGGGGGCCGCAGGCCCGTCGCACGCCCTGAGCGAGGATCACCGATGAAGGTAAGAGCATCAGTCAAGCCGATGTGCGAGAAGTGCAAGGTCATCCGCCGGCACGGCACGGTACAGGTGATCTGCGCCAACCCGCGACATCGTCAGAGGCAGGGGTAAGTCCGCATGGCACGTATCGCAGGCGTCAACATCCCGCCGCAGAAGCGGGTTGAGATCGGGCTCACATACATCTACGGCATCGGTCGTTCCACGTCCAACAAGGTGCTGGGCGTCGTGGGCATCGACCCCGACACCAAGGTCCGCGACCTTACCGAAGAAGAGATCGTGCACCTGCGAGAGGCCATCGACCGTGAGGTCACCGTCGAGGGCGACCTGCGGCGCGAGCGTTCGCAGAACATCAAGCGACTCATGGACATCGGCTGTTACAAGGGCATCCGCCACCGTCGTGGCATGCCGGTGAACGGGCAGCGCACGCGTACCAACGCCCGGGGGCGCAAAGGTCCCAAGAGGACGATCAGCGGCAAGCGCAAGAAGTGACCGCGAGAGCAGCCGGAGGAGTAGAGCAGAGTGGCTAAGCCTCAAAGAGCCAAAGGGCGTCAGCGCCGCAGGGTCCGCAAGAACATCGCCGTGGGCCAGGCGCACATCAAGACGTCGTTCAATAACACGCAGGTGACGCTGACCGACAAAGAGGGCAACGTCATCGCGTGGGAGAGCGCCGGGTCGGTCGGTTTCAAGGGCTCCCGCAAGAGCACGCCCTTCGCCGCCCAGGTCACGGCCGAGTCCTGTGCCAAGAAAGGCATGGAGCACGGTCTTCAGAAGGTCGAGGTCTTCGTTCGCGGGCCGGGTTCGGGCCGCGAGACCGCGGTCCGCTCGCTGCAGGCCGCTGGTCTGGAGATCATCAGTGTCAAAGACGTGACGCCGGTGCCGCACAACGGATGCCGCCCCCGTAAGCGTCGCCGGGTCTAGGAAGGTCCACGTGGCGAGAGATACATCAGCACAGTGCAAACAGTGTCGCCGCGAGGCTGAGAAGCTCTTCCTCAAGGGCGAACGCTGCCTCACCGACAAGTGCGCGGTCGAGCGTCGTGCGTACCCTCCGGGGGAGCACGGCCGCGGCCGCATCAAGCAGAGCGAGTACCTCCTCCAGCTTCGCGAGAAGCAGAAGGCCCGCCGGTACTACCAGGTGCTCGAGAAGCAGTTCCATCACTACTACGAGGTCGCGAGCCGCAAGCAGGGCATCACCGGTGAGAACCTGCTCTGCCTCCTCGAGATGAGGCTCGACAACGTCGTGTATCGCCTCGGCTTTGGCGCTTCGCGTCGCCAGGCGCGCCAGCTCGTGCGTCACGCGCACTTCATGGTCAACGGCATGAAGGTCGACATCCCGTCGTACCAGGTGCGCCCCGACGACGTCGTGTCGGTGCGTGCCAACAGCAAGGCCGTCGAGACCGTGCGTGCCGCCACCGACCTCACGTCGTCGGTGGCTCCTTGGCTGCTGGTCGACCACGACAACCTCACGGGCAAGATCCTCCGCGCCCCCACGCGCGACGAGATCGACACGCCGGTGCAGGAACAGCTCATCGTCGAGCTTTACTCTAAGTAACCGCTGCAGCTGACCCGCGGCGAAGACCCTACAGGAGGCCAGTTGCTTCAGTTTCAGATGCCCAACATCACGCGCGAGCAGCTCGCCGGCAACCGGGCGCGCTTCGAGGTAGAACCCCTCGACCGCGGGTTCGGGCATACGTTCGGCAACGCTCTGCGCCGTGTGCTGCTCTCGTCTCTCGAGGGTGCTGCCGTGAGCTCGGTGAAGATCGAAGGTGTCGCCCATGAGTTCACCACCGTCAAGGGCGTCAAAGAAGACGTCACCGATGTCATCCTCAACCTCAAGGAGCTCGTCTGCCGCCTTCATGGTGAGCTTGACGAGGTTCAGGTGCGGCTCTACAAGGACAAGCCCGGCAAAGTAGTGGCCGCCGACATCGACATCCCGGCCGAGCTGGAGATCCTCAATCCGGACCATCACATCGCTACGCTTTCCGACGGCGGGGCCATCGAGATGATGCTCACTATCCGCCGTGGTACCGGCTATGTTCCCGCCGAGGGCAACAAGACGCCCGAGATGGTCATCGGCGTGGTCCCCATCGACTCTATCTTCAGCCCCATCAAGCGCGTCTCGTATCACGTCGAGAGCGCGCGCGTCGGCCAGCGTACCGATTACGATAAGCTGATCCTCGACATCACCACGAACGGCGCGCTCCTGCCTGAAGAGGCGCTGCGCCAGGCCGCCGAGATCCTCGTCGACCGGATGTCGATCTTCACCGACCCCGACCGCACGCGCTCCACCGAGGAGTATCCCATCGAGGGTCTCGGGACGGCGCCGGCCGGCGGCGGCATGGACGACGTGCTCATCGAAGAGCTCGAGCTCGGCGTCCGTTCGTACAACTGCCTCAAGCGCGAGGGCATCCAGACCGTCGGCGACCTGGTCAACAAGACCGAGGCCGAGCTGCTCAACATCCCGAATTTCGGCAAGAAGAGCATCGACGAGGTCGCGGAAAAGCTCTCCGAGCGCGGGCTCTCACTGCGGGGTGACGAGTAACATGCGCCATCAGAAGTCAGGCCGCAAGTTCAACATGGCGCCCGATCAGCGCAAGGCGCTTCTCACGGGCCTTGCTTGCCAGCTGCTCGAGCACGAGAAGATCAAGACCGGTGTGGCGCGCGCCAAAGAGATGCGCCCGCTCGTCGAAGAGGCCATCACGCTCGGCAAGCGCGGCGATCTGCACGCGCGCCGGCAGGCCATCTCCATGTTGCGCAACAAGAAGATCGTGTACAAGCTGTTCAACGACGTGGCGCCCCGCTACGCGGGCCGCAGCGGCGGCTATACACGCATCATCAAGCTGGGGCCACGCCCCGGCGACGGCAGCGAGCAGGCCTACATCGAACTGGTCTAGGCCAACGCGGGCACAGGTGAGGCGCGAGGGGCGGGCGGCCGAAGGGCCACCCGCCCCTCGCGCCGTACGGGGCGCCGCCACCTGCCGAGACGCGCCACCTGTCGGCCAGCGAGGTCGGAAGGGCCGGCGCTGCCCGCGCCGCCGCGCGGGGTATCGCTGAGGCGATGCGGTAAGCTTCGCCGCGTATGACCTCCAGCCCAGACGAGACGGCGCCGCTCCTCGACATCCGCGGCCTGCACTACCGCTATGCGGGGGCGTCGGCCGACGCCCTTGCCGACCTCGATCTCCGGGTCCACGAGGGCGAGCTCGTAGCGGTCGTCGGCGCCAACGGGTCGGGCAAGTCCACGCTCGCGCGCCTGCTGGGCGGCCTCGAGAAGCCCACGGCCGCGCGCCTTGCCCGGGCCTGCGGCCACGACCTGCTGGCCGACGACGGGCGCATCGCGGCGCGCCGCGACGTGGGCGTGCTGTTCCAGAACCCCGAGAACCAGCTCGTGGCCCAGTGCGTCGAAGACGACGTGGCGTTCGGCCTCGAGAATCTGGCGTGGCCGCCCGCCGACATCCGGCGCCGCGTCGATGAGATGCTGGCGCGCTTCGGCCTTGAGGAGCTGCACCTGCGCGAGCCCCACATGCTCTCCGGCGGGCAGAAGCAGCGCACAGCGCTGGCCGGCGTGATCGCCGTGCCGCGCCGCGTCCTCGTGCTCGACGAGCCCACGGCGATGCTCGATCCGGCCGGCCGCGACGAGGTGCTCGCTGCGGTGCGCGAGCTGCACGGCGAGGGTCTCGCCGTCGTCTACGTCACGCAGGAGATGGACGAGGCGGTGGGCGCCGACCGCGTGGTCGCCCTCGAGCGCGGCACGGAGGCCTACGCGGGCGACGCGGACGGCCTGTTCGCCGACGTCGCCCTGGTGCGCCGGCTCGGCCTCGGCCTGCCGGCGGCGGGGGAGCTGGCGCTCGCGCTCGCGGAGCGGGGGCGCGGCCTCCGCGGCCTGCCGCTCACCATGGACGCGCTGCTCGAGGCGCTGGGCGGCGCGCCGTGAGCCGCCGCGAGGCGGCCGCCTCCGCCGCGCCGCGTCCATCCGGTTTGGCCGGCATGAGTCTTGCCTGTCGGGATGTGTCGTTCAGCTACGAGGAGGCGAGAGCCCCGATCCCCGCGCTTCGCGACGTGTCGTTCGTGCTGCCGGCGGGCGGCTCCCTGGCGCTGATGGGCGCTTCGGGCTCCGGCAAGTCGACGCTGCTTCAGGTGATCCGCGGCCTGGACGCGCCGGAGAGCGGGGCCGTGGTGCTCGACGGGGCAGCTCCTGTTGACGTCGGCTACGCGGCGCGGCAACGCGAGGTGGGCCTCGTCTTTCAGGCTCCCGAGCTCCAGCTGTTCGCCTCCACGGCACGCGACGACGTGGCCTTCGGGCCGCGGCGGCTGGGGTGGCCGGAGGATCGGGTGTCGACGGCCGTTGAAGAGGCCCTCGACGTGGTCGGCCTGCCTCCGGCGCACTTCGCCGAGAGGCATCCCTACACCCTCTCGGGTGGCGAGCAGCGCCGGCTGGCCCTCGCCGGGGTTCTCGCCATGCGGCCGCGGCTTCTGCTCCTGGACGAGCCCTTCGTCAGCCTCGACCCGGGCACCAGGCGCCAGCTCGTCGGCATCCTGGAACGCCTCAAGGCCGCCGGAGTCACCCTGCTTCTGGCGACGCACGACGCGGACCTGGCCTGGGCGCTCTGCGAAGAGCTGCTCGTGCTTCGCGAGGGCCGGGCCGCCGCCGCCGGCGCCTGGGACTTCAGCGCCGCCGGCGGCCGGCTGCTTGCCGCGAACCGCCTGCGCGAACCCTTCTTCGTCGAGCTGTGGCGGCGGCTCGGTCGCGATCCGCAGCGCGCTCCTCGTACTGCCGCGGCGGCGGCCGAGGACCTCTCGTGAAGGCGACCATCGCCCAGTACTACGCCGGCGACTCGCCGCTGCACCGGCTCGACCCGCGCGCCAAGTTCGTCGCCGTGAGCGCGCTCGCCGTGGCGCTCTTCGTGCGCGACTCCTTCGCCGGACTCGCCGTCTACGCCGCCGCCGCCGTTCTGGCGTACGTGCTGAGCGGCGTGCCGCCGGCGTGGTTCTGGCGCGCCTTCAGGCCGCTTCTCTGGCTCGTCGCGCTCACGTTCGTGGCTCAGGTCGTGTTCGCCCCGGGTGAGCCGTTCTTCAGCTTCTGGTTCATCCACGTGTCGTCGCGGGGGCTCGAGCTGGCCGCGTTCCTGAGCCTGCGTCTCGTGGTGCTTGTGCTCGTGGGCTCCGTGCTGACCCTGACGACCCCCTCGATGGCGCTCACCGACGGTCTGGCCTGGCTCGGCCGGCCGCTGCGCCGTCTGCGCGTCCCCACCGACGAGCTCGCTTTGATGGTGACGATCGCCCTGCGCTTCATCCCGACGCTACTCGTGGAGCTGGACACGATCATGCGCGCGCAGCGGGCCCGCGGCGCCGATTTCCGCCGCGGCGGGCTGCGCGAGCGCACGCGTTCGCTGGTGCCGGTGCTCGTGCCGCTGTTCGTGCTGAGCTTCAGGCGCGCCGACGAGCTCGCTCTGGCCATGGAGGCGCGCTGCTATCGGCCCGGCGCCGCGCGCACCCGCCTGCACCCGCTGCATGCCGGTCGGGCGGACATCGCCCTGCTCGTGGCGACGGCGGCCGTCATCGTCGCCGGGCTGCTCGTGTAGGATGCCGTCCGTGGATCCGCGCGACGATATGGGGCCGGGAGCACGCCTGCGCGCGGAGGACTCGCCGCCCGGGCACGCTACCTGGCGCCTCGACCTCGCCTACGAAGGCACGGCATATCGCGGCTGGGCCCGGCAGCCGGGGCAGCGCACCGTCGAGGG
The DNA here is from genome assembly GCA_903862845.1 of uncultured Thermoleophilia bacterium. Classification (GTDB taxonomy): domain Bacteria; phylum Actinomycetota; class Thermoleophilia; order UBA2241; family UBA2241; genus CAIXSE01. Next base: position 25,905 of record CAIOZS010000099.1, read on the forward strand.
TCTCCTGGGGGAGGCGCTGGCGATGGTGCTTCGCGAACCCGTGCGCCTGAGCGTGGCCGGGCGCACGGACGCCGGCGTGCACGCGTGGGCGCAGGTCGCGTCGTTCGTCTGCGCGCGCCCCGACGTGCGCCCCGACCGCCTGCGCCTCTCGCTCAACGCGCTGCTCCCGCCCGACATCGCCGTGTCGCGCGTGTCGCCGGCTCCGCCGGGGTTCACCGCGCGCAAGGCGGCGTCACGCACGTACCAGTATCGCCTCTGGATCTCGCCGGTGAAGCCGGTGCGTGAGCGCGCCTACGTGTGGAACGTGCGTGGCGCGCTCGATGTCGCGCTGCTCGCCGAAGCGGCGGCCCTGCTGCCCGGCAGGCGCGACTTCGCGGCGCTCACGCCCTCCGCGCGCCTGTACCACAGCTGCGTGCGCGAAGTGCTGAAGGCGGACTGGCGGCCGTTCGCGGGCGGCGACGGCCCGGTTTGCGCGGCCACGGACCCAGGCGGCGACGACTCGCGCGCCGCCTGCTCCGAGGCCGGCGGGCACGGAAGTCCGGAGTGGGTCTTCACGATCAGCGCCGGGAGCTTTCTGCACAACATGGTGCGCGTGGCCGTGGGTTCGATGGTCGACGTCGCCCAAGGGCGGATGACGCCGCAGGGGTTCGCGGAGGAGCTGGCTTCGGGCCAACGCCGGCGCATGGGGCAGACGGCGCCCGCGCGCGGCCTGGCGCTAGTGGCTGTGGCCTACTGACGGGGCGCTGGTGCCCGGCGCGGGCCTTGCCGGGCACCGCACTTACTTCGTCAGGAACTGGTGGACCATCTTCTGCTTCTCGGCGTCTGACGGCGGGAAGACGTAGGCGACCCCGCCGTCCCAACCGGGGGTACCTACCATCACCATCTTCTTGCCGCCGGTGGCGCGCCACTTCAGGTAGCCGAGCTCGAGGATCTGGTTCGTCGTCAGGTCGGTGGCCACGCCGCTCAGGAACTTCTTGCCGATCTCGGGCAGCTTGGTGATGTTGGACGGCTGCACGATCTTCTTTTCCAGCGCCTGGACGAACTGCTGCTGGCGCGCCGCGCGGTGGAAGTCGTCGTCGGCGTAGCGGATGCGCACGTAGAGCATGGCGTACTTGCCGTCGAAGTGGTGCATGCCCTGCTTGAAAACGACGGTGCGGCCGCTGCTGCCCGCGATCGTCGAGATCGTTGTGGGCACGTTCATGTCCACGCCGCCGACCGCGTTGACCAGGCGCGGGAAGCCTTGGAAGCCGACAACCATGACGTGATTGACGTCGATTCCCGTGTACTGCTCGACCGCCTGCACTGCCATGGACGGACCGCCCCAGAACATGGCGGTGTTGATCTTGTCGACATTCCCGTTGGGGAGCGTCACGCGCGTGTCTCGCGGGATCGAAAGCTGGTTGATCGTGTGCGTCTTGGGGTTGAAGCGCATGAGCATGATCGTGTCGGAGCGCGCGGGTTCGCCGGCCTTGCTGTCAACGCCGAAGAGCAGCAGCGTGGTGCCGTTGCGCCAGATCCAGCCGTTGTCGGGCGTGAGCTTGGCGCGGGTCTTCTTGTCGAGGCGCGCGTTGGCCTTATCGACCGCCCGATCGACCTTCTTGTAACCCGGCCAGGCCAGGACGGTGACCACGACTCCGGCGATGATGAGCGCGACCAGCAGGCCGACGGGGACGAACCACCAGCGAAAGCGGCGGCGGCGTTTGGGCGCCGTGCCGGCGCCCCCGTCCGCCGCCTTCTTGCCCTTCGCCGGCGCCGGTCCGTACCGCCGGTACTCACCGTTTGAGCGCTCTGCGTAGACCGGCGGCGCCTGGGAGCCCCGGTCGTCGTCGCGCGGCCGCGGCTCACGGGGTGGCCGCGCCCCGGCCAGCTCGTCATCGACGGAGCTGCGTCTGGCGCGGCCGGCCTTGTACCGCCTGTAGGGCTTGCGCCCGCTGTTGTCGTCGTCGTTTTGCATCTGCTGGTGATCCCGCTCTTCACGCAGGCGGCGCCCAACTCGTGATTGTGGCGGGGAGCGGGGCGCCAGGCCTTGCACCTGACTACGCCCTAGGGGGAGCGTTTCCTTTACGCGCAAGTGTACCGCAAAGTGAAGGGTCAGCGCCCGAGGGACGGTATGGGCTGCCGACCTCCCGCGGCCGCACTCACGGGCAGTGGGCGTCCTGTGAAGCGGCCAGCGGTCGGCAGCCGGCAACGCGAGGAGAAGCTCTCGGGCACATGGTTCTTCGCTGTTCTGTTTGGCGAAGGCCACCGCCTCCGCAAGTGCCGCCGACCTCTGCCGCCTGTTCGTGCAGGACTAAGATGCTGCCGAGCCGGCGCGACTTGTCGGTCTCGGCTCCTTCAGAAAGGCTCGAACAGAGGATGCACGTTGGTGCGGACAGCAGGCGCGACCACGTCGCACCTGATACGGTGGTGCTCAGAGAAGGCCGAGTGTACGAGCGTGGTAGGCCGGGAGGCGTCATGAGCGCGGAACGCACCGTCATCGGCGTGGACATCGGCGGCACCAAGATCGCCGCCGCACTGCTGCGCGGACGCCTGCCGTCGATCTCTGCGGGCACGCCCGCCGCTCGGGAGACGCCTGTGATCCTCGACCGGTACACAGTGCTCACGGACGCCCATTCGATGCGCGCTTGCCTGGACGGCATCGTGACCTGCATCGCCGACCTCGAGCACGGCTCCGGGCGGGTCGAGGGCATCGGTGTGGGGGTTGCGTCCATGGTCGACTTCGCCGCCGGGCACGTGGTCGAGTCGGTGAATCTTCCGCTGGTCGACGTGCCTCTGCGCGATCTGCTGCAGCGGCGGTTTGGCGTACCTGTCGTGATCGACAACGATGCCACGGCGGCCACCATCGGCGAACACGTTTTCGGCGCCGGCGCCGGCGCTCGCGAGATGCTCATGCTCACGCTGGGCACGGGCGTGGGCGGCGGCATCATCTGCGGCGGCCGCCCGTATCGGGGCTGCAGCGGGGCGGCCGCAGAGCTCGGCCACATCATCATCGACGTGAACGGGCTCAAGTGCCCGGCGAACTGCCCCAACCGCGGGTGTCTTGAGGCGTACGTGGCCGGCCCGGCGATGGCGGCCGCGGCCGCGGCCGCGGCCGTGGCCGAGCCCGCCTCAGCTCTCGGCCGCGCCCTCACAGCGGGTCGCGCCGTCGACAGCCGGCTTCTGACCAGGCTCGGGCGCGAGGGCGACGCCGGCGCCGTGGCCGTGCTCGCCCGCCTGGGCGAGTATCTCGGCGCCGGCCTCGTGACGCTCGTCAACATCTTCAACCCCGAGGTGATCGTCATCGGCGGGGGGGCCGCCGAGGCCGGCGAGCTCCTTCTGGGGCCGGCCCGCGGCGTGCTTCAGGCGCGCGGCTCGCGGCCCGCCCGCGACCAGGTGCGCATTGTGCCGGCGGCGCTGGGGCCGGACGCCGGCTTCATCGGCGCCGCCGCCCTGGCCCTCACCGAGCTCTTCCCGGACGACGCCCAACGCGCGTCTTGACTTCGTCACAGCCATATCGCTAAATGGGCACCGCAATCCCGCGCGTTCTGCGTCCGCAGCGCGCCCACAGGAGGTGACGAGAACCACATGGCTTACAAGATCACTGATGAGTGCCTCGCATGCGGCGCTTGCGTCGACGAGTGCCCCAACGAGGCCATCTCCGAGGAAGACCCCATCTACATCATCGATCCGGAGAAGTGCGACGACTGCGCGACCTGCGTCGAGTCTTGCCCCAGCGAGGCGATCATCCCCGAGTGACCCCGGCGGAGAGCGCCTGACGCTCCGGGGGCCGGCTCCGTGAGGAGCCGGCCCCTTCGTGGTTCAGGGCAGGATGCCCTCGCAGCCCACGAGCTCGGGCGCGTCCCACCAGAGCCGCCGCGCCATGACGGCGACGGCCTCGGCGTTGGAATCGACGAGCAGATAGCTGCGGCCGTTCAGTGCCGCGGCCTCGCCGGTCGTGCCGCTGCCGGCGAAGAAGTCGACCACCAGATCGCCGGGGTCGGAGTGCACCCGCACGATGCGCTCCAGGATCTTGAGCGGCTTCTGCGTCGGATACCCAGTCTTCTCCTTGCCCGTCGGGCTGACGATGGTGTTCCACCACACGTCTGTGGGCGTCTTGCCGCGCGCGGCCTTGACGGGGCCGACGAGGCCCGGAGCCATGTAGGGCACGCGATCGATGTCGTCGTAGCGGAAGACGTAGTGGGTCGGGTCGACCGCGTACCAGAAGATGGTGTCGTGCTTGGCCGGCCAGCGCTTGCGGGAGCGGCCGCCGTAGTCGTAGGCCCAGATGATCTCGTTGAGAAACGACGCGCGCCCGAAGATCTCGTCGAGCAGCACCTTGCAGTAGTGCGCCTCGCGGCTGTCGATGTGGAAGAACAGCGAGCCGTCGGGAGTGAGGATGCGCCGCGCTTCTGCGAGTCGCGGCGCCAAGAACCCCAGGTAGTCCGCGAAGTCGTCGGGCCAGGCGGCGCTTCCGAGGATCTCCGTGCGGTAGCGCCGCCCCTGAAAGCCAGTGCGGTCGCCGCCGACGTCACGCGAGGTGCGCAGGCGCGTGCGCTTCTGCGCGCGCCCCGTGTTGAACGGCGGGTCGATGTAGATGAGGCGCGCGCAGGCGTGCGGAAGCGCGCGCAGCACCTCGAGGTTGTCGCCGAGAACGATGCGCTTCACAAGGGGTACTCGTAGACGCGCTGGTCCTTGACGCGCCGGCAACCGACGGCAGGGTAGAAGTCGTGCACTCCGTCGCGCGCCAGGTTGGCACGGATCCACATGACCGCGAGGCCGCGCCCCCGCCCCCATTCGGCGGCGGCGGCCAGGAGACCTGTTCCCAGCCCCTCGCCGCGATGCCCGGCCTTCACGACGAGACCGCCGACCTCCGCGTACGGGTCTTCTTCCACGACGCGCTGCACGTGCACGTCGATGAAGCCGGCCATGTCGCCCTCAGACTCCGCGACGAGCAGGGCGCGTTCGGGGTCTTCGAGAAGGCGCAGGCGATCCCGGACCTGCTCGATCGTGGACGGGTAGCCAAGCTCGCCGCACAGTGCGGCGAGGGCTTCGGCGTCGGCCGGGGAGGCCGGCCGGATGTGCGCGCGCGAATCGCTCATGGGCGCAAGTCTACCCGCACACGCCAGACGCCGCGCGCCCGGGCGCGCGGCGTTTGCGACTACGCTACGCCGAGAGGCGCGAAGCCCGGCTCTCCGCCGCCGCGGGCATGCGGCAGTGGATGTGCAGGACGCGGTCCTCGACGGGCTCCGCGTCCAGCGCGACCGTGCCGCACATCGGGCAGACGATCGTCTCGCTGGGGTCTTCGGCGAACAGATCTTCGTTGAAGACCTCGCCACACTCTCTACAGACCATGTGCTCCAGCATCACGGCTCCCCCTTCCACACTACAACCCTTCCGCAAAGTACTCGAAAGAACGCACCGGGCCTGACAGAATGGGGTGAAAGACCCAGAGGGAGGCGGCATGGCCGACAGTGTGTGGCGCGCGTTCTTCGAAGAGTGGGAGATCATGGCCGTCGTGAGAGCGCCGGCGGCGTGAACGCGTCGCCCGGCATCAGTATCAGGCGGGCGACGCCGGACGACGCCGCGGGCGTCGCCGCCGTGCTCAACGGCGTGATCGCCGGCGGCCGTCACAGCCTGCTCGACACGCCGTTCACCGTGGCCGAGGAGCGCGCCTACATCGAGGCGCTCCCGGAGCGCTCCTTCATCCACGTCACCGAGGCGGCCGGCCGCATCATCGCTTTCCAGACCGTGGACCCCTGGAGCACCTTCACCACCCGCGAGCTCGACCATGTGGCGACCATGGGCACGTACGTGGACGCGGGGCACCGGCGGCGCGGCGTGGGCGCCGCGCTGGCGGCCGCGTCGTTCGCGGCGGCCCTCGACCTGGGCTACGAGAAGATCTTTACCGACCTGCGCGCCGACAACCTCGATTCTCTGGGGTACCATCTCGCGCTCGGGTTCACCATCGTCGGCGCCGCCCGTCGGCACGCACGCGTCGCCGGGCGCGACATCGATGTCATCTTCATCGAGCGCTTTCTGAAGGGGTGAGCGGAATGCTGTACGTCTGCGCCACGCCGATCGGCAATCTGGGGGACGTGACGCCACGCGTCCTCGACGCCCTGCGCGCGGTTGAGCTCATCGCCGCCGAGGACACGCGTCACACGCGCAAGTTGCTGAGCCACTTCGACATCCACGTGCCGCTCACCAGTCTCTTCCAGCACAACGAAGCGCAGAAGACCGAGGAGGTGCTGCGCCTCCTGCGTGACGGCAAGGACGTGGCCCTCGTCACCGACGCCGGGATGCCCGGCGTGCAGGATCCCGGCATGCGCCTTGTGGTGCGCGCCGTGGCCGAGGGTCTCGAGCTCACGGTGCTGCCGGGGCCGTCGGCGGTGCTCACGGCCCTCGTGGCCGCGGGCTACGACGGCGACGGCTTCCGCTTCGTCGGCTATCTGCCGCGCAGGGCGCGCGAACTGGAAACCACGCTGCAAGGGTGGCGCCGCTGCGGAGGGCTGGTCGTGGCCTTCGAGACAGGGCAGCGGCTGGCCCGCAGCATCGCCGTACTGTCCGCGTCGCTGCCGGAAGCCCGCGCCGCCGTGTGCCGCGAGCTCACCAAGGTGCACGAGGAGGTCGTGCGCGGGACTTTGCTGGAGCTGAGCGAGCGCTATCCGGTCCCCGGACCGGATGCCGGGCCGACGGGCGCTGTGCGCGGTGAGATCTCGCTGGTTCTCGACCTCGGGCTGCCCCTGGACGAAGTCGCCGCCGCCCGGCCGCAGATGAGGACGGCCGCCGCGGCCTTGCTCGCCCGCGGCCTGTCGCGGCGTGACGCTGCGGCGGCTCTGCATGTGTGCCTCGGGCTTCCGGGGCGAGAGGCCGACCGTCTGGTGCGCGAGGTCGCCGCCGAGGGCTGAGGCGGCGGGCGGCTGGGCGACGCGCCGGCCGCCGTCGAGCTGCCCGGCTCGTCTGCTACACTGCCGGTATGGACCTCATGGCTCTCATCGCCGCACGCCCACTGCTGCTCGACGGCGGACTCGGGCTGGCGCTCATGGTCCGCGGCTTCGGTGCCGGCGAGTGCCCCGAGGAGTGGAACGTCTCGCATCCCGCCGAAGTGGAGGACATCCATCGCGCCTTCTACGCGGCGGGCTCCGACATCGTGAACACCAACACGTTCGGCGGCAGCGGTCTGCGCCTGGAGGCGCACGGCATGGCCGCTCGCGCCGTCGAGCTCAACGAAGCGGCCGCCCGCCTCGCGGTCGGCGTGCGCGACCGCGAGTTCCCCGGCCGCTTCGTGGCCGGCGACATCGGCCCGTGCGGCAAGATGCTCAAGCCCATGGGAGACGCCGATCCCGAAGCTCTGCGCGCCACGTTCGCCGAGCAGGCGGATGCCCTCGTGCGCGGAGGGGTCGACCTGCTCAACATCGAGACCATGTTCGACCTCACCGAGGCGCGCATCGCCGTGGAGGCCGCTGCTTCGGTTGCGGCCGGCCGGCCGGTGCTGGCCAGCATGGCCTTCAAGCCGGCCGCCCGCGGCTTCCGCACCATGATGGGCGTCGACCCTGCCTCGGCGGTCGCCACCCTCAAAGAGGCCGGCGCGACGCTGGTCGGCTGCAACTGTGAGATCACCGCCGAGCCTATGGCCGCGCTGGTCCCCATCCTCGCCGAGCTCAACGGCGGCGTCACCTGCGCGCAGCCCAACGCCGGCCAGCCACGCCTCGAGGACGGCCAGACGGTGTACGGCGAGACGCCCGAGCACTTCGCCGCCGTGGTCGGCGGCTATCCCGCGCTCGGGGCGCGCATCGTCGGCGGGTGCTGCGGCACGCCGCCCGAGTCCATCGCCGCCCTGGCCGCAGCTCTCGGCCGCTGACGCGGCCGCGGCTCGCGGCCGCCGACACGGCCGCGCCCCTTCGTCGTCGGGGCGCCGCACGCCGGGCGGGGCAGGCGGACACTCCCGTCACGCCAGCCCGCGGTCGTGAGCACGACCACGAAGGCCACTATCGCGGGTGCCGCAGGGCAGACCCTATGCCTCGGTGAGCCGGGCCTCCAGTGTGGCGATGACGGAGCCGGCCGCGCACGCAGTCGTGGATCGCGCCGTCCACAGTCAGGAAGAAGTGGTCATCGCCGAGCAGTCCGGCAGCCCTCGGTGCAGTATCGCCTGCGGGGGGAAGAGCGGGGCGCCCGGCCGGCGTCGAGCTCTGGGCGCGCGCGCCGTGGGTCTGCGGCTCAACGAGGCAGCCGACGTGCTGTCGGATGCGGCCGTCAAGCGCCGCGCCTGACAGAGGAGCGGCAGCGATGCTTGCGGCGACGTCCGCGTCCCCGGATTTCCGCGATGCGGACTTAATCTCGACGAACGTGGCAGCGCTTGCCACGCGCTGTACACTAGCGAAGGGGGCGGCGGCGAGTCCGCTACGAACAGGCACGTCAAGGATGCACGAGTCAGGGGGAGATGCCATTGGGGGCAACAGACGCGCCGTCGGGGGACGGCATTCGAGCGTGATGAGGTCCGCGCGACTCATCCTCGAGGCAGGGGCGTGCGCGTCGTGCTCGTGGCGCTGCCGAGCTTGAGCGCCTTTGGCCGGATGCCCTCCTGGTCACCAGGAAGCCAGCTCACCACAATCCTAGGATTTGGAGGAACGATGTTCAGTTTCCGCAAGTTGAGCTTGGTGGCAGCATTGGCGCTAGCTGCCGTTCTGCTGGTCGTGCTTGTCGCGGCCTGCGGCTCATCGAGCAGCTCCGGTGGGAGCACGCCGTCCGTGGCGTCGACGGCGACGTCCGCGGCGGACTTCGGGGGCATGGATGCCCTCATCGCCGCCGCCAAGAAGGAGGGGACGCTCAACGTCATCGCCTTGCCCCCGGACTGGGCGAACTACGGAGAGATGATCTCGTCCTTCACGGCCAAGTACGGGATCAAGATCAACTCGGCTCAGCCCGACGGCAACAGCCAGGACGAGATCAATGCGGCGACCCAGCTGAAGGGCACGGATCGGGCGCCGGACGTCTTCGACCTGGGCTCCAACGTGGCGATCGCCAACACCGCCATGTTCGCCCCCTACCAGAACGCCGAGTGGAGCGACATTCCCGACAACCTCAAGGACTCCACCGGCCTGTGGGCGAGCAACTACACCGGCTACATGTCGATCGGCTACGACTCATCGAAAGTACCGGCGCCCACCACGGTCAACGATCTGCTCAAGCCCGCATACAAGGGCATGGTCGCCCTGAACGGCAACCCCACCCAGGCCTCGGCGGGTTTCAACGGCGTCGTTATGGCGACGATGGCGAATGGTGGCTCGGCTGACGACCTGGCGCCCGGAGTGGACTTCTTCTCGAAGCTCAAGAAGGCCGGCAACCTCCTGCCTGTGGACCCGACTCCGGCCACGATCGCCTCAGGGCAGACGCCGGTCGTCATCGACTGGGACTACAACAACGTCGCGCAGACTGCTGCGCTCACAGGCAAGGTTCCCTGGAAGGTCGTCGTCCCCGCGAACGATGTCGTAGCCGCGTACTACAACGAGGCCATCAACAAGGACGGGCCGCACCCCGCGGCAGCTCGACTGTGGGTGGAGTACGTGTACTCGGTCGAGGGCCAGAACATCTGGCTCAAGGGAGCCGCCCGTCCCGTTCTCATGGACGTGATGGTGACCAACGGGACCATCGACAAGGCGGCCCTCGCTTTGCTGCCGACCGCGACGGGCACGCCGGTCGTGCTCACCCAGGACCAGCTTGCCGCCGGCCAGACCTACCTGCTGGCCAACTGGACTAAAGCCGTTCAGTGACCCAGAGTGCTGACTTTCCCCCGACTGACGTCGGGGGTCGCGTTCTCGGCGACGACCAGGGTTCTGGTCGCGCCCGTCCGGGTGGCGCTCTGAGGTCTCTGCGACCGAGGAGCCGCCACCTGGGCGTGGTGCCCTTCTTCGGGTACATCGCGATCTTCCTGCTCTGGCCCACGATCATCGTGATCGTCGGTGCGTTCCGCAGCAGCAGTGGCCAGCCGACCCTCGACAACATCATGACGGTGCTCGGAAGCAGCACGTATCTTCAGGCGTTCTGGGGCTCGATCAGGCTTTCGGCGGAAACCGCCCTGGCCGGCGGCGTGTTTGGTGCGCTGCTGGCCTGGGCGGTCGCCGAGGGCGCCGTGGACGGCGTCTTCCGCCGTCAAGTGGTGGCGATGTCGGGCGTGCTCGCGCAGTTCGGTGGCGTGATGCTCGCCTTCGCGTTCCTGGCCACGTTCGGCTACGCCGGCGTGGTCACGCTGGCGCTGCACCGCGTGACGGGAGTGAGCGTCTTCACGAGCGGCGGGTGGATCTACAGCTTCACCGGTCTCGCCGTCGTGTACACGTTCTTCCAGATTCCCTTGATGGTCCTCATCTTCCTCCCTGCCGTCGACGGCCTGCAGGTGCAGTGGCGGGAAGCGTCTGACAACCTTGGCGGGGGCTCCTGGGCGTACTGGCGGTACGTCGCCGGGCCCATCCTCGCCCCCAGCTTCGTGGGTGGGTTGCTGCTCCTGTTCGTCAGTGCGTTCTCCGCCTATGCCACGGCGGCCGCTCTCATCAGTCAAGGGAGCCCGATCGTGCCGCTGCAGATCCGCACCTTCCTGCAGAGCGAGGTCGTCCTCGGTCAGGCCAACGTGGGCAAGGCTCTGGCGTTCGGCATGGTCGTCGTCGTTGCGGTCGTGATGTCGCTCTACGCGTGGCTGCAGCGACGGGGTGCGAAATGGCAGGCGTAGCAAGGACGCGAAGATCTGGCGACCCCAGGCGCGGCTGGTCGCGGACGCTGGTGCGCTGGATCGTGCTCGCGGTCGTCGGCGCTTACCTGCTTGTGCCCCTCCTCGCAATGCTCGAGTTCTCGACCAGAGGCGTGGGCTCGACCCGCACCCTGGAAGCCTGGAAGGCTATCGGCACCTTCCCCGAGCTGCTCAGCGGGATCGCGGTGTCTCTGGAGCTTGCGGTGCTCACCGTCGCGGGGATGCTGTGCCTGCTGGTGCCGACGATGGTGTGGGTCCACCTGAGGCTGCCCGGCGTGCGCCGGACGATGGAGTTCCTCTGCCTGTTGCCGCTCACGATTCCGGCCATCGTGCTCGTTGTGGGACTGTCGCCGGTTTTCAAGCTGCTCTCCTATTTCTTCGGAGACACCGCGCTGGTGCTGGCGTTCGTCTTCGTCGTCCTTGTCTTGCCGTACGCCTACCGCTCGATCGATGCGGGGCTGCGGGCCGTGGACATCGAGACCTTGTCGGAGGCCGCCCTGGGTTTGGGCGCCTCCTGGTGGGGCGTCTTGTTCCGGATCGTGATCCCGAGCATCCGGGGAGCTTTGCTCTCCGCCGCGGTCCTGTCCATCGCGCTCGTCATGGGCGAGTACACGATCGCGTCCTTGCTCAACTACAACACGCTGCAGGTCGTGCTGTACCAGGTGGGCCTGCGGAACGCCGCCGTGTCCGTCGCGGTGTCGCTGGCAGCCCTCATATTCGGTTTCGTCTTGCTCTTCGTCGTGTCCTCCGCGGGCTCTCGACGTCGCGGAGCTGCTCGTGAAGAATCGACCCTGGCGCCCCTGGAAGGAGGCTTGCAGTTGTGACTTCCGAGATGGCAAGCACTGGAGGTGCGGATCGCTCCACTCGATCGGGCGTCGCGCTGCAGCTCGTTGAGCTGCATCGGTCGTGGGGACTCACCCGCGCCCTCGATGGGCTGTCCCTCGACATCGCGGCGGGCGAGCTCGTGGCTTTCCTTGGGCCATCGGGCTGCGGCAAGACGACCGCCCTGAGGATCATCGCGGGGCTTGACGACGCCGATTCTGGTCAGGTCCTCCTGGAGGGCGAGGATATCTCACGGCTCCGCGCGAGCCGGCGCGGCATGGGCATGGTCCATCAGGCCTACAGCCTGTTCCCAAACATGACGGCGCGCGACAACGTTGCTTTTGGACTGCGGATGCGGAAGGTCGGCAAGGTGGAGCGGCGCCGTCGCGCGAATGATCTCCTCGAGCTCGTCGGCCTCGGCGCGCAGGCCGGCCGCTACCCCAGTGAGATGTCCGGTGGGCAGCAGCAGCGCGTGGCGCTGGCGCGAGCTCTCGCCATCGAGCCGCGGGTGCTGCTTCTCGACGAGCCGCTCTCGGCACTCGACGCCAAGGTGCGCGGTGAGCTTCGCGACGAGATCCGGCGCATCCAGGTCGAGGTGGGCACCACGACCATATTCGTGACGCACGATCAGGAGGAGGCATTTGCTCTCGCCGACCGGGTCGCCGTCATGAACCTCGGTCGGCTCGAGCAGGTGGCGCCGCCCACGGAGATCTATCAGAGACCGCAGACGGAGTTCGTGGCTGAGTTCGTCGGTCTGACCAACCGGCTGCCGGGAGTGGCGCGGGCCGGCATGGTCAACGTGCTCGACAGCCAGGTGCCGTTGCTCGCTGGGTCCGCGCAGTCTGGCGACGTGACGGTGCTGGTGCGACCCGAGTCGATACAGGTCACGCCTTCCTCCGACGGCAATGCGACGGTAGCCGCAATCAGCTTCCGTGGAGCGATCTGCCTGTTGCGCATCAAGCTTGCCGCCGGGAACGTCGTGCTGGTGCAGATGCCGAGTGCGGAGAGTGCCGAGCTCGCTCTCGGCGCCACCGTGCGCGCGAGCATGCGGCCCGTGCAGGTGCTCGCCGTGGCCGCATCCCATCGTGACGATGAGCGCTCACCTGCCGGCGGCCCACTGCCGGAGTCGCCGGAGGAAGCGCAATGGCCAGACCCCCTGAGCGCCGCGGCAGAGAGCTCTTGAGGAGGGCCGGCTTGCCGGCGTCGCCCGGTCGCCGGGCGTCGAGATCATCGCGCGCCGCGCCGCGGCCGAGCCTCACGTCAGCTTCGCGCACGGGCTTCGCGCTCCCGCGTTCGAGGGCAGGACGCCGGACTTGAGACGGCCTCCCGGCGGGGGGATCCGGCGTGCCGGCATCCCGCCTCGGCCCGCGAGCCCGCTTCTCGACTCGTCAACTATCGCGGGCCGGTAGAAGGGCAAGTTCTTGACCCGGCCGGGTGCCTGCTGCGAACGCGACGCGCCGACGCACGCTGATCGGCACGTTAGCCGACGATCGCCGTCGAGGGACAAGGACGCCGCATGAGACACATCGCCGAACAAGCCCGAACCATACCGGTGCTGCTGGAGACAGAGGTGCTCGTCGTGGGGAGTGGTCCCGGCGGCCTCGCCGCGGCGATCGGCGCAGCCCGCGCAGGAGTGCAGACGACCCTGCTGGATCGCTACGGGTGCTTTGGGGGCGCCATCTCGCAGGTTGGGGTCGAGACCATCGCCTGGTATCGGCACGAAGGCACCATCGACGCTCAGGGAATCGGCATCGAGTTCGAGGAGCGTGCCAAGGCCATGGGTGGCACCCAGAAGGAATCCCAATCGCTGAGCGAAGCTTTGAACGCGGAGATGTTCAAGTACGTTGCCGACGAGCTGGTGCGGGAATCGGGCGTCGAGCCGATCCTGCACTGCCTGGCCGTCGAGCCGCTCGTCGACGGTAGCACGGTCACCGGTGTGGTGGTGGAGAGCAAATCCGGCCGGCAAGCGATCCTGGCCCGGCGGGTGGTCGACGCCAGCGGCGACGCCGACATGGCGGTTCGCGCGGGCGCGCCGTGTCGCAAGACGCCCGCTCAGGAGATGATGGGCGTCACGGTCATGTTCTCGTGTTCGGGCGTGAACAAGCAGCGCTTTCTGGACTCTGTCAGGGCGCACCCCAGCACGTACAAAGACTGGGGCCTGAACTGGCGCACGGAGACCGACGGCAAGGAAGACGATCTCTTCAGCCCCTATCTCGAAGAACCGTTTGACCGCGCGCGCCAGGCCGGCCTCATCCCCGAGAGCATGAAGAGCATCGCCGGCACCTGGGGTCGCATCACCGATGGGGGCGAAGCGACCTGTCTCAACATGGTGTTCATGAACGGACTTGATTGCACGGACGTGAGGGATCTGACGCGAGGGGAGATCGAGGGTCGACAACAGGCGATCCTGGCGATCGAGGCCTTGCGGCGCTTCGCGCCAGGGTTCGAAAACGCTCGCCTGAGGAACTTCGGCATGACCTTGGGCACGCGCGACTCGAGGAAGATCGTGGGTCGCTACAACATCACCGAGCAGGATGTGCGCGGCCAGGCGCGCTTTGCCGACGCGATCGGGATATTCCCCGAGTTCCTCGATGGGTACGGCATCCTCAGCCTGCCGACAACGGGTCGATACTTCCAGGTGCCCTACGGGATCCTCGTTCCACAGAACATCGAGAACCTGCTCGTTGCCGGGCGCTGCGTCGCTGGAGACAAGGTCTCGCATGCCGCGATCCGCAGTCAGATGTGCTGTGCCGTAACGGGGCAGGGCGCCGGCGTGGCCGCGGCCGTGTCGCTCAAAGACGGGACGAGTCCGCGTCACGTGGACATCGAGCGAGTCCAGCGCGCGCTCAG
>CAIOZS010000100.1 GCA_903862845.1 uncultured Thermoleophilia bacterium
AACATCCATCCCGGCAGCGGTCCGGCGGCGATCGTCACTGGCAACAACTTCGACTTTGCCTCTGACAACGGCATCGCCCTCCGCACCTGGAACCCCATCCTCCTCAAGGGCATCGGCAACCAGTTCACCGGCAACACCGTCTCTTGGAACAGCGCACAAGGCGGCGCCGACGCGATGATTGAACTGGACCATGCGACCAATAATGCGGTCACGGGCAACACATTCAACATCGGAGCAGAGCCTATCTACGTGGAGGGGGCCGGCTGCTTGGGAAACATCATCGCCAACAACACGGTGATGTAGTGGAGCACTCTTCCATGGCGGCGGCACTCTCCTGTGGCGACCGCGTCCCCGTGAGACCGGGTCAGAGCGGAGCAATGCGCGGATGTCGCAGCCGCTCGTGCGCCGAGCTCATCACCGACAGTTGATCCGCAGCAGGTCGGCCCTCCGTGGCGCAGCGGGCTGCGAGCCACAAGTGACTCGACTCGGCAGGATTCTTTCGGGGGTCGGCGCAAGCCGCTATCATTGTAGGGACCGCTATCGTCAAGCCTACCCCGGAAGCCGGTAGAATCGCATCGTGCCTGTCCTGACCCGCGTCACGCTCGTCTTGCTGGTCATGTTCGCGGTCATGTCAATGGCATTTGAAGCCACGTTTGGCAGTCTCCTCGCCTTCAGCGTCGGCCCAATCAACGTCCATCTGTTCGATCTCCTTCTCCTTCTGGCTGCTGTTCTTCTTGCACATGAGGTGACACTGGAGCACGGGCAGCGTGTCCCCGCAGCGAATCGAACGGTGTTGGCTATCGTGCTGGGCTACTGTGCCTACCAGATCGCCGTCATTCTTCCCGTGTCCGTGGCCTTCCACGACCTGGAACCCATCGCCGTCGCACGGCAGCTCGAGAGTCGCTTCGCGCTGATACTCATTCCCTTCGTGTACCTTGTGGGGTTGAAGTACATGTCTCCGCGCCGGCTGGTGGCCTGGGTCAACACGGCCGCCATGTTGTTGGCGCTATTCGCGCTGTACAAGTACGCGACTGTGGGGATCCAGGGAGAGCAGGTCGGAAGCGGGGCGTTCCGCCTGCGCGAGCTGTGGGGAGGCGCCACACTGCTGTTCGGCTTCCTGATCCTCACCTCGCTCTTCCTTCAACGACCGAACGCGTTCGCCTATGCCATGGCCCTCGTGGGAGTGATCGGCATGGCGCTCACGAACCACCGCTCCGGCTACATCGCTCTCATTGTCACTGTGCCACCGCTGCTCATCAACTCTCGCCGAGTTGCGAGGCGTGCAGCCGTAGTCCTGCTGGTCGTCTTGTCCGCCGGCCTCCTTCTGTTCGCGGTGTCGCCGACCGCCCGTGAGAGCGTCATCTACTCACTGCGAACGATGGCGAATCCGACGGCCGACAGGAACGCGCGGGACAGGCTGGACCGCTCAAGACTCGGATGGGACTACTTCGTGGCAAACCCGCTCGGTGACTATCAGTGGAGTCACCGGTACTATCTGGTCCATGTGTCAGACAACTTCGAGCCGCACAACTTCGTCATCCAGCTTCTGGGACAGCAAGGAATCGTCGGATTCGCATTCTTCGCCGGCTTGATCGTGACGACCGCGCGCATTGGGTGGCGCAACAGGCGCAGAGACCGCATGAGTGCCGTGATGCTGGCGTACTTCGCGTTCTACCTGTTGTTCTGCCTCTTCAACACCAACCTTCTGAACGTCGACAACATCCTTCTCCTGATCATTCCCGTCGCCTTGATCCTCGCCCGAAATGCCGCGCTGGCACAAGACGCGGAGAAGGCCGGGTGCTCCGAGGCGGGTGTAGAGAGCGAGCGTCTCACGCCCGCCCACGACGCACACCGAGCGGGGGCAAACGGGGATGATTGTGCGGCCCTGATGTATAGCGGCGCGGGGCCACTCTGAGCGAGAGCGCAGTTGTGACATATCGGTACAGTGCACGAAAGGGTTGACGCATGAAGATCGCGCTCTTGGGCACGCGCGGCGTGCCGGCCGCCTACGGTGGGTTCGAGACGCTGGTGGAGAACATCGGGCAGCGGCTCGCGGGGCGCGGGCACGACGTGTCGGTGTACTGCCGCCCGCATATGGTCGGTGGCCGCTTCACGCACTATCGCGGCATGCGACTCGTCTTCCTGCCGACCATCGCCAGCAAGCACTTGGACACGATCGTGCACACGCTCGTCAGTACGTTGTACATGGCCGCCACCGACCGGCCCGACGTAGCCTTCTACTTTATCGCCGGTAACAGCCCGTTGGCGGCACTCAGCCGGCTGCTCGGCGTGCCCAGTATCATCAACGTGGACGGCCTCGATTCGACTCGCGCGAAGTGGGGCCGCTGTGCCAGCGCCTATCTGCGCTGGGCCGAGCGCATCGCGCCGCGCTGTGCCAACGCAACGATCACCGATTCGCGCGACGTCCAGACTCTGTATCGGGAGCAGTTCGGTGCCGAGACCAGCTTCATCCCGTACGGGGCGGCCATGGACGGCACGGATACCGGAGAGCATCTGAAGCGATTCAACCTGAAGCGGAGAGACTACATTCTCTTCGTCGGCCGCTTGGAGGAGGAGAACAACGCCCACGTGCTGGTGAAGGCCTTCGAAGGGCTGGACACGGATCTCAAGTTGGTGGTGGTCGGAGACGCACCCTACTCCGACCAGTACCGCGAGGCGCTCCACGCCACGAAAGACGAGCGTGTGTGCTTCACTGGCTACGTGTTCGGCGATGGCTACCGCGAGTTGATGCGCAACGCAGCCATGTTCGTGGCCCCGACCGAGGCGGGCAGTACGCATCCCGTGATCGTCGAGGCCATGGCGGCCGGCAACTGCGTGCTCGTGAACGACTACCGACCGAATCTCGAGACGATCGGCGATGCGGGTGTGAGCTACCCCGGCCGCGAGGGCGCCACCGGGCTGCGACGCGTGCTCGCCGAGTTGCTCGATGACCCCGCGCGCATTGAGCGCTATCGGGAGCTCGCGACGGCGCGCGCCCGCGCGGTGTACTCGTGGGACGCCGTGACCGAAGCCTACGAGCGACTCGCCAAGGACGTCGCCGGTCGGCGTTGACGGTGATGCCCTGCCGAGAGCATGAGCCCGCAGAGCCCTGCTAGCTCGCGACGTACCCCGGGTAGTCGCGATGGATGTAGTCCGCGAGCGCTTCCTGCCAGGGCCGCATGACGTCCATGTCCCTGAGGGCGAGCTTGCGGTTCACCAAGCGTTCGCAGTCAGGACGCGGCGCGAAGTAGGTGTCGGCGAAGTAGGCGGAGTCGACGGGTCGCACGGTCACCGACTCCTCGAGCCCCAGTTGGCGCACCAGCTGTTGAGCCACTTCCAGGCGGCTCGTCGCGCCTTGGCACACCATGTTGTAGAGCCCCCACAGGCGTCGTTCCAGAAGAATGCGGACGTTGTGCGCGAAGTCGCGCGTGTAGGTCGGCGTGCCGAGCTTGTCGTCGACGACGTGTAGTTCGGTGCTGCCGTCGTGCAGTTGGCGCATGAGCTTCTGGATGAACTTCTTGTCCTTGCGCGGGCCGCCGCCCATCATCCAGCCGGCACGGCAGATAAGATGCCGCCGGGCGTTCTCCCTGACAAACGCCTCGCCGGCCCACTTCGCTCGCGCGTAGACGCCGAGAGGGTTCGGATGGTCCCAGTCGTCGTACGAGTCCTGTCGACCGTCGAAGATCCCGGCCGTGCCGATGTAGAGCAGGGGTATGTCGAGCTCGTTGGCGATGTAGACCGCGTTCTCCACCGCCATCGCGTTGGTCGCGTAGGTCTCATCAGGATGAGTCTCGCAGAACTCGAGATCGGTGAAGGCGCCGATATGAAAGAGGTGGTCTGCGGCGAACCCCTGGACATCCTCCCGATAGGCCTCGAGATCGCGAAAGTCGAGGCGCTTGAGCCACTTCTCGTTGACGTCGATGTCGGTGCATCTTGTCTCGACGAGAGGATCGAACTCCTCGTGGAAAGCCTGACCCAGCATGCCGCCGCAGCCGGCCATGTAGATTCGCTTCATTCCATTCGTCCCTTCCGCATGGTGGAATTCGCGGTCGTCACCAGCCCGTCCGTGGCTTCGGGCATCCGCCACAACCGCCACGCCGCAAAGGCGAACGTGGCGACGAGCATCAGGTTGCGCGTGATCAATACGGCCAGCGGCGCATGCTGCATGTCGAGCATGTTCCAGTAGAGCTTGGGGAACTCGATGCCGGTGAGCAGCAGGGTGAGGCCGCCGAGGACGGCAAGCACGCGGTCGCGGGCGGCGACGAGCGCCCACGCGGGCAGCGTCCAGATGAAGTACTGCGGGCTCAGCACCTTGCCGAAGGTCATCAGCGCGAGGATGAGGGCGAGCACGGCGATGGCCTGGTCAGGCGGCGCGGTTCGCAGCCGCTCGCGGCGCCGCCAGATGAGCAGATACACGCCGGCCACGGCCAGCAGCGTGAGGCCGCCCGAGGCCGTGCCCGCGAGGTGGGCTCCCCTGGCGACAAGGACGTGCGAGCCGTGGCTGTAGCCCCATGCCGCCCGGCTCACGCCGAGGAGCTTGCCGAGCAGCATCGGCGTGCCGAGCACGCTCTCGATCTGCAGGGGGCGCTCAAGGTGGTACTGGAAGACGTACCACAGGCCGCGCGGCGACGAGAAGAGATAGGGCAGGAACGGCGCCGCTGCCGCGGCCACGAAGGCCACCAGCGGCCACGCCCAGCGGCGCGGGTGCCCGGCGAGGAGCAGCACCAGCGGCAGCATGGCCGCCGGCGTGAGCTTGAGCGCGAAGCCCATGCCGAGCACAAACGCGGCGGCGGTGAGCCAGCGCATGGAGAGGCACAGCATGAAGACGGCGATGAGCAGCGCCACGGCCACGTCGTACCGGTTGACGATGATCGCCCCGGTGAGCGCGACCGCGACCGGGAAGAGCACCGCGGCCACGTAGGCGCGTCCGCCGCGCGGCCAGAACCGGCAGGCGGTGAGGGCCGTCACCGCCGCCGCGAGCAGGGTGATGACTCCCATGTCGATGCTGAACCAATGGGTGTACGCACGCAGGGCGTCAGCATGGCCCGGAAGCCGGAAGAGGGGGATCGCGAGGGGCGGGTACTCCACCTCGAACGAGGGCGTGAACGGCCGTTCACCGTGGGCGATGCGCTGCGAGTATGCCTGGTATACCGGGATGTCGCTGACGTCGTGCAGCCCGTACCAGAGATTCGGGAGGAGGAAGACGAGCACGAGCGCGGTGAGGGTGACGCTCGCGATGACGGCGACGGGGATGTTGGCGCGGTGCGCGGCTCGAGGGGCGGCGGGGCTCATTGGCCGCGGAAGCTCCAGAGCTTGTTGAGCGCGAAGTTGATCGGCATCACGCAGGCGATGGCGATCACCTGACTCACGTTGGCGCCGAAATGGAACGCTCCGAGGCACAGGGTGAAGATGCCCAGGTTGATGAGGTAGGCGATGACGCTGACGGCAAAGAACTTGGGCAGCTCGCTGGCGACGGCGCCCGATGAGCGGAACGTCCAGCGTCGATTGAGGTAGTAGTTGGTGAGCACCGAAACGACGAACCCCAGCAGGTTGCCGAGGTACTTGGCCGCGGTGGGGGTCGAGCCGCTCGCCGCGTGCCAGGCGAGCAGCGTGAGGTTGAACACCACGAGGTTGACGAGGACGCCGCTGCCGCCGACAAAGCAGAACTTGACGAACTGCGAGACGTTGCGCTTGAGGCCGTCGTCCACTGGTCACTCCGGTGCGAAGGGCAGAGCGGCCGCGCGGCGTCGCAGCGCGGATCGCGCGGCCGGAAGACCGTGGCCATGATACGCGATGGGCGGCGGCCCAGAAACCCGGGCGGCGCCCGGGTCCGCCGCCGCCGGGTTCATCCCGCCGGCCTGTCGGCCTCTGCCCGCCGCTGTCGCCGGGTTCAGGCGGTCGCCGCCTCTGCGCTCTCCACAAACCCGGGCCGTCGCCATACCGTGGCCACGGCCACGAGCGCCGCGGCTGCGAGCGGGAGGGTCCACACCAGGAACTGCGGCGACAGGACCGTGCTGCAGATCGTTAAGGCGAGCCCGCAGACGAGCGCCGCCGGTGGGACGTACTGCGGCGCCGCGCTCAGGAGCCGGCGGCGCCTCCGCGCGAGCGCGCAGCCGCCGATCATCGCCGCCACTCCCAGCCAGAGCGCCAGGGTGGCGACGAGCGTGGTGCCCGGCGTAGCGGCGAGTGGCGGGGCGACGGGCTTCGGCATCGGGGCGTCGCCCCTCAGCGCCGCGCCGCCCAGGCGTCGACGGCGGCCCACACGGTCGCGAAGTCGGCCAGCGGCCGCCATTCGAGGCCCTCGGCGGCGCAGCGCTCGGCCAGGTGGCTGCGCGCGAAGGTGAGGTCGGCCTCGCGCGCGGGGCAGAGGTCGCTGGCGCCGTCGCCGAAGACCAGCACCGTCTCGCCTGGGCGGCGCAAGCTGCGTAGCGCTGCCCCCTTGCAGGCCCTGGGCCCGCAGCGCGGACAGTCGCCGAGCACGTCGCTGAAGGCGAGGCGGTAGGGCGGGCCGCCTTCGGGGCCGCCGCCCACGAGCTCGCTGGCGTGCAGCTCGACGGGCGGTAGCTTTTCGCGGCTCCAGACGGCGGCGATCGCCTCTTGCAGGCCGGCGCTCACGATCACGGCGCGCTCGCGGCGCGCCTCGAGCTCGGCGAGAAACGCCGCCAGGCCGGGCGCCGGCTCGGCCTCGGCCACGAGGGCGCCGATAAGCTCCTCCCGCGGCGCCTGGATCAGGCCGATCTGCCGGTCGAAACACTCCGCGTGGCTCATGCGGTCGGCTTTGGCTTCGTCCTCGAGCGGCCGCCAGGCATCGCCGACGAAGCGCTGCAGCACGATCTTGTTGCACTCGTGCGTGGTCATCGTGCCGTCGTAGTCGAGAAAGACGAGCATGGCGCGAGTGTACACGAGCGAGGCAGCCGGGCCGGCCGCGTCTGGTAGAATCAACCTTCCGGTCCTGCCAGCGCCGAGGTCATGATGTGGACGAGATCATCCTCGTAGTCGAGGAAGCGCCCGAGGGCGGGTATTCGGCGCGCGCGCTGGGCGCATCCATCTTCTCAGAGGCCGACGATCTGGAGGGTCTGCAGGCGGACATTTGTGACGCGGTGCTCTGCAATTTCGAAGACGACGCGGACTGCCCTAAGGTGATCCGTCTTGACCTTGTGCGGGATCGACTGATCGCCGCATGAGGCTTCCGCGGAACAATCAGAGGCTGTCACCGACCATTGGTGCAACGTGAGCCTTCGTGTCGAGATCGAGCACGAACGCGTCGCTGAGTTCTGCCGCCGCAATCCCATCCGGCGTCTCGCCTTCTTCGGGTCAGTGCTGCGCAACGATTTCGGCCCGGACAGCGACGTGGACGTTCTGGTTGAGTTCACGCCCCAAGCGCAGGTCACCCTCCTCGATATGGTCCGCATGCAGGATGAGCTGAGCGAGATCATCGGTCGCTCCGTCGATCTGCGCACAAAGGGCTTCCTGAGCCGTTATTTCCGCGCCGAGGTGGTTGCCGAAGCCGAGGTGGAGTTTGTCGCGTAGCGAAGACGGGACGCGCCTCCGCCACATGCTCGACGCCGCGTGCATGGCCGTCGACTTCGCATCGGCGCGAGACGGTAGTGAATCGACCTATCATCCGATCGAGCTGTTGGGGCTCGAGAAGCTCGTCGAGAACATCGGCGAGGCCGCGAGTCGGTTGTCTCCGGGCACGACGCACCGTATGCCGCAGATAGCTTGGAAGCAAATGATCGGCATGCGACATGTCCTCGTCCACGACTACTTCGACGTGGATGACGCGGTGGTCCTCGACACGGTCCGTGTCTTCTTGCCGTCCCTGGCGCTGGAACTTGAGCGCGTCCTGACGGAGGACGGGGCCTGACGCGCGGGCACCCGGCCGGCGGCGAAGCGCCCCGGCCGCGTCTGGTAGAATCGCCCTTCCGGCGCCGCCCGACGAAAGCGAGTCACGTGAGCGACCAGAAACCCCGGTTCCGCGAGGTGCCCTCGCGCGTCGACTTCCCCGCGCTCGACGCCCGCGTCCTCGCGTTCTGGAAAGAGCAGCGCATCTTCGAGAAGAGCCTCGAAGGGCGCGACGATGCTCCCGTGTTCGTGTTCTACGAAGGACCGCCTACAGCCAACGGCCGCCCCGGTGCGCATCACGTGATCTCGCGCATCTTCAAGGACCTCTTTCCGCGCTACAAGACGATGCGCGGCTACCGCGTGCCCCGCAAGGCGGGCTGGGACACCCACGGCCTGCCCGTCGAGCTCGAGGTGGAGCGCCGCCTGGGCATCGACGGCAAGCAGCAGATCGAAGATTTCGGGGTCGCCGCCTTCAACGAGCTGTGCCGCGAGAGCGTGGTCAGCTACCTCGACGAGTGGAATCGCTTCACCGAGCGCATCGGTTTCTGGGTCGACCTGGACGACGCCTACTACACGTTCACCAACGAGTACATCGAGACCGTGTGGTGGCTGCTGCGGCAGATCTGGGACAAGGGCCTGCTGTATCAGGGTCACAAGGTCGTGCCGTACTGCCCGCGCTGCGGCACGGCGATCAGCAGCCACGAGGTCGCGCAGGGCTACAAGGACGTCACCGAGGATTCGATCTACGTGCGCTTCCCGCTCAAGCCTGCGGCGGCGGCCACGCTGGGCGCGCCGGACGGCGCGCCCGTCTCCCTGGCCGTGTGGACGACCACGCCGTGGACGCTCGTCAGTAACGTCGCGGCGGCGGTCAACCCCGACGTCACGTACGCGCTCGCCGAGAGCCGCGGCGAGCGTTTTGTGCTGGCCCGCGAGCTCGTCGAGAAGGTGCTCGGCGGCAAGGCCGTGGTCGAACGCGAGCTGTCGGGCCGCGAGCTGCTCGGCCTCGAGTACGAGCCGCTGTTCGCCTTCATGGAGCCCGACAAGCGGGCGCACTTCGTCATCGGCGGCGACTACGTCACCACCACCGACGGCACCGGCATCGTGCACATCGCGCCGGCGTTCGGCGAGGAAGACATGCGCGTCGGGCTTGAGAACGACCTGCCCGTGGTGAACGCCGTCGACCTCGAGGGCAAGTTCGTCGCCGAGGTCACGCCGTGGGCCGGCGTCTTCGTCAAAGACGCAGACCCGGCCATCATCGCCGACCTCAAGGCCCGCGGCCTTCTGCTCGGCGTGGAGCCCTACGAGCACAGCTATCCGTTCTGCTGGCGCTGCGACACGGCCTTGCTCTACTACGCCAAGGCGACGTGGTACATCCAGACCACGGCCATCAAGGACGAGCTCATCAAGGCCAACGACGATGTCATCTGGCATCCCGAGCACATCAAGACGGGGCGCTTCGGCGAATGGCTCGCCGGCAACGTCGACTGGGCGCTCAGCCGTGACCGCTACTGGGGTACGCCGCTGCCCATCTGGCGCTGCGAGGAGGGGCACACGCACTGCGTGGGCTCGATCGCCGAGCTGCGCGAGATGGCGACGGAGCCGCTACCCGATGACATGGATCTGCACCGGCCGTACGTCGACGACGTGCTGCTCACCTGCCCGGACTGCGGCCGCGAGATGCGCCGCGCCAACGAGGTCATCGACGCCTGGTTCGACTCGGGCTCGATGCCCTTCGCGCAGTGGCACTACCCGTTCGAGCACGCGGACACCTTTGCCGAGCGCTTCCCCGCCGACTTCATCGCCGAGGCCATCGACCAGACCCGCGGCTGGTTCTACAGCATGCTCGCCGTCGCCACGCTCGTCGAGGGCCGCAGCTCCTACAAGCGCGTGCTCTGCCTCGGCCACATCCTCGACGCCGACGGCCAGAAGATGAGCAAGAGCAAGGGCAACGTGGTGCAGCCCGACGACATCCTCGATCACCAGGGCGCCGACGCCTTCCGCTGGTTCATGTTCGCCAGCCAGAACCCCTGGAGCCCGCGGCGCTTCAGTGCCGACATGGTCGACGAAGTGGTGCGCAAGTTCCTGCTCACGCTGTGGAACACGTACAGCTTCTTCACCGTCTACGCCAACATCGACAGGTTCGATCCGGCGGTCGAGGAGGTGCCGCTCGCGGAGCGGCCACTGCTCGACCGCTGGCTCGGCGGCGAGCTCAACGCGCTCGTGCAGAGGGTCACCGAAGGCCTCGAGCAGTACGACGCCACGGGCACCTGCCGGGCCATCCAGCAGTTCGTCGACGACCTCAGCAACTGGTACGTGCGTCGCAGCCGGCGCCGCTTCTGGAAGAGCGAGAGCGACCGCGACAAGCTGGCCGCGTATCACACGCTCTACGAAGCGCTGGTCACGGTGACCAAGCTGCTGGCGCCGTTCACGCCCTTCGTTGCCGAGGAGCTCTACCAGAACCTCGTGCGCGAGGTCGATGCAGGCGCCCCGGAGAGCGTGCACCTGTGCGCCTGGCCGGTGGCCGATGAACTGGCCATCGACGCCGGCGTGTCGTTCGACATGGCGGCGGCGCGGCGCGTCGTCGAGCTGGGGCGCGCGGCGCGCAACGCCGCCGCCGTCAAGACGCGGCAGCCGCTGGCCGAGGTGGTCGTGGCCCTGCCCGAGGCCGAGCGGCGCGCCGTCGCGGGCCTCCGCGACGTCGTCCTCGACGAGCTCAACGTCAAGGCCCTGCGCTTCGCCGGCGACGAGAGCGAGATGGTGGCCTACACGGTCAAGCCCAACCTCAAGGTCCTCGGGCCGCGGCTGGGCAAGCAGCTCGGCGCGCTGCAGGCGGCGCTCAAAGAAGCGGACGCCGCCGCTCTGGTCGCCGAGCTCAGAGCAGCCGGCGCTGTGACGTTCACGGTCGGCGCAGGCGAGCTCCGTCTCGTTGCGGAAGACCTGCTGGTCGAGACCGGCTCGCCCGAGGGCTACCAGGTGGAGTCAGACTCCGGGCGCACCGTGGCCCTCAGGACTGCCATCGACGACACCCTGCGCGAGGAGGGCCTGGCGCGCGAGCTCGTGCACGCCATTCAGCTCGCGCGCAAGAATGCCGATTTACGTATCGAAGACACGATCAGGCTGACGTTGTCGCTGCCCGCCGAGCTGCTGCCGCTGGTGGACAGGCACGCGGCCACGATCAAGGCCGAGACCCTGGCCAGCGAGCTGGTCGTCGGCGAAGCCGGCGGCGACCACCTCGAGACGGCGCGCGTTGAGGGACACGACATCGGCATGGGCTTGACCGTGACGGGTACGATCTTCACCGTCACCTACGGCTGACAGGCGCGACCGGCACCTCCTGGCGCCGGCGACGAAGGGAGACGCCGTGGAAGAGATGCGTGACGCTTCGCTCGAGCTTCTCGTCGAGCTGGCGCGACCCACGTCGCACGATACCGTCCTCGACTACGCTTCGGGCGCCGGGATGGCCGGCTTCGCCGTGGCCCCCGACGTGCGCACGGTCGAGGCCGCCGACGAGCTTCCCGACATGCTGGACGAGGGACGGCGGCTGGCCGACGAGCTGGGCCTGGTCAACGTCGCCTTCAGGCTGGTCGACCTGTACGTGCTGCCCTACGACTCGGGTGCCTTCAGCCTGGTCGTGTGTCGCAACGCCTTCCATCTGCTGCCCGAGCCGGTGGCGGCGCTCGCCGAGCTGCGGCGCGTGACGAGCGCCGGGGGCCGGCTCGTGCTCCTCGACGCCGTGGTCGACGAGCTCACCGACAAGGCGTTCAACGATATTGCACGCCTGCGCGAGCCCGCGCATCGCCGGCACTACTTCGAGCAGCAGATCGACGACCTCGTCGCCCAGGCCGGCCTGCAGGTGACGCAGCGCGGCCGCCTGCGCCGCACCATCGACCTCGACTACTGGCTGCAGACCGCGGCGGTGCCGGCCGCCAAGGCCGGCCTCATCCGCGGGCGCTTCAAGGAGCTGCCGGTGGACGTGCAGGCGCGCATGGATATCGCCTTCTCCGACCGCCAGGTGTCGTTCAGCTACGACCTCGTCGGGCTGCGCCTGGAGCGTGCTTGAGCGAGGTCAACTACTACCGCGTGGAGCCGCCGTCGCCGGGGCGCCCGCCGCGGAGGCGCCGCCGGCGCCGCGGCCCGTGGCCGGCGGTCGCTCTGGTGGTCTGCCTCGCCGTACTCGTCGTAGTCGCGCTCGCCGCGGTGCCGTGGTTCGGCCACCTGGGTCTGCCGTGGCCCGGCGGCGACACCTCCTCGGGCACGGGCGTGCCGGCCGCAGGCGTTTCGGGGATCCGCATCGACGGCTCCGACAAGACCCTGCATCAAGGCAAGGTGCTCGTGCGCTTCACGACGCCTGACGGGCAACCCGCCGCGGCCGAGTGGCGCGTCGACGGGGGCCCCTGGCACAAAGGCAGGATCGCCTTCGTGAAGGCGCCGTCCGACCACGCAGGCGACGGCGCTCACGTGATGGAAGTGCGCGCTGTGGGCGGCGGGAAGGTCGTCAAGTACACGGTGCACGTCGATACCACGCCTCCCGAGATCACCGCCGTCTCCGTGAGCCCCGACCGCATCAGCACCGCGGCGACGCTGAAGCTGAGCTACGACGTTGCCCTCGACCAGACCGGCGTCACCGTCGACTGGGAGGTGGTCGATACGCTCGGTGAAGCGGTGGGCAAGCGCGGCACGCCGCATCCCGCCGCCGGCCCCGAGACCGTGGACTGGGCGGCGCGCTCCGCCGCGGGCGGCGCGCTCTTCCCCGGCACGTACCGCCTGCAGGTGACGGCCCGCGACGCGGCGGGCAACGAGACCACGGCGACCGCCCCGCTGGCCTGCGACGCGCCCGTCCCGGCGACGCTGATCAACAGCCTGCCCAAGGCCGGCAATCTGGTGGCGCTCACCTTCGACGGGGGTTCGGGCTACGCCTGGCGTCACATCATGAACGCGCTCGCCAAGCTGCACGTCAAGGGCTCGTTCTTCTGCACCGGGGTGAGCGTGGACCACTATCCCGAGGTCGCGCGGGAGGCCGTCGCCAAGGGCATGACTATCGGCAACCACTCATTCGACCACCCGGACTTCCGGACCATCAGCTACGACGAAGCGCGGCGCCAGCTCAAGGCGAACGCGGAGGCGTGGTGGAAGGCCTGCGGCGCCGTTCCGGCGCCGTTCTTCCGGCCGCCGTACGGGTCGTACAACGATACGACCCTGAAGGCGGCCGGCAGCGCGGGTTACCCGTTCGTCGTCAACTGGGACGTGGACACCGGCGACTGGAGCGGCGCGCCGCCGGCGGAGATCGCGCGGCGCGCCGTCGCGGGCGCGCGGCCGGGGAGCATCATCTGCATGCACACCCTGTGGACCACTCAGGAGGCCCTCCCGGCCATGGTCAAGGGTCTGCGCGCCAAGGGCCTGAAGCCGGTCGGCCTGGACAAGCTGTTCCGCGCCGCCGGGCTTCTCTGACGTCGTCGCCGGCGGGCGCGCGGGGCGTCAGCCGAGGAACGCCTCCAGCTCCTCCACGAGCTTGGGCTTGGGCATCGCGCCGACGATGCGCTGCTTCACCTCGCCGCCCTCGAAGGCGAGGATCGTGGGGATGTTCATGACCGCGAACTGCTGCGCCACCGCGGGAGCCTCGTCGACGTTGAGCTTCACGAACTTGACGGCGGGGTAGTCGCCGGCGAGATCCTCGAGCACCGGGCCGATCATGCGGCACGGGCCGCACCACTCGGCCCAGAAGTCCACGAGGACCTTGCCCGGAGCCTTGATGACCTCGGCTTCGAAGTCGTCCTGTGAGACTGCGTCCACGTGTCCCCTCCTCGGGAAGCGGTTGTCAGGCCGGCGCGGCGGCGCTGCCGCCGGCCGCGCTCGCGGCGCCGGGCGCCGGGCAATCAAGCTCGTCGAGATAGCGGTCCGCCTGCACGGCGGCCAGGGCGCCTTCGCCGACCGCCATGGCGATCTGCTTGAGCGGGTTGGCGTGCGCGTCGCCGCAGGCGAACACGCCCGGCAGGCTGGTCTGCAGCAGGGCGTCCGTGACGATGTAGCCCTGCTCGTCGAGGTCGACGACGTCTTTCAGCCACGTCGTGTTGGGGAGCTGGCCGATGTACATGAACACGCCGCTCACCGGCAGGCGGCGCGCCACGCCGGTCTTCACGTTCTCGACCTCGAGGGCCTCGACGATCTGCTCGCCGACGATGCGGCGGGGCACCGAGTCCCAGACAAACTCGAACTTGGGGTTGGCGAAGGCGCGCTCCCGGGCGATGGGCGCCGCGCGCAGCTCGTCGCGGCGGTGCACAAGGTAGACCTTGTCGACGAACTTCGTGAGGAAGAGGCCCTCTTCGACGGCCGAGTCGCCGCCGCCGACCACGGCCACGGTGCGGCCGCGGTAGAGGGCGCCGTCGCAGGTGGCGCACCAGCTCACGCCGCGGCCGATGAACTCGGCCTCGCCGGGGATGCCGGAGCGCTTGGCCTCGACGCCCGGCGCGAGGATGACCGACCTGGCGCGCAGGGTGCCCTGGTCGGTCACGACGCCGTAGCAGCCGTCGGGCTCGCGGCGCAGCGCCGTCACCGCTTCGATCTCGCGCAGCTCGGCGCCGAACTCCGCGGCCTGGATCTTCATCTTCTCGGCGAGGTCGAAGCCGGAGATGCCCTCGGGGAAGCCGGGGTAGTTTTCGACGAGCTCGGTGAGCGCGATCTGGCCGCCGGCCATGTTGCGCTCCAGGATCACGGTGCGCAGACGGCTGCGGCTGCAGTAGATGCCGGCCGTGAGGCCGGCCGGCCCGGCGCCGACGATGACGACGTCGAGGACGTCCTGGGAGGGCGCGCCCGCGGTCAAAGCAGAGTCCTATCCGGGATCATGACGGCGTGAATATGTCCGTGGCCCGTCACAGCAGCTCGCGGTGCACGAGCTCTTCGGCGATCTGCACCGCGTTGAGCGCCGCGCCTTTGCGCAGGTTGTCGCTGACGACCCACAGATCGAGGCCGTGGTCGACGGTCAGGTCTTCGCGGATGCGGCCCACGTACACCGGGTCGGTGCCTTCGGCGGCGAGCGGCAGCGGGTACCGCAGCTCGGCCGGGTCGTCGACGACGACGATGCCGGGGGAGCCGGCGAGCAGTTCGCGAGCCTCGCCGGCCGTGAGCTTCTTCCAGGTCTGCACGTTGAGCGCCTCGCTGTGCGCCCCGAACACCGGCACGCGCACGCAGGTGGCAGTCACCTGGAGGTCGGGGTCGGCAAAGATCTTCTTCGCCTCGTCGACCATCTTCTGCTCTTCTTTGGTGTATCCGGAGGGCAGGAAGCCGTCGATGTGCGGCAGCGCGTTGAAGGCGATCTGATGGGGGTAGAACTGCTGCTCGACGGGCTCGCCGGCGGCCCACTGGCGCGCCTGCGCGTCCAGCGCGGCGATGCCGCCCTGACCGCTGCCCGACACTGCCTGGTAGGTGCTCACGACGACGCGTTTGATGCCGACCGCGTCGTAGATCGGCTTGAGCGCCACGACCATCTGGATGGTCGAGCAGTTGGGCGTGGCGATGATGCCGTCGTGCCACAGCAGATCGTCGGCGTTGACCTCGGGCACGACGAGCGGCACGCCGGGGTCCATGCGGAACACGCTCGACTTGTCGATCGCCGTGGCGCCCGCCGCG
This sequence comes from uncultured Thermoleophilia bacterium, assembly GCA_903862845.1. Taxonomy (GTDB): domain Bacteria; phylum Actinomycetota; class Thermoleophilia; order UBA2241; family UBA2241; genus CAIXSE01. The sequence continues at coordinate 15,469 of CAIOZS010000100.1, forward strand.
ACGGCCTGCGGCACGTACTCCGTGCTCACCGCGCCCCCGGCGGCGAAGAAGACGAGGTCGACGCCGGCGAACGAGCCGCGGCCGAGCGTCTGTACTTCCAGCTCGGCCCCGTTGAACGGCAGCTTCAGTCCGGCCGAGCGGGGGCTGGCAAGCAGGCGCAGCTCGCGGGTGGGGAAGCCGCGCTCCTCGAGGATGCGCCGCACGGTGCCGCCGACGACGCCGGTGGCTCCGGCGATGGCGACGGTGTAGCTCTTCGCGGCCATCAGAACGAGCTCCGGTCGGCCTTGTCGTGGCGGATGCTGCCCTCGTCGAGCTCGAACACGTCGTGCAGCGCGCGCACCGCTTCGTCGACGCGGCTCTTCTCGATGACCGCCGAGATCTTGATCGGCGAGGTGCTGATCATGTCGAGGTTGATGCCCAGGTCGGCGAGCGTCTTGAACATCAGCGCCGCGACGCCGGGGCTGCTGCGCATGCCGGCGCCGATCACGCTCACCTTGGCGATGCCCTCGTTGCTCGAGTAGCCCTTGGCCTTGAGCTCCGTGACGATCGTCTGCAGGGCGCGGTCGGCGGCGGCGCTGTCCTCGGCGGGGATGGTGCACGAGATGTCGGTGTGGCCCTCTTCGCTGGAGTTCTGGATGATCATGTCGACGTTCACGTGGGCGTCGGCGAGGGCGGCGAAGACGCTTGCCGCGACGCCGGGCTGGTCGGGCACGCCGCGCACAGTCACGCGGGCTTCGTCGGTGGTGTAGGTGACGGCTCTGATGATCGGGCTCTCCATGGTGTCATCTTCCTCTCTCACCCAGGTGCCGTCGTAGTCGGTGAAGCTCGAGCGCACGTGGATGGGGATGTCGTACTTGCGCGCGTACTCGACGGCGCGCACGGCCAGCACCTGCGCGCCGGCGGCGGCCATCTCCAGCATCTCGTCGTAGGAGATGTGGTCGATCTTACGGGCCTTGGCGACCAGGCTGGGGTTGGCGGTGTACACGCCGTCGACGTCGGTGTAGATCTCGCAGACGTCGGCGCCCAGGGCGTGGGCCAGGGCGACGGCGGTGGTGTCTGACCCGCCGCGACCGAGCGTCGTCACGTCCTTCTCGGTGGACACGCCCTGGAACCCGGCCACGAGGACGATCTTGCCGGCGTTCATCGCCTCTTGCACGCGCGCCGGGTGGATGTCGAGGATGCGCGCCTTGGTGTGCACGGTGTCGGTGAGGATGCCGGCCTGGGAGCCGGTGAGGCTCACCGCCTCGTAGCCGAGCCGGTGGATGGCCATGGCCAGCAGAGCACAGCTGATGCGCTCTCCCGCCGACAGCAGCATGTCCATCTCGCGCTTCGGCGGATCGGGCGTGATCTCCCGGGCCAGCTCGACGAGCTCGTCGGTGGTGTCGCCGCGCGCGCTGACCACGGCGCTGACGCTGTGGCCCTGCTCGAAGGTGGCGACGATGCGGCGCGCCACGTTGCCGATGCGGGCGGCGTCGGCGACCGACGTGCCACCGTATTTCTGGACGACGACAGACACGGTTCTCCCTCCGAAAGGTCGGCTGCTTCCTCAGGCGCCGGGCTTGGGGGCGATGCGGGGGAGCGCGCGCTTGTGCTCGCTGGCGGCGTTCATGGCGTCGACCCTGGCCTTGACGGCCGGCGACGCCACGCCCGTGAGCAGGTAGGCATCGAGCTCCTCGTAGGTGAGGCCCATCTCGGCCTCGTCGGTCTGGTCGGCCCACAGGCCGGCCGACGGCGGTTTGGTGATGATGCGCGCGGGCACGTCAAGGGAGCGCGCGAGGTCGCGGACCTCGCTCTTGACCAGGCTGCCGAGGGGCAGGAGGTCCGCGCCGCCGTCGCCGTACTTGGTGAAGTAGCCGACCGCGAGCTCGCTGCGGTTGCCCGTGCCGAGAACGCGGTAGCCGAGCTGGTTGGCGAAAGCGTACAGGGTGGTCATGCGCAGGCGCGGCTTGAGGTTGGCGGTGGCCAGCCGGCTCTCCGGCAGGTCGCTGCTGGAGCCGGCGAGCTGCTGCAGGAGCAGGTCGTAGACCGGCCCCAGGTCGACGGTCGCCGAGGGGACGCCGTAGTGGTGCGCGACGAGCGCGCCGTCCTCGGCGTCCCGCGGATCGCTGTGGCAGGGCATCACGACGCCCAGCGTGTGGTGCGGGAAGGCCTGCTTGGCGAGAGCGGCGACCACGGCCGAGTCGATGCCGCCGGACAGGCCGAAGACCGCGCCGCAGCCGCCACCTGCGGTGACCTCGGCGCGGATCCAGTCTGTGAGGTGCTCGGCGAGCTCGGGCACGTGCGTCCTCCTCGTGAAGCGCGAGTGTATCGCAGGGCGTGCGCGGCTGCAGTCCGGGGGGCGGCGGCAGGCGTAGGCAGCCGCGAAGACGCACATTGCGTACGAGGCTGCCTCAGGCTCGACGCAGCTTCATTGCGCGCAGGAGAGGGAGAGAGTATGCTGCCCGCGATATCTGGGGAGCGGGCGAGTGACCCGCACACGTGTCCCGAAGGGAGACCGCATGGCGACTGAGGCTTACTGCGTGAAGTGTCGTGCCAAGAAGACCATGAAGGACGAGCAGGCCGTGACGATGAAGAACGGCAAGCCCGCCACTCAGGGTATCTGCCCGGATTGCGGCACCAAGATGTTCAAGATCGGCAAGAGCAAGTAGCACGCCCGAGGCCTGCGGCCGCGGGCCTTTTCGAGCTTGACGGCGAGGGCCGGGGCGCGAGGCGCCCCGGCCCTCGCCGCGTTCCGGGCCCCTTCGGCAAGGTCCGCGCCGCAGCCCGTCGTGCTATCGTCGGCGCGTGGACGAGCAACTCGAGTTTCTGCGGCTCATCGCGGCGCGCCTGCAGGCCGCGGGCATCCCGTACATGGTGACGGGCTCCCTGGCGCAGGCGGTCTGGGCCGTCCCGCGGATGACCCGCGACATCGACGTGGTGCTGGAAGTCGGACCGGCCGACGCGCAGCGCCTCATCGGTCTCTTTGGCGGCGATTGCGTCATCGATGAGGACGCCGTGCAGGATGCCATCGCGCGGCGCGGCATGTTCAACGTCATCCACGCCGAATGGATCGTCAAGGCCGACTTCATCGTGCGCAAAGACGCTGCCTACCGCACGGTGGAGCTCGCGCGGCGTCGGTGGGTGGAAGTGGCCGGCACGGCGATCGCCTTCGCGTCGCCCGAGGATCTCATCCTTTCGAAGCTCGTGTGGGGCCAAGACTCGCACTCGGAGCTGCAGCGGAACGACGTGCGGCAGCTCGTCGCAGCGGTGGAGGACCTCGACTGGGGCTACTTGCGAACGTGGGCCGTCGAGCTCGGCGTGCGAGACGCCCTGGAGCGGATTGAGGGCTCGTGAACGACACGCCGCCCGACGTCGACGAGCTGTACCGGCGCATGCTCCTGCGGCGGTCGCCGGAGGAACGGCTGCGCATGGCTTGCCGGATGTTCTCGTCGGCGCGCGCGCTCGCGCGCGCCGGCATGCCGGCGGCCTCCGGCGCGCAGATCCGCCGGCAGATGCTCCTGCGCCTGTACGCCGAGGACCTGCCCGACGACCGGCTCAGAGAGCGGGCCGTCCGCGCCATCGAGGGGTGGCGGCCGCGGTAAGGCCCGGCCCGCGGCCGGGGCGTTTCGCCCGGGCACCGAACGCGTTCGGCGGCTGCGCCGTCCGGCTCGCCGCCCCTGTGCTACGATGCGCCCGTGCCCTCGTAGCTCAGTGGATAGAGCACAGGTTTCCTAAACCTGGTGTCGGCTGTTCGATCCAGCCCGGGGGCACCAATTCTGTGCTGCACACCTGCGTTCCGCAGCTAATTGCCCTTCTGGGCCACGTCTCGACACAAAACCCCTGCTCAGAGGCTTTTGACGTGGTCAGAATCTGAGAAAAGCATAGATACACGCTGAGAGTTGAAGTACTTGCAAATGAGCAGTTTCTGTGAGAGTGTCTAGTCCATGTACCTGAGAACGACGCCGCGCAAGAACAAGGACGGCTCGGTGGTCCGCTACGTGCAGCTCGCGCACAACACGTGGGACCCCGTGGCCAAGCGCTCACGCACCGAGGTGCTCTACAACTTCGGTCGCGCCGATGACTCAAGCCGCGCGGCGCTCGAACGCCTCGCGGGCTCGCTCTCGCGTTTCCTCTCCCTCGAGCCCGATCCCCAGGCGAGGCTCTTCGCGGCCACCGGCGAGGGCTTCAAGTACCTCGGCTCGCGGCCGCTCGGCGGCACCTACGTCCTCGACGGCCTCTGGCGGCGCCTCGGCATCGACGCCACCTTGCGCCGCCTGCTCGCCGGGCGGCGCCTCGACGGCTCCGCCGAGCGCGTGCTCTTTGCGCTCGTCGCGAGCCGCGCCCTGGCCCCTTCCTCCAAGCTCGCCGCGGCGCACTGGGTGGGCGAGGACGTGCATATCGCCGGCCTGCCGGCGACCACAGACGACGCCTGCTACCGGGCCATGGACTGGCTGCTCGAGGTGCAGGAGGAGCTGGAGCGCGAGGTCTATCAGCAGGTCGCGAACCTGCTGAACCACGAGGTCGACCTCTTGTTCTTCGACACCACCTCGACCTACTTCGAGCTTGACGAGGCCGACGCGCCCGTGGCGCGGGACGAACGCGGGGAGGTGCTGGCTGGCGAGGTCGCCCGCGAGGTCGCCCGCGAGGCCGGCTTTCGCAGCTACGGGCGCTCCAAGGACCATCGCGACGACCTCCCGCAGGTGGTCGTCGGCATGGCCGTGACCCGCGAGGGCATCCCGGTGCGCGTCTGGTCCTGGCCGGGCAATACCTCCGACTCGGCGCTCATCAGGCAGGTCAAGGACGATCTGCGTGACTGGACGCTCTCACGTGTGGTCTGGGTCGCCGACCGCGGCTTCGCCTCAAGTGAGAACCGCCGCTTCCTGCGCCGCGGGGACGCGCACTACATCCTCGGCGAGAAGCTGCGCTCCGGGTCGGCCGAGGCCAAGGCCGCGCTCTCGCGGTCGGGCCGCTACCAGGAGGTCGCCGGCAACCTGCGCGTCAAAGGCGTGCGTATGAGCGAGGGCGAGCGCTTCGTCGTCTGCCACAACCCGCAGGGGGCGGAGCGCGACGCGGCGGTGCGTACTCGCCTCCTCGCGCGGCTCGCCGGGATGATCGAGGGCTCCGACGCGCTGCCTTCTGCGAAGCGCGTCGAGCTTCGCGGGATGATCTCGACCAGGCCTGGGCTGGCGCGCTTCCTGCGCGTCACGCCGGGCGGCCTGCTGCGCGTCGACGAGGCAGCCATCAGGGCCGAGGAGAAGCTCGACGGCAAGTACCTGCTGCGCTCCTCCGACCCCTCCCTCTCGGCCGAGGACATCGCCCTCGGCTACAAGCAGCTGCTCGAGGTCGAGCGTGGCTGGAGGGACATGAAGCAGGTCCTCGACCTGCGCCCCGCCTATCACCGCCGCGAAGACCGCATCCGCGCCCACGTCGTGCTCTGCTGGCTGGCCCTGCTCCTCGTGCGACTCATCGAGACGAGCTGCGAGGGCTCCTGGCCTGCCCTGCGCCATGAGCTTGAGAAGCTGCGGCTGGGGAGCTTCCAGGGCGCCGCCGGGAGCTTCTCCCAGCGCAGCGAGATCACGGGCGCGCAGCGCGCCATACTTGCGAAGCTGCAGATGGGCGAACCGCCGCCGCTCCACGAGCTCGCGCCGGCGGCGGCAGCCTCCTAACGCTCCAAGCTCCCCTCGGCGCATGGATACACGCCGTCTGCGCGCCAAATCTCGCTTTTTGCCTGCTCAGGACCTGTGTTTCGTGGACTATCGGGCTGAACAGCTGCGGAACCCAGGGCACAGGGCGCTTTCGTGCCGTGTGGTTCGTGAGCGAACTTGTCCACCTGGCGAAGATTGCCGACATGTTGCTGACGAGACCCTGACGAGACCCATCAGGCCGCGGTGATACGGTCCAGCACGGGACGTCATGACCGTCCTGGGCGGGATTCCTCGGCAGGGTCGGGAGGCAGCATGGGCAGCAAGGTCGGCGGCGATCACGTCGGCGTGCCCTCTGTGTGGCCCGCATCTCTGAGACTTCCTCGGCGGCCGCTCAGAGTCATCTACCTCGACCAAGGGCATTGGGTCGCGCTCGCGAAGGCTCTGGCCGGAGTCCATCGACGCCGGACTCACCTTCATTCACATGCGGTGACGTGCGGGAGCGGAAGCCGCGTGGGAAGACCGTGTGGGAATCTGTGGGCTAGGCGCCAAAGCAGCTGGGTTCGACGACAACTCCCGCCTGCCTGCCGCACCATAAGTCCTGCCAAGCCGTACTGGGTTTGGGCAAAGTCCACCCTCTCTGAGGGAGTGCTGCGGGAGCCCTGTGGGAGCACTGGCTGAGAAGGGTTAGCGACGTGGATTAGCAGTCACCTTGCGTCGATCCCCTCAGCGTCGTAGCGCTGCATGTGCAGAAGGGACTTGCTGCTTCTCCGGCGTTGCTGAGACTGTCGAATCCTAGTTGGGCGGAAAGGGGAGCCGGCGGGCGCGCTAGGCGGCACCGGTGTCTGACGCGGACGACGTCTTGAGCTTGGCGAGTCGTCCGCGTGTCTTCATGCCGAGCGCGGCGGACAGCCCGACCCCGAGGATCAGCGAGAGCACCCAGTCGAGCCAGGTGAAGGACCCCGTCGCCACGAGCAGCGTGATCATGCCGAACGGCAACAGCAGGAACGAGTTGGTGATGAGCCCCGGGTTGTACACCGGTTTGGTGGGCTGGAAGAGGATCGTGTGCATCGCGTTGTTGATGATGAGCTCGAACCAGATCATTGAGAAGCCGAGCCAGGGCGCGACGTTCGCCAGGAGCGCACCGAGGATGATCACGGGGTAGGCGATCATGATGTTCACCTGGAAGACGTAGGCGTCGTCCAGCGGAAAGTTGGGGTCGGTCTTCGAGCCGAACGGGCTCTTGAGGTTGAAGAACTGCTTGAAGCTGAGGGGAGCGAGCACGTACTCCTCGGACTCGTGGAGCATGAGCAGCGGCAGGTGCAGGCACAGGAGCCACTGGTAGAGCTCCAGGTCCGGCTTGAACCAGATGAGAAGGACGATGAGCGGCGGAGCGAGGAAGAGCGTCGCCGACTGCCAGATGCGGTTGACGGCTTGGTAGTTCATGCAAGGCCCCCTGTCGTGACGGTCGCTGCCTTGGCGGTGCGGCTCATCTGCAGAATCGTACCATCGGGCGGACTGGCCGGTGGTGCTTTCTGAACCCGGTGTCGGCTGTTCGATCCAGCCTGCAGGCACCACTTCTGTGCTGCACAGGGCGCGAGGCGATCGGCCACTGCCCGGGGCCGGGAGCAAAGCCGGTCGAGAGCTCAGCGCTCACGGTGCCGATCCCCTTCACGGCTTCTCGACAGCCGAACACCGACCCACCTGGCGATGCGTTTGGCCAAGGGGGTAAGATGAAAGCTGGACCGGGGGGCGAGGCCCGGTCGACGAAGGGTGAGCAGAGGGACGCGTGAGCCGCGATCAAAGGAGGAAGGACGATGCGCACAAGATTCGGCCTGCTGGCGTGCGTCGCGCTGAGCTGCGGGGTGTTGGTGCTGGCGCTCGGGGGAGAGGCCGCCGTGGCGCGGACGGTCAGGAGTGCAAACTTGGTCACGAACGGCGGGGCGGAGCTCGGTCAGGCCGCCGCCAACAGCGGGCAGATCTTCGCGCCCCAGGCCTGGACGACGACGGGCGAGCTCACGCAGGTCCTCTACGGTGCGAGCGGATTCCCCACTGCAGCCAACTCCAAAGCGATCAAGGGCGGCAAGGCCTTCTTCGCGGGCGGCAACGTGGCCCTCTCGACCGCGACGCAGACTGACAGCGTGCCGTCGAGCTGGCTCAAGCAGGTGCTGCGCGGCCGCGTGAAGGCCGTGCTCTCTGCCGACCTCGGTGGATACGCGGGACAGCAGGACAGCGCCACCGTAGTCGCCCACTTCTTGGACAGCGGCGGAGTGGAGCTGAAGACTCTGCAGATCGGCCCGGTCACCGTCTCGGCGCGGAGCGGGCTGACGAAGTTGCTCCCGCGCACCGCGACCGTCGCCGTCCCGGTCCAGACCCAGGACATCACGATCGTGATCACATCGACGCGCGTCGACGGCCAGTACAACGACGCCTACGTGGACAACGTGAGTCTCGTCCTGAAACGGTAGCGCGGCCCATCGGCGGGGCGCACCGGACCGGTGCTGCCTGGCGCTCGTCGCTGCGAACTGCCGCGGGACCGTCTGAGCGAGTTGTGAAGGAGACGGACGCAGCAGCAGAGCGCATGACTTCGCGGTCGCCTTAGGAGACCGCCGCGCGGCTTTTCCGTGCGCATCTCACGGGCGCTGCGCCGGAGGCTCTCATCCCGGCGCGACACAGAGGAGTGAGCCCATGGAACTTCCAGTGAAGGCTCACGGCTAG
>CAIOZS010000101.1 GCA_903862845.1 uncultured Thermoleophilia bacterium
CCTCGACGGCCTCAAACGCGTCAACGACAGCGCCGGTCACAGGGCCGGCGACGAGGTGCTCACGAGCTTCGCCGCGCTGCTCATCGACCTGTGCCGCGCCGAGGATCTGCCGGGCCGGCTCGGCGGCGACGAGTTCAGCGTACTGCTGCCCGGCATCGAGCTCGGCGGAGGAGGCGGGCTCGCCGAGCGCGCACGGGCGGCGGTGCGTTCCTGCGAAGCGCTGAAGCAACGCGGCGTCACGGTCAGCGGTGGGGTCGTGCAATGGTCGCCGGGCCAGCTCCCCGACGACCTGCTGCGACGCGCCGACGAGGCACTCTACGCCGCCAAGCGTGTCGGCGGTGACGCCGTGGCGAGCGACGGTTGACGGAGCGTCGCCGCCGCCCGGGCGCTTCGGCTCAAGTCTCGGTGAAGGCGAAGCCTTGCGCAAACACCTGCTCGCAGGCGGCCACGGCGCCTGCGTCGTAGCGCACGCCGGCGCCGCCGCGTACCTCGGCGAGGGCGGCCTCGAGGCCGAGCGCCGCCCGGTAGGGCCGGTGCGACGCCATCGCCTCGACGACGTCGGCGACCGCAAGGATGCGGGCCTCAAGCACGATCTCATCGCCCCCGAGCCCTACGGGATAGCCGGAGCCGTCCAGGCGCTCGTGGTGCTGCAAAGCGATCTCGGCGACGCGCCAGGGGAAGTGGATCGCCTCGAGGATCTCGTAGCCGGCGCGGGTGTGCGCCTTGACCAGTTCGAGCTCCAGCGTCGAAAGGCGCCCTGGCCGGGAGAGGATCTCGGCGGGGATGTTGACCATGCCGACGTCGTGCAGCAGGCCGGCCACGCGCAGGCCCTCTGCGCGCTCCTCGCCGAGCCCCATCTGCAGCGCCATGGCCGCGGCGAGCCGGCTGACGCGGCGCTGGTGGCCGGCGGTGTACGGATCGCGGACCTCGATGGTGCGCACGAGCGCCGCGATCACCCCCTTGGTGATGGTCCGCTGGGTGGCGAGGCCCTCGCGGAGCCCCTCTTCGGCGCGCTTGCGCGCGGTGATGTCCTGGCAGGCCCCGTACAGACGATGGACCGCTGGGTCCTCGGCGTCGTGCTCGGCCACGCTGTAGGCCGCCAGCCAGCGGACGCCGCCCTGCTTGTCGCGGATGCGCAGCTCGCAGGCGCTGGACTCTCCGGGCGCCAAGCCGATCACCCGCTCCTCAAACACTGGCACGTCCTCCTCGAGGACGAGGGCCTTCCAGCACCCCCATTCGAGCAGTTCCTCGCGGCTCCAGCCGGTGATAGTCTCCACCGCGCCGGTCAGCCAATCGAAGGTGAAGGGACCTCCCGGCGGCCTGACGCAGGAGTAGGCGAAGTCGGAGGTGGCCTCGGAGACGCGCCGAAAACGCTCTTCGCTCTCGAGAAGCGCGTTCTCCGCCTGCTTGCGCGCGGTGATGACCTCCGTGTACACGATGATCCCGCCGATCGAACCATCCGCCTCATACCACGGACGGCATTCCCAGCGCGTCCAATCCACAGTGCCGTCTTCGCGCACGTAGGGATCGTCTTCCGCGCTCGAGATCTCTCCGGCGAGCGCCTTCTGATGCGCGTCTCTCCACTTCTGCGGCAGATCCGGGAACACGTCGTAGTGATGCTTGCCGATCACATCGTGCTCCTTCACCCCGTAGTCGTGAAGGTAGCGCTCGCTCACGTAGATGTACTTCAGGTCCCTGTCGTGTACCGCGACGGCGCTGCGATTGTGTTCGATGATGTAGCGCATCAAGTCATGGGAATGAGTCAGCGCCGTCTCGGCGCGTTGGCGCTCGGTGATGTCGCGGGCAATGCCCTGGAAGCCAATGACCGCGCCGGCTTCGTCCCTCAAAGGAACGGCGCTTGAGGTGTGCCAGCGCCACGACCCGTCGAGGTGCCGCACGCGGTACTCGACGCCCTCCTGTCGCTGCCCCGTCTCGATCACGGACTGCAGGAACACCATGCACCCCGGCAGATCGTCGGGATGAACGAACTGCTGGAAGGGTTGGCCGGCAACCTGGTCCACCGGGTGCCCGAGGAGCGCGGTCCAGGCGGGGGAGACGAAGGTGAACACCCCGTCCGCGGTGAGCATGTAGATGATGTCGTGGCTGTTCTCGATAAGCAGGCGGTACTTCGCCTCGCTCTCGCGCAGCGCCCGCTGCGTCTCGCGGATGCGCAGGAAGGCCTCGATCCGCGCGAGCAGCTCGGGCCTTCTGAGCGGCCGCACCATGTAGCCGTCGGCGAGGCCCTCCGCCAGGCCCTTGGCCTGGTCGTCGGGGGATACCTTCGTGCCCGAGAAGAGGATCACGAAGACGTCGGCGAGCGCGGGATCGCCCTTGAGCTGCCGCGCCACGTCCACGCCGCTACCGTCGGGCAGCATCACGTCGAGCAGCACGAGGGCGGGGTGGTGGTGGTGGGTGAGCTCGAGGGCCTCGGCGGCGGTGGCGCCGGTGACAACGCGAAAGCCTGCTTCCCGCAGGATGCGCTCCGTGGCGCGCAGCACGTCGGCGTCGTCGTCGACGGCGAGAATGGTCAGCGGCGCGGCGAACGCTTGCTCGTTGGTCATCGTGGCCCTCCCTCCACCGGCAGCATAAACCCGACAACGGCGCCGCGCCGCGGCTCACGCCTCGCTGAACGCGAAGCCCTCAGCGAACACCTGCTCGCAGGCGGCCACCGCGGCGTCGTCGTAGCGCACGCCGGCGCCGCCACGCACCTCCGCGAGGGCCGCCTCGAGGCCGAGCGCCGGCCGGTAGGGCCGGTGCGAGGCCATCGCCTCGACGACGTCGGCGACGGCGAGGATTCTGGCCTCCGGCAGGATGTCCTCGCCGGCCAGCCCGGCGGGGTAGCCGGAGCCGTCCTGGCGCTCGTGGTGCTGTCGGGCCATCTCGGCGACCGGCCAGGGGAAGTGGATCGCCGCAAGGATGTCGTAGCCGGCCTCCGCGTGTCCCTTGATCAGCTCGAACTCTATGGTCGAAAGGAGTCCCGGCTTGGAGAGGATCTCGGCGGGGATGTTGATCTTGCCCACGTCGTGCAGCATGCCGGCCACGCGTAGGCCCTCGGCGCGTTCCTTCCCGAAACCCATGTGCAGGGCCATGGCGGCGGCCAGCTCGCCGACGCGGCGCTGGTGGCCGGCGGTGTAGGGATCGCGGGCCTCGACGGTGAGCGCCAGCGCCGCGATCACCCCTTCGGTGATGGTCTCCTGGACGGCGAGGCTCTCGAGGAGGTCCTGTTCGGCCCGCTTGCGCGCGCTGACGTCCTGGCCGATTCCCATCGAAACACCATCGGCGAGCGAGATATTGGTCCATGCCGTATCTATAACAGTACCGTGCTTCGTTATAGTCTGCCAATCCTTCCACTCGGTTGAACCACTGACCATGAAATCAAATACTCCCTTGCACACCTCCGGGTCAGGGTAGCATTTCTCCACGACATTGCCGGTTTGCCATTCCTCGAGTGTCCATCCCAGTAGTTCAACAACCTCACGGCTAACCATTACCATCTTCCCGGTTGCATCAAAGTAGGTGACCATCACGGGAATATGGTCAAGTATGCTTTGAAGTATTTCTCTCTGCGCTTCTCCATCTTCTTCGGCAGCCTTACGTTCGCTGATGTCGTGGTAGTTCATCAATAGGCCATGGATCAGAGGGTTGTGCGTGAGATTCGTGGCGGTGAGCTCTATCCATTTGTAGCTGCCGTCTCTGCACTTGTACCTGCGCTCCACCGTCTTGACTGAGTCGCCGCTCTCGACGAGAGCGATGAGGTCCCCCTGTGTGCGCTCCAGGTCGTCAGGATGAACCGTCTCCCAGCCATCGATGCCCACGAGGTCTTCCGGGCGCCAGCCGAAGTACCGCTCGATATTGGGGCTCGTGTACCTGAGCTTCCCATCCACATCCATGATCGCGATGACATCCGAGACACTCGCGATCATCTCCTTGTGTATCTCCTCGCTCTCGCGGAGAGCCTCCTCCGCGCGCTTGCGCGCGGTGACGTCCGCGAAAGAGACGACGACGCCCTCCGGCGCGCCGGCCGCATCGAGGAGCGGCGCGGCATTGACGCTTATCCAGGAGTCCGTGCCGTCCCTCCCCACGAAGCCCATCACGACATCCTTCACCGCATGCCCCTGTTGGAGGGCGGCCATCTCCTTCGCCGGCAGCGGCGTGCCGTCGGAGCCCAGCAGCCCCCACTGCGAACTGTCGTGGTCAAGGTCTGCGATCTGGGAACCCGCGAGGCCCAGGATGCTCTCTGCCGCGGGGTTGGCGCTGATGAAGCGACCATCCGGGGCGATCAGGACGACACCTTCGCTCATGGTCTCGAACAGTCTGCAGTAGCGTTCTTCGCTCTTGCGCAGCGCGTCTTCGGCTTGCTTGCGCTCGGTGACGTCCGTGAACATGCCGAAGGAGCCGACGAACTCACCCTCCGGTCCCGGGTCGGCGGCAAAGGACAACAAGGCCCAGACCTCGACGCCGTCCTTGCGTCTCAAGCGGGTCTGGGAGCTGCCCAGCTGCAACCTACTGCGCCTGCGCATCGAGTCGCCTTGAGTTGCGAGGTCCTCCTCGAACATGAAATCGGTGACCACGCGTCCGAGCATCTCATCGACCTCGTAGCCGAGCATCGCCGCCATCTGCTGGTTGACGAACGTCGTGCGGTACTCGGCGTCCATCGCCCAGATGCCCTCGCGGGCCGTCTCGACGATGCGCCGGTACATGGCCGCGCTTGCGCGCGCCTGCGCTTCGACCTCGCGCTGCTCGGTGACGTCGCGCAGAAAACCGGCAAACCGCCCGCCTCCGGCTGCCTGGTAGCTGACGCTGATCTCGACGTCGAAGAGGCTGCCATCCTTGCGGCGGTGCCGGGACTCGAAGCGATCCTCGCCCTGCGTCACGATCTTCTGCATGCGGGCGGCGACGTCGGCGGCGGTCTCTTCGACCTCAAGGTCGGAGGCGCGCATGCCCAGCAGCTCCGCTTCGCTGTAGCCGCTCATCCGGCAGTAGGCCTCGTTGACCTCCAGCAGACGCCCTGCCGCATCCGTGAGCCAGAAGCCGTCCAGGGTCGTCCTGAGGATGGCCCGGTGTCGCTCGTCGCTCGCGCGCAGCGCCTCCCTGGCCTGCCTGCGCTCGGTGATGTCTCTTCCTTCGCCCAGGATGGAGACGGGCCTGCCGCCGGCGTCCCGAATGACGCTGAACTTGCTCTCCGACCAGAACGTACTGCCGTCCTTGCGGTAGTACTCGAGCTCCAGGGTTATGACAGGGTCGTAGCCCGGGTCGGCCGCGATCCTGGGCATCTCCGCATGCAGCAGATCGAGCACAGCCTTGAGCGACTCCGGCGTGAGGTTCTTCTCCAGCGGCAGATCGTGGAGCTCCTGGGTCGTGTAGCCGCGCAGCCTCTCCCCGGAGGGACTCTGGTAGGTGATCCTCATGTCCATGTCCGACAGCCAGACGACGTCTGTCGAGTGGTCCGCCAGCAGGCGGTAGCTCTGCTCGCTCTCGCGCAGCGCCCGCTGCGTCTCGCGGATGCGCAGAAACGCCTCGATCCGCGCGAGCAGCTCGGGCTTGCGGAGCGGCCGCACCATGTAGCCGTCGGCGAGGCCCTCCGCCAGGCCCTTGGCCTGGTCGTCGGAGGATACCTTCGTGCCCGAGAAGAGGATCACGAAGACGTCGGCCAGCGCGGGGTCGCTCTTGAGCTGCCGCGCCACGTCCACGCCGCTACCGTCGGGCAGCATCACGTCGAGCAGCACGAGGGCGGGGTGGTGGTGGTGGGTGAGCTCGAGGGCCTCGGCGGCGGTGGCCCCTGTGGCAACGTGGAAGCCTGCTTCCCGCAGGATGCGCTCCGTAGCGCGCAGTGCGTCGGCGTCGTCGTCGACGGCGAGAATGGTCAGCGGCGCGGCGAACGCTTGCTCGTTGGTCATCGTGGCCCTCCCTCCACCGGCAGCATAAACCCGACAACGGCGCCGCGCCGGGGCTCACTCTCCACGAACATGCGCCCGTCGTGAGCCTCGACGATCTTGCGCGCTATGGCCAGGCCCAGGCCGATGCTGCGTTCGCCGCCGGCTTTCGCGGCAGTGCCGGCGGCGAATGCCTGGAACAAGCGCGCCTCCTGCTCCGGCGCAATGCCCTCGCCGTCGTCGGCCACCCACACCCGGATTTCGCTCTCCAGGCGCCGGCTGCTGACCCTCACGCAGCCCCCCGCCGGCGAATGCTCCACCGCGTTGCTCAGCAGGTTGGTGAGCACTTGCTCGATCTTCGGGCCATCCACGAGCAGCACTCTGCCGGCAGGGTCCAGCTCGATGGCGATACGGATCGTGCGCTTGGCGGCGGACGCGGCGACCAGCGTGCGGGCGGAGCCGACAAGGTCTTCGAGGTCCGCCTTCTGCACGTCCAGGCTGAAGCGCCCCGCCTCGATCAGGCTGACGTCCAAAAAGTCGTCGATCACGCCGCGCATGCGGTCCGCCGAGGTGCGGATTACCTGCAGGAGCTCCTGCTCCTCGGCGGACAGCCCGCTGGCCGCCTCGTCGATAAGCAGCTCGGCGTAGCTCAGGATGAGCCCGGCTGGCTTGCGCAAATCGTGCGCCGCCATGCCGAGAAACTGGTTCTTGAGCGCGCTCAGCCGGTCCAGCTCCGCGTTCTTGAGGGCGAGCTCGCGGCTGAGATCGTTCAGCTCGTGGTTCAGCTCCAGCACCTCGCGCTCGAGGCGCGCCTGATCGGCGGCGTTGACCTCGCCGATCAGCAGATAGTCCCGGCCCAGCCGCTCGACCGTGACCTCGAGGGTCTGCGGCAGGTCCGCGGCGGTGCGGACGTTCAAGAGCCGCGGCCGCGCCGCATCCGCCAGCCAGTCCGCCAGCTCGACCTTGCCGGCGAAATTGAGCAGCATCGTGTGCCACGGGTGCCCCACCAGCGGCTCACCGATCAGGGTCGTGGCGTGGCGGTTCGCGGCGAGGATCGTGCCCGCTTCGTTCACACGCACCACGACAACGCTGGAGCTGTCGCCGAGAAAGCCCCAGCCGGGGCCGCTGGGAAAGGAAGCCGCGTCGCTGCTCATGGGCTGGTACCCGCGCCGCGCATCAGGCCTGCCGCCGCGCCTGGGCCAAGGTCGCCGCGACCGCGACGATCCACGCGGCGGGGAAGCGGACGGCGTCGGTCAGCCACGAGCGCAGGCTCTCGACCGCGCCCTCGTTCCCTTCCAGCTCATCGGCGACGGCGGCGCCGAGCAAGGCCCCGGTTCGCGGATACCGCGCGCTCCACTCCGGGCCCACGGCGCGATCGAACTCGTCAGCCAGGGCCTCGAGCCGGTCATCGCTGAGATGCTTGCACCGCATCGCGCGCAGGTCGGCGGCGGCCGGAAGGAGCTTCTCGTAGTCGGCCTTCCTCTCGGGAATGGCCGCGGCCAGTTCGTCGACGAGGATCTCAAGCTGGACCTGCAACAGAAGGGTCGGCATGCCGCGTGCCGCGAGGACGCGACCCAGCCATCGTACCTGCTGGATGATCTGCTCCGGCTCGTACTGGTAGAGGGTGGCCTGCCAGGCGGCGTCGCTGCGCGCGAAACGACGGCCGCGCTCGCCGTAGCGGTGCTCGTAGTAGGGGAATCGCCGCCAGCAGATATCGCCGGCGCGGATGGAGGCCTGGACCTCACGGGCGTCGGCCGGCAGCGGATGTCGCCCCGCCTCGGGATTGATGGACGTGATGAGGAAGGCCCGGGACTCGGGCGCGAACGGGTGCAGCGCCAGAAAGACCTCCTCGAGGTGGTCGAAGCACTCGCCGGCCGCCCGAGCCACTCCCTCGCGCTCCTCCGCGCTCAGGCGCAGAGCGTTCATGCGCTGCTGATACTGCGCCCATCGTGCGTGGACCGCGGGTCCATAGCTGTGCACGTAGGCCATGCCCTCCTCGCCGGTGAGCAGAAAGGCGCGGGCGATGAGGGGCCGCAGCACGACGGCGCCGAGCGTGGACCCCTCCAGGACGTACAGCCAGCCCAGCAGCGACAGCGGCTGCTCGAGAGACCGCAGGCGCAGATGATCGGCGGCCCTGAGCGCCGCCTCCACCGCCTCCCTGAGGTCGGCCACGGTCCGCGGTTCGAAGTACCGCAGGTCCTGCTGGAGCAAGGGGAGCTTACACATGTCGATCGTCCAGACGGACGCGACCCGTGCGTCCACGCAGCTTGCGAGCGCCTGCTCCAGCACCCCATGGATGGCCGCCAACGCGCGGAGCTGCCCCACGTAGGATTCGAGCGGCAACCGGCAGGCTGCCAGAGCCTGAAAGTACGGCGCGCACTGCAGCCGGGCATGAGCCGCAAAGGTCTCCGCTCTGAGCTCTTCCATCAATGTCAGTCGCTGCCCGAAGAGCCCTGTCTTTGTGGGCGCACCGTGGGCGCCCTCGGGGTATGCCGAAGCGTCATTGCTCATGGGTCAGCATCCGTTTCTCAAGCTCATCGAGCGAAGCGATGTAGGAAACGTTGGGATAGCGCTGCACGGCCGTCAGGCCGCCCCAGCGAAAGGCCTGCCCGCCGACCAGAATAGGCAGGTCGGGAAACGCGCTGCTGACCGCATCCAGAGCCGCCAGAAGTGCCGGTAGGTTGAAGTAGATGCTCAGCGACAGCCCCAGCAAAGTTGGCCGCCGCTCTTCAATGAGGCGTAGCAGCTCCGGCAGCGGCGTGTGGTGGCCGACGAAGTACCCGCGCCATCCCTGCAGCTCGCAGAAATCCGCCACGATGCGGCCACCGAGCTGGTGGTACTCGCTGCCCACGCAGGCGACGATGATCGAGTGCTCCCGGGACGGCCCGGTGAAGACCTGAGCCTGAACCAGCGTCAGCAAGCGCTCGGTGATCGCCGTCGCCAGGTGCTCGACGGCCACGGAGATCCTCTGCTGCTCCCACAGCTCCCCGACCTCGTAGAGGGCGCGCTGGAAGAGGCGCACGTACAGATCCTTGAGGCCGACGCCCGCGGCAAGGAGCTCCTCGACGATCGCCGTGCAGCGGCCGCGGTCGCCGGCCAGAAGTGCGGCCAGATACTCCTCGTAGACGAGCTCGGTCAAGGCGTGCTCAGCGGTCTGCATGCGCGTTCTCCCTCTCCCTTGACGGCGTCAACCGTCACCTGTCACGGCATCGCCGCCGGACGCAGCGTCGCCGCCGCCGCGCTTGGCGGCGTAGAGCGCCTCGTCGGCGCGGCGCAGCAAGTCGTCGGGGAGCTCGTCGGGCATCCACTGCACAACCCCGCCGCTGACCGTGACGCCGCGCTGCGCCAGCACCTCGCAGGAGCGCACTGCGGCGAGCAGGCGCGCGGCGAAGCTCTGCGCGCCGCCGAGCGCGATGCCCGGCAGGAGCACGCCGAACTCGTCGCCCCCGAGGCGGCTCGGCAGGTCCTCGGCGCGGCAGAGGGCGCCGAGGAGATCGGCGAAGCTCGTGAGCACCTCGTCGCCAGCCTCGTGACCGGCGCTGTCGTTGACGCGC
>CAIOZS010000102.1 GCA_903862845.1 uncultured Thermoleophilia bacterium
GTCATGTACATCTGAAGACCTCCTCTCTGCGGCAACCCTCCTGGGCCACGCCGCGTCGTGATGTCACCGGGGATCCCGCCACCTCGTCCGACACGGATCTGCAGTTGCGGAACCGGTCGTGACGCGCCCCGTGTGCACACTCTAACTCCAGACTGACGACAGACAAGACGAGTACGGTGCCGCAGTCGTAGCAGGCAATACCCAGTGCTCCAAGTGGTTTGCGGCTGTGAGCTCGTGCCGCGCGGACTCGGCGGCGCCGGGCGGCGCAGACAGAAGAAGCGCGCTTGACCAGGCATTTCTGCTGGGCGTAACCCGACAGGTCTCGGACTTCCGAGAGGAAGTCCGACGCCTTACCGCGCAGATTTCGGGCCGCCGACAGAGTGGGCGGAACCCGCCGAGCACGTGTGGACTACAATCGAACGATGTCCACGCCGATCCTCGCCACCAAGCTCTCTGTCCCGCCGTCTCGGCCCAACGTAGTGCTTCGTTCCTGCCTCATCGAACGCCTGGACGAGGGTCTGCAGGGCAGGCTGATCCTCGTCTCTGCCCCCGCCGGCTTCGGTAAGACCACGATACTCAGCCAGTGGTTGGCCGGTTGCAGCCGTCTTGAACCGGAGGTCCATCCCGCGTGGCTTTCACTGGACGAAGGCGACAGCGATCTGCCGCGCTTCCTGACCTACCTCATCGCCGCTCTGCGGACGGTCGCGGCGGAGGTCGGGGAAGGGGCGCTCGGCATGCTCCAGTCTCCCCAGCCGCCGCCGACCGAAGCGGTGCTGACGGCCCTGCTCAACGAGATCACGACTCTTCCGCACAGTGTCCTCCTCGTCCTCGACGACTACCACGTCGTCGACTCCGAACCGGTGGACCAAGCTCTCGCGTTCCTGCTGGAGCATCTGCCACCACAGCTGCACCTGGTCATAGCCACCCGGGAGGATCCACATCTCCCCCTGGCCCGGTGGCGTGCTCGCGGCCAACTGACCGAACTGCGCGCGGCCGACCTGCGCTTCACCCCCTCCGAAGCCGCCGAGTTCCTCAACCGGGTGATGAGCCTCGACCTCTCGGCAGAGGACATCTCTGCCCTGGAGACCCGCACCGAAGGCTGGATCGCCGGCCTGCAGATGGCGGCGCTCTCCATACGGGGGCGATCAGACGCCGCCGGCTTCATTCAACGCTTCACCGGCAGCCACCGTTTCGTGCTGGACTACCTGGTCGAGGAGGTTCTTCAGCGCCAGCCCGAACGCACGCGCAGTTTCTTGCTGCAGACCGCCATCCTCGACAAGTTGTGCGGTGCGCTGTGCGATGCAGTCACCGGGCAGAAGAATGGCAAAGCGATGCTCGAGCGCCTGGAGCGCGACAACCTCTTCGTCGTTCCGCTCGATGAAGAACGTCAGTGGTACCGCTATCACCACCTCTTCGCCGATGTCCTGCAAGCGCACCTGGTCGAGGAGCAGCCCGATCAAATGCCCGCTCTGCACCGGAGGGCGAGCGAGTGGTACGAGGAGCACGGTTCGCGACCCGACGCGATCCGTCACGCCTTGTGCGCCGAGGACTTCGACTGGGCGGCCGAGCTGATCGGGCTGGCGGGGCCCATGACGGAGGACACCTCCCAGAGCGTCACATGGCTCATGTGGGCGAGGGCGCTGCCGGACGAGCTGATCCGCTCTCGGCCCGTGCTCGGCGTCTGGTTTGCCTGGGCATTGTTGGGCAGCGGCGAATTGGAGGCCGCCGAGGCACGGCTGCGGGACGCCGAGCGCTGGCTGGAGCCCGGTCCGAGCGAGCCGAAGGTCGTCGTGGACGAAGAGCAGCTTCGGTCTCTGCTGGCGACCATAGCCGTGGCCCGTGCCTACAACGCCCATTCTGTCGGGGACGTGCCCGGCACCGTGAAGCACGCTCAGCGGGTACTAGAACTCCTGCCCGAAGGAGACCATGTCAGGCGCCAACAGGCGACCGCGCTCATGGGGATGACGTACTGGGCCAGCGGCGACCTGGAAGCCGCCGCCCGGGTCTTCTTCGACTACGTCATGAGCCTACGTGCAGCCGGCAACATCCCTGACGCGATCAGCGCCGCATCTGTCCTGCCCGTCATCACATTGGCGCTGGGCCGTCCCCGTGAAGCGGTGGACGCGCTCGAGCAGCTACGGCAGTTCGTGGTGGGCCAAGGCGAGCCCCTGCTTCCGGCCGCGACTGACCTGTATCGCGGGCTGGGCGAACTGGACCTCGAACGGGGTGACCTCGCTGCAGCCGAACAACATCTGCTGAGAAGCAAGGAACTGGGCGAGCAAGCGGAGGCGCCGGTATGGCCGTACCGCTGGTGTGTCGCCCGGGCTCGGCTCGCCGAGACGGAGGGCGATCTGGAGAGCGCTCTCAACCTCCTGGACGAGGCTGAACGCTTGTTCGTCAGGACGCCTTTGCCGGTCATCCGTCCCATTTCAGCCCTGAAGGCTGCGATCTGGGCCAGGCAGGGCAGGGTGACCGAAGCATCGGAGTGGGCGCGTGAACGAGGCCTGTCCGTCGACGACGACCTCAGCTACCTGCGCGAATTCGAGCACCTGACACTGGCGAGGGTGCTCATCGCCCGGCATGAGAGCGACCGGGTGGCCGGCGCGCTCGACGACGCCGTGAGACTCCTGGAGCGCCTCCTGCATGCGGCGGAAGAAGGCGGCAGGATCGGCAGCATGATCGAGATCCTGGCGTTGCAGGCGCTCGCTCACCAGGCGCGCGGCGACGCATCCGCGGCCCTCGCGGCGCTGGAGCGCGCCCTGTGCCTGGCCGCACCGGAGGGCTACGTCCGCGTCTTCGTGGATGGGGGCCCGCCGATGGCCCGCCTTCTCGAGGAAGCCGATTCCCGCGCGATGGCGCCGGACGACGTGCGGCGCGTGCTGGCGGCCTTCCCGTCGGCCGGGCCGCGCCTCACCGGCCCCTCCGGAGCCTCGTCCGAAGGCGCCGAGCTCTTGAGCGAACGCGAACGAGAGGTGCTCCGGCACATCGCCGCGGGGCTCACGAACCGGGAGATCGCCGCGCGGTTGTTCCTCTCGGTATACACGGTCAAGGCCCACGCGCGCAGCATCTACGACAAGCTCGACGCCCACAGCCGGACGCAGGCTGTAGCCAAGGCGAGGGAACTGGGAGTCCTGCCCCAGCACTGATCTCGCGTCCCTTTGAGCGTCCGCACCCAGCCGCGGCCCGCGGCGATTAGTCCCACCGAATAGTCCTTCGGACCGATGACGGCGCCTCCGTACGCCCCCATGCTCATGGAGGAGGCGCACTGCAGACGTCTCGAACGGCGGCGGAAGAGCGGAGACAAGAGTGGCAGAGCAACGAATCCAGGGAACAGGCCCGGCTTGGCCCTCGATCTATCAAATCAGGATCGAAGGCCATCTCGGGCCCGCCTGGACCCACTGGTTCGCAGGGCTGGCCATCACGCTGGAAGACGACGGCAACACGCTCCTGACCGGGGTGCTCGTCGACCAGGCCGCGCTCCACGGACTCCTGAAGAGAGTGCGTGATCTCGGCGTGCCGCTGGTCTCGGTCAATCGCCTTGCGCCCAGCCCGGCACCACAAGCGACAGACGAAGGAGAGTGACATGATCTCGTACAGAAAGTCCGCGATCATCGTGGGGGTGCTGTTCATCATCGGAGACATCGCAGGCGTATTGAGCTACGTCGTGACAGGAGGCCTGCTGGACGGCCCCGATGCCCTCACCAAGATCGCCGCAAGCCAGAACCACGTCGTGTTGGGAGCGCTCCTGGTGCTGGTCATGGGCCTCGCGCTGGCGATGGTCCCGGTCCTGATGTTCCCGGTCTTCAAGAAGTACAACGAAGTCCTGGCGCTTGGCTGTGTCGTCTTCCGGGGCGCCCTCGAGACCGTCGCCTACATGGCTTGTGCAGGCGCGTGGCTGCTGCTCGTCGAGCTCAGCCGGGAGCACGCGGAAGCGGCGTCCCCTGGTGCTCCGCACTTCCAGGCCCTCAGCGCGCTCCTCGCGGGTCCGATTCCCGGGTACCTCACCGCCATCGTCTTCAGCCTGGGCTCACTGATGTTCTACTACCTCTTCTACCAGTCGCGACTCATCCCCCGATGGCTGTCGGTCTGGGGTCTCGTCGGCGCCGTCCTGTACCTGGCCTGGCCGCTGCTGGCCTTGTTCGGCCACGGTTTCGGGATCCTGATGCTGCCCTTGGCGGTGGCGGAGATCGTCCTCGCGATATGGCTGATCGTCAGAGGATTCGGCGCGCGCGCCCTTGCGTCGGTCGCGGCGACCGGAGAAGGTGCCGCATGAGGGCGGCGGTTTGCACAGCCTACGGCCCCCCCGACGTCCTTCAGCTTCGTGATGTGGAGCGGCCTGTTCCCGGGGACGACGAGGTCCTCATCAGGGTGTGCGCGACCACCGCGCACCGGGGGGACGTGCGGATCCGCAGCTTCGATGTTCCCCGCGGGCAGCGGCTCATGGCTCGCCTCGTGCTTGGCTTCACCCGGCCCAAGAACCCGATCCTGGGGATGGAGCTGGCCGGGGTGGTCGAGGGGGTGGGCAGAGACGTGACGCTGTTCAAGAAGGGTGACGAGGTCTTCGGGTTCACCGGGTGGGGACTTGGCGCGTACGCGGAGTACGCATGTGTCCGAGAGAAGCCGAGAAGGTCGATCGCGAAGGACGGGATGCTGGCCATGCGTCCGGCCAACATGTCGTTGCAGGAGGCCGCCGCCGGGGTCGCCACCGGCGGAGCCACGGCCTTGAGGGTCCTTCGGAAGGCGAATATCAAGCGCGGCCAGAAGGTCCTGGTCTATGGAGCCTCGGGAAGCGTGGGCACCTATGCGGTGCAGCTCGCACAGTCCTTCGGGGCTGAGGTCACGGGTGTGTGCAGCACCGCCAACGTCGAGCTGGTCAGGTCGCTCGGCGCCGATCACGTGATCGACTACACAGAGCAGGACTTCGCCGAAGGTGAGTCCTACGACGTCGTCTTCGATGCGGTGGGCAAGCTCACGTCCTCGCGGGGCAGGGAGGCTCTGAAGAAGAACGGCGTCTACCTCAACGTCAACAAGGACTCGGGATCCGGCGGTGGCGGAAGTCCCGACGATCTGGCGTTCCTCACAGATCTGATCGAGCTGGGGAAGATCCGGGCGGTCATCGACAGGTGCTATCCGCTGGAGCAGATCGTCGAGGCCCACAGGTATGTCGAGCAGGGGCACAAGAAGGGGCATGTGGTCGTTTCCATGGCGTAGCGCTCCCGGGAGCTCCCATCGAGCAAAGGGATCGAGCAGACGGCCAGAAGGTTGACTGACCTGGACCGTGCCCACGCCGTGCGTACGGCATCGGCTGGTGAAACCGAAGGATTTCTAGGCGTCGTCGCGCACCCTACCGTCCACTTCAGGGGTAGGCCGCCCCGCCCCTTGCGGGGTGCGGCGGCGGCGAAAGATGCCCTTGTCGCACCGCCTGATCGACCCCGCCAGGGCGACGCCCGCAGCGACGTGGCCGCATAGGCTCCAGGAGAGAAGGAGCGAGCGAGATGGACAAGGCCAAGCAAGACCGTCTGGCAGCCGCCAACTGGCGCAGCGGCGACGCCGCCGACTTCCTCGAGTTGACCGAAGAGGAGGCGGCGTCTATCGAGCTCAAGCTGGCGCTCGCCGAATACCTGCGCGAGCTGCGCACGAACAACTCATGGACGCAGGCGCAGATCGCGCGCCGGCTCGGCTCAAGCCAGTCACGGGTGGCCAAGATGGAGGTAGCTGATCCTTCCGTCTCGCTCGATCTGCTGGTCAAGTCGCTGCTTGCCCTGGGGGCATTCCGCGGCGAGGTCGGCGCCGTCATCGCGAGAGCGGCCTGACCGCAGTGCGTTGGGCACACGACGAGCGGCTTGGCCTGCAGGATCGGACTGGCCGGATTCGCCGCAGACTCTGGTCGGACTCCACGTATGCCTGCATAGCGTTACATGCGACAATCGAGCGACCGGATCAGAGGAGCGCGGCATGACCAGGATCTTGATCATCGA
>CAIOZS010000103.1 GCA_903862845.1 uncultured Thermoleophilia bacterium
CTAGACGTGGGAGGCGCAGAGGGTGAGGAGCATCGTGCGGGGCGGTTGAGACGGGAGCGTCAGAGATGGAAGTGCTGCACCACAAAGCTGAACTCACATCACCTGAGTAGCAACAGCAGTCGGCCGCAAGGTGGAGCCGAGCAGGGGAAGCGCATGGGCCGGCGCTCATGCGCACCAAGTTGGCCACAACCAGGGCTGTCGCGACGGGTGCTCCGCGACTTGTGCACCTGCCGCGAGTCTGAGGTGCGCCCGCAGGAGGCGCGAGGTCGAAGGTTCTAATCCTTCCGGGCGCCGCTGTCACAACGACAGCGTTCCCATCTGCTCATCTGCCGCTTCTCGTGCTCGAGCGCCTGCCGGTCGCTCCGGACAGGCAAGCGCCGCAGCCACTTCCTGCTCGATGAATCGCATGCGAGCGACGTCGCTACTGCACGAGCCAGGCCTTCTCCACGGTCTTCGCGAAGTCCTCGAAGGGCTCGCCGCTGACGGAGATCACGACGCGATCGAGCTTGCCGGTGAAGCGGAACGGCGCCGTGTAGCGGTCGGACGCGGCGCTCTCGGTGTTATCTGACGCGCGCAGAGGCGCCGCTGCTCGGGGGAGAGGCCGGCCCAGGCGCTCACGACGTCGGGGCGCGCCGAGAGTCTGGTGCCCTCCGGCGCGATGCCAAGTTCGATCTGTCGCGCCACGGCGCGCTCGCGGTAGACGTCCCAGCCCTCGTCGAAGCGCCCCGCGTAGCGCTCCACGTAGCCGGGCAGCGGCTGGTGGGGCCCGTGCGCCGCGCTCGAGCACCAGTACATGAAGAACGGCTTGACTGGGTCGGCGCTGCGCAGATCGCGCAGCATCAGGATCGACTGGTCGGTCATGTCGCGCAGGAAGTGGTAGTCAGGGTCCTCCTGGGCGACCGAGACGTGATGGTTGTCTACCACGACGTCCGGCGTGAACTGGTCGGTCTCGGCGCCGAGGAAGCCGTAGAAGCGGTCGTAGCCGCGCCCCAGCGGCCAGTCGCTGCGCGGCCCGGCCTCCGACTGCGAGGTGGCGCTCGAAAGGTGCCACTTGCCGACGGCCATCGTCGCGTCGCCCTTCTTCTGCAGGATCTCGGAGAGGAAGCCGTTGCTGCGCGGGATCATGCAGTCGCAGCCGGGGAACCCCTAAGCGAGCTCGGAGATGTTGCCGAGGCCGTTCTCGTGGTGGTTGCGTCCGGTCATCAGGCAGGAGCGCGTCGGAGAGCACATCGCCGTGGTGTGGAAGTTGGCGCAGCGTAGGCCGCCGGCGGCGAGCCGGTCCATATGCGGCGTGTCGATGGAGCCACCGTAGCAGCCGAGATGGGCGAAGCCGACGTCGTCGAGCACGATCATGAGCACGTTCGGCTGGCCCTCCGCGGGCCGCGGCCACTCGGGCCAGGACGGCGTCGACTCTTCCACGGTGAGGCCGATGGTCCCGTCGAACCGGTTGCCTTCCCAGGTCATGAGCTGCTCCCTCCGTCAGTCGTCGTCGCTAGGCGACAAGCGCCGCGACGCCGCGATAGGCCATGATCAGCCCGATGAGCAGGCAGATCCAGAACATGATCTTGTGGTTGTTGCGCAGCAGCGCGGCTTTGGCGGCGTCGAGCCGCGCGTCTGCCGCCGGGCAGGACGTTGCCCGTCACCAGTTCCCACAGCCCTCACGAACGACGCCACTAGTCTCGGAGCACCTTCAGCCTCCCCCGGAGGATCGACTCCATCTCCCGGCGGCGTGCGAGCACAAGATCGGCCGCCGCCGCGGAGAAGGTGCTCCAGGGACTAGCCTTCGCGTCGATCGACTCTTTGACACGGGCCGCAAACGCCTCGCCCGATGGCGTGTCGGCGACAGTCTCGACGGAGATCGTCCACGCCGAGGGATCGTCCACCTGCTGGTAGAGGCGCAGCAGCGCCACGTCGAGCTCGTCGCTGACCAGCGCGACGGCGCCGCCGGTCAACGGCTGAGGAGCGTAGTGGTCGACGACCCAGCCGCCCGTGTTGAACACGCGCAGGCCGCCGGTCGGCCAGGTCTCGTCGGGCCACCACTGGGTGAACGGCTTGTGCGTGTGGCCGATGATCAGGCTGGCGTCGGCCGGCAGCGTGCCGGTCTCGTCGACCAGCCGCTGCCGCAGCGAGCCGGTGTACGTCGCGAGCAGGCGCCGCGAACCGTCACCCAGCAGCTCGTCGGTGATGCTCCGGTCACGGGCCGCGGCGAACTTCTGCGCCACCCCGCCGATCGCGCGTCGATCACCCAGCGCTCGACTTTGGCTGAGACCTTGCCCTTGCTCCGGGTCAGATTGGCCGCGATCACCTCGATCAGGCCCTCGACCGCCTTCGGGTCCTGCAGCCTGTCGTAGATCACCTCGATCAGGGCACCCGGTCTGCCGGCCCGGGTCATCGACGAGAAGAAGAACTCGATCCACGCCCAGTTCTCGCGCTCCATCGTCTCGCCGTCTGAGGGGGTCGGGGTGTCCGGGGCGACCAGGCGCAGCAGGTCGGACATGATCAGGCTGAGCCCGTCGATGTAGTGGCTGTGGGTCGCAAGGACGACTCGACGGCCATCGTCGGAACGCAGCGCGAGGTCCGGGTAGAGCACGCGCACCGATGCCTTCCCGCGCCCCGTCCACTCGCGCACGAATGTCGTCAGCAGGCTCGACTGCGGCTGCGGCCGCTGCCCGAGGAGCATCGGGCCGATCCGTCGGGAGGACTTCAGCCCGGGCTCATCGCGCGGGCGATCGAGGCGCATGTGGTCCTCGAGCCAGCGGCCGCGCGTGTTCTCCCAGAGCGTATGGTCGTGGTTGCCCGGCAGCAGGATGCTCTCGTCGGCCACCACCGGGTCGCCCTCGGAGAGCAGCGCCCGCATGAACTGGCCGTAGACCGGGAGGGCGCGCTCGGCGCTCGAGAGGGCGAGGTCGATCAGGTCGCCGGCGGCGACGAGCGTAGGTCGCTCGCCGCCGGCGTTGCCGGCGACCAGGGTGCGCAGGCAGTCGACGAGACTCGTCAGGGCGGGGCTCGGCACGTGGACGTCGGCCATCGTCATCCCTTCCTCAAGCCGGGTCAGGATGCTGTTCTCCGCTCCGAGGTGGACGTCGGACAGGACGATGTAGCGGATGGAGGGGCTCAAGCCGGCCCTCCCTCTGCAGGGCAGACGTGGCGCGCCACCTCATCAGCCCGCTCGTTCCACAGGTCACCCATGCGCGATGTCGCCGTCATCTCGTCAACCTCCGGTCATTCCTGGCAAGAGCCAGGAAGGCACCCAGATCGCGCCGTCCGTGCTGCCTTGCCCTTCTCGACTGATGCAGTGGCATCCATGGTCGCTCCTCTCTTGCGCCTCACGCCGCTTCGAGCGCGCCGTCCGGCGCCGGCTGCTCCGGGCGAGCCTGCTCCTCGCGGATGAGCAGGCGGATGGTCACGAAGGTGAGGAGCACGATGGCGAGGCCGAACCCAGCCGTCAGCTGCTGCCGGTAGAAGGCGAAGAGCTCGTTGATGAGGAGCGTCACGAGCATGGTGCGCTCGAGCCAGCGGTAGGCGGCGAGCCTCGAGTGTCGCCAGCGCAGGATCCCGATGGCGACGAGCACCCCGGCTGCCAGGGCGGACGCCACCTGACCCTTCTGAGCGAAGTCCATCGCGCGACGCTCGAGGCGGCCACGAACGGGTAGGCCAGCGCCACCACCGCGAGGGCCACGTACCAGCCGACGACGACGATCCTGAACCAGCGGTTCGCGCTGATCCGGGCGATCCAGCGGCCCAGGCGCGCCTTGAGCCGCAAGAGCGCCGGCGGCGCGCACGCGGGGACGTCCGTCATGCCCTCCACCATCGACCTGAGCTGCCCGACGATCGGGTCGGTCTGGTCGCAGCGTGCCAGCATCGCCAGGGCGTCGGTGCGCTCGGCTTGGTCCATGTCGCGGATGACCGCCTCTTTGGCCAGGTCGAATGCGTTGTCCAACGCCGACTGTGGCGACACGGCCACCGCGTGCGAGATCGCGCGGGCTACGAGCAGCAGCACCACGAAGACCACATAGATGATGGCGATCGTGGGCTTGAAGAAGTAGTTGTTGTCGGACGTGATGAACTTGCCCAGCTCGTCGATGAAGAGGCCAAAGCCGATGCCCGCGGCGAACGTGGCCAAGACCTTCCAGAGGCGGCCCTCCATGCTCATGAAGAGGATCAGGGCGATGAGCATGCCGAGGCCGCCCCACAGCAGGTGGGCGAAGTGGATCTTGCCGCCGCCCAGCTGCGGCCACCCCGTGGCCGCGAGGACCGCGCGCACGATCAGGATGGTCGCGACGGCCGTGACCAGAAAGAGCTCGAGGTCGCGGCCCACGTAGATGCTGCGCACGACGAGAGAGCGCTTGGGGGCGGTCATGCTGTCCCTGCCTGTCCGGAGCTCAGTCGACACGTTCATTGGCGGGCGGGAACCACGTCCCGTCGAGGATGCCGGGCTGGGGCAGGTACGCGCGGAGCGCGACGCTGAAGACCCCGTCGGGCGCCGGCAGCCAGTTCCCCTCCGGCGCGTCTGTCGGCCGGTCGCGCCGGATGTGCAGCGTCAGGCTGCCGTCCGGCGCAGCGGTGAGGCCGGGCGAATCCGGACGCAGCAGGTACCGGTCGAGCGGGTTGTCGACCAGCAGCGAGGCCTCGTTGTACATCGTCACCGACCAGAACCCGTACTCGCGCAGCGGGGGCAGCGCGCCGTGCCTGAAGCTCAAGGTGTACTTGTGCCTGCCGTCCAGAGGGCGGCTTTCGCTGTCACGGTGCGCGGTGAAGTAGATGGCCTCGTCCGGGACGAACGAGCCGATCTGGGAGAGCTGAGTGACGGCGCGCGTGAGCAGGTATGGCCCCGCGCGGCCCACGTTCGGGTCGGGGACGTGCCAGCCGCTGCGGACCGGCGCCGCCGAGAGGCGCGCGTTCATGATGGCCTGTGCGTCGGCCGCGCCCTGCCTGATCGCCTCGCGCAGGTGCGGGTCGTCGGGCAGACGCGAGCCGGGCCCGACGCCCGCCGTCCTGCAAGGCTCCGCCAGGCCGCCGTCCTCTGCCGGCGGCGGATTGACCCCGGTATAGAAGTCGGTGCGCTCGAAGAACTGCAGCGGATCGCGCGTCGCGCGCATGGCCTCGATCACGAACGTCGCCAGATCGACCGGTGGGAAGCCCGACTCGCCGGCAAGCCAGCGGTCCAGCGGCGTCAGGCGGATCGCATCCTGCAGGGCGTGAAGGGTCTCGTACTCGGTCGAGTCGCGCGTGAAGATCCGCTGCAGCAGGCACACCGCCGGGGTGGGCGCCTCGAAGACCGCCGTGATGCCTTCGGGCGCTTGGCCCGCCCACCCCGGTGGCGCGAGCAGATACGAGCCGCCGTCGTTGCCGAACGTCCGCGGGCTGACGATGGCGAAGTTGTTGAAGTAGGCGTCCAGGATCGCGACGGAGTAGTAGCGCTCGGGGATGGGTGGGACGTCCAGCACGATGGGCCCCTGCCGGTCGAGGAGCAGGTAGGCGGCGCCGTACAGCGTGTCCACATTGGGCAGGACGTTGTCTGTCCTGGGATCCGCCAGAGCGCGCATCACGAACCACCCGCCCAGCGGGGGCTCATCGGGCGCGAGCTGTCGGCGGCCCTGGATGAACTCCGTCAGCTGGCGCATGTGCAGGAACGCCGGGACGGCCTGCAGGTAGGCCTGCATGGCGATGGCGCGCGTGTTGCGGGCTTCCGCCGCCCGGATCTGCTCCGGCGTCAGGTCGGTGCGGAAGTCCTCGATGCGCGGCAGTCGATCTTCAGTCTGGTCACTCGGCATGGTCGGTCATCCCTTTCTGCCCGGAGCGTGCTCTCCCACCGGCGTCACGGGAGGCGCGACCCAGGCGCCGTCAAGAATCGCCTGGCGCGGCTGGTAGCAGCGGAAGGTGAGCCCGAACTCGCCGTCGGGCACCGGCAGCCAGTTCGGCAGCGCGTCATTCGGCGGCCTCTCGTGCTGCACGTACAGCGTGAAGCTCCCGCCGGCGTCCCTGGTCAGCGCCGGCACCATGGGCGAGTTGACCACGTAGCGGTCGATCTCGTTGGCGTAGAGGAACCCGTCGGCGGTGTAGACCGTGAGCGACCAGAAGGCGTCGACCGGTGGCATGTCGTCGGCCTCGAAGCGGATCTCGTAGCGTTTGTGACCGTTGAACAGCTCTCCCTCCGCGTCCGTCTGATAGCCGACGCCCAGGTACTCCTCCTGCGCGTTGCCGAAGATGCCGAGCAGCGCGCCGCACGCCCGGGACAAGTAGTCGTCGCCCAGGAACTCGCGGCTCCCGAAGATCTCCGCCGACGAGCGGATCGTCCCCGCCCTCGCGTACATCTCGTGCAGGCCGATCGACATCCCCGTGCGAGCCGCATCGGCGAGCCCCCCGCTCTCGGGGAAGCTCGCCCCGGCCGAGACGCCCGCTCGCGCGAAGCGCTGCCGGACGGCGGTCTCCTCCGGCAGGGGCGGCATGTACTGCAGCATCGCGTTGAGGACGGAGAAGAACCCGACTGACCCCTTGTCCTTGCGGACGTCGACCGGCGCTACGTCGACGAAGGGCGCCGGCCGCGGCGGGGGCGTCGACCCCACACAAGCTGACAGCGGTCGCGCACGGTAGCCGTCCTGGATCCGGCGCACGTTGGGCATGTCGGCGGCGTCGAACAGCTTGGTCCTGCAGAGGGCGAACGCGATCTCCGTGGGGACCCTGAAGGCGCTCTTGATGCCGTCCGGCACGGCCCCGTGCCAGGAGGGCCCGGCGATGAGGAAGTCGCCGCCCGCGTGGCCGGTCGTGCGCGGACTCACGTAGCCCACGATGTAGGTGGAGAGGTCGAAGAGCTCCAGGGCGACGTAGCGGCCCTCGTCGGCCGCGGGGACCGTGACGACGATGGGCTCGGCCCGCAGGTCCATCCACAAGTAGGAGTACGGCGTGTCGACGTTCAGCGCGACGACGGCGCGGTCTTCGGGCGTCGCGAGCGAGCGGGCGTGGCCAAAGTCGTTGAACGGTGCTCTGAAGTCGGGTGACGCGGGGTCGAGCACCTGCCGGCTGATCACGCTGTGGCAGTCGACCGTAGGGTAGCCCCAGATGTAGGCGTCCGCGAGCGTCCGCACGACGGATGAGTCGTCCATGTCGGTCTCCACCCTCATCGCCCTGCCGCCCCGCGTGCTTCGGCTACCGCCGGATCGACGGCGGCCTCCAGCGCCTTTGGCTGCGGCTGCGACGCCGGGCTGCGCAGCAGCAACGAGACGACCAGCGTCAGCAGCGTCGCGGCCACCCCGATCCACGACAGGGCGCCCAAGGCGCTCGCCTCCGCGGCGGCCTCGCTCGCGCCGGCATGGTTCGTCATGAACCTTGCCGTGAACGCGCTCAGCCCCGCGGTCAGGAGAGCCACGAACAGGGCGGTGCCGAACTGGCTTGCCAGCGGGAAGATGCCCGCGACCATCCCGCGTTCGTCCAGCGGCGTCTGGTTCATCGCGGCGATCTGCGCGGGGTTCGTGAAGGAGAAGCCTGCCCCGCCGACGATGGTGCCGACGAGCACGAGCACGAGGCTCTGGCCCGGGAAGCCCAAGGCCAGCAGGGCCAGCCCCAGCGCCAGCAGCCCCGCGCCCAGCGAGACCGGAGTGCGCGGCCCGCCCTTGTCCTGCAGGCGGCCCGCGACCGGCGCCGCGACCACCTGCGCGAGGACCGGCAGGATCATCAGCAGCCCCGTTTCCACCGGCGAGAGTCCCAGCACCTGCTGGGCGTAGCGCGCCACGAAGGCGCCCATCAGCACGCTCGGCAGGAAGCGCATGAGGCTCACGAACAAGCCGATCCCGACGTTGCGGATCGCCATCAGGCGGAACTGGATCAGCGGATGCTGCTTGCGCAGCGACGGGAGCACCAGCGCCGCGGCGACGGCCACTCCCACGGCCCCCGGCGCCAGCACCGTCGGCGAGGCCAGCCCGGTCGAGCCGCCCCGCATGACGCCGACGGTGATCAGCGCCACGGACATGAACAGCAGCACGCTCCCGGCGTAGTCGAAGGGCGTCGCCTGCAGCTTGGCCTGCGCATACTTCAGCCTGGCCAACAGGGAGAGCGTGATCACGGCGGCGGCGACGGTCAGGAGGTACGCATACGGCCACGACAGGGTCTCGATGATCACCCCGATCACGGTCGGCGCGAACGCAGTCACGGTCATGCTGATGACCATCATGCGGCCCTGCGCCGCGCCGCGCTCGGCCCGGGGGAACACGTCCAGGAGCACGGCGGTCGACGCCGGGAGGGAGCAGGCCGCGCCGACTCCCTCGATCACGCAGCCCGCCATGACGATGCCGAACCCGTCGAGCAGGCCGCCGGCGAACGTGAGCGCCGCACCCGCGACGATCAGCACGATGCCCAGGCGGAACATACGCAGTCGGCCGGTCCGGTCGCCGAGCGCTCCGCCCACGGTCACCAGGCCGGCCAGCACGATCAGGGTGATGTTCAGGATCCACTGGCTGGCGGTCACCGAGATGCCCAGCGAGGTCTGCATGCTCGGCAGGGCGACTTGCGTCGCCGCCATGTCGATGGCCCACGTGGAGAGCCCGGCAGCCGCGGCGAGCACGGCCATGCGCTTGACGGCGGCGTCCGGCGCATGAGGCGGCTCCAGACCTACGCTCTGTGATCCGTCGTCAGGCACTGTCCTCCCTGTGAGCGATAAAAGAGCCGCCGTCCTCATAAAATGACAGATGACAGAGACACTTGACATTTATTGCGGCTCCGGGGATAGTCGCCCACGAATGGACCATCTGTCAAGTGGAGATTCTGCTTTGGGCCGCGCCGCCGGCGCAGGCGCTCAAGCAGGTCTTCTATCAGTCGCAGTACGCCGACGCGGCGGAGCAGGCCGCGGCGGCAGAAGCCTCGGAGGGCGGAGCGGGCGGGATGGCTCCGGCGGTCGAGTAGGATAGCCGCGGGTTCAGGACGGGAGGAGGGCAGCGTGCCGCGAAAGGTGGATTGGGACGAACGCAGGGCCGCACTGGCCGAGGCCGTGTGGCGGACCATCCAGCGTCACGGCATAGCGCACACGTCCATCCGCAACATCGCCGAGGAGTCAGGCTGGACTCGCGGCGTTCTTCAACTCTACTTCCGCGACAAGGACGAGCTCATGCTCTTCGCGTTCGAGCTCGCCAGCGACCACGCGCTTGAGGTCAATGGGCGGGTCGTCGGCGACGCGACGGGGCTGGAGGTCGTGCGCCGGATGCTCATGTCGTTCGTGCGGCCCGACGAGGAGCAGCGGTTGGTGACGATCGTCCTCACCGCTTTCGTCGCGCGCATCCCGACGCACCCCGAGCTGGCCGAGGAGTTTCGGCAGCGCTGGATCAAGTGGCTGCGCGTGACGGAGGACATCTTCTCCGGGCTGGCCGCGGCGGGGGCCCTCCGCGCAGGCCTGGATCCGGGGCTCACGGCCATCGAGTACTTCTCCCTCGCCGCCGGGCTCTCCCAGGTCGAGGCCATCGTCCCTGATCTCTGCGAGCTACAGCAGTGCGAGCGGCTCGTGGACGACTACCTGCGCAAGATCGGCTCGCCGGCGGAGCTGGAGCGGCTCGGTCTGGAGCCGCTCGAGTCTGCTGCGGGCTGACGGTCAGACGAACCGCGCTGCTGCTTCCCTCTGCTCGGTTTCGACGGCGCCGCGGACGCAGCAGCCTTCGGCGTGGTCGTTCACGATGCCGGCGGCCTGCATGGTCGAGTAGGCGGTCGTCGGACCGACGAAGCGGAAGCCGCGGCGCTTGAGCTCCTTGGCCATGGCGGCCGACTCCGGGCTCTTCGAGACGTAGTCGGCCTGCGCGCGCGGCGCTTCATGTGCCTCCGGCCGGAAGCGCCAGAGGAGCGCCGCCAGGGAGCCGTGCTCTTCGATCACGGGCAGGGCGGCGCGGGCGTTGGCCAGCGCTGCGTCCACCTTGAGCCGGTTGCGGACGATGCCGGCGTCGGCCATAAGGCGCCTGCAGTCCGTCTCGCCGAACCCGGCGACGGCGGCGACGTCGAACCCCGCGAACGCCGCCCGGAAGTTCTCCCGCTTGCGCAGGATCGTGAGCCACGACAGACCGGACTGGAACGCCTCGAGGGTGAGGCGCTCGAACAGGCCGTCGTCGGTGACGACCGGGCGCCCCCACTCCGCGTCGTGGTACGCGACGTACTCGGGGGCGCCGACGACGGCCCAGAAGCAGCGCGGCCGGCCGTCGGGGCCGGCCGCGAGCGCGTCCGATGCCGGCGTGGCGCCGGCCGGCGCTTCGGGCGCCGGCGCCATTACTTCAGCTTCTCCCTGGCCTTGGCGAGCAGCTCGTTGGCCTCCTTCATCGCCTTCTCGAGCAGCTCCGCAGCCTCCTTCTTCGCCTTCTCGAGCAGCTCCGGCCCTTCGGTCTTCGCCCGCTCGATCAGCTCTGCGCCCTGCTTCTTCGCCTTCTCGATGATCTCGGCCGCCTCGGCCTTCGCCTTGTCGGTCGTCGCCTTGGCCTTCTCGCCGAGGTCGGTGGCCGTCGCCTTGGCCTTGTCCAGCGCCGGTCCCGATTTCTCCTTGGCGTCCGCCGCCGCCTGCTTCGCCTTGTCTGTGAATCCCACAGCTACCTCCTCATTCGCCCGGTCCGCCCTGCTTGGCGTCGGGCTCCTTCCTCGTGCCGAATGTCCTGGAGACGAAGTCGGACACCTGGCGTGCCGCGTCCTCGATGACGGGCGACGCCTTGGCGTCGAACTCCTTCAGCCCTGCCTCGACCTTGCGCAGCGCGGGCTGAGCCTTCTCCTCCAGCTCGCCGGCCTTGACCTTGGCCTTCTCGAGCGCCGGACCGGACTTCTCCTTCGCGTTGGCGGCGACCACCTTGGCCTTCGCCGCGGCCTCATCGGCCAGTTGCGTAGCCTTGTCCATGAATCCCACGGCGACCTCCGGCTTCGTACCAACTCCTACGGACCCTATGAAGAGTGTACCGCCCTGCCGCACGGTTCAGTCGCCCCGAGTCCGTCGCCGCGCGGGGGGCGACGAGGCCGCCGGACCAGATCGGCACGATGGGCTTGACGGGCATATGACAAAAGGATATAGTTCCCACCGTCATAGGAAGACGGCGACGGAGGGGCGATGCCTCGGGAGAACAAGACGAAGTACGCGGTGCTCGGGCTTCTGGCCTACGGCCCGCTGTCCGGGTACGACATCAAGCGCATCTACGCCCAGAGCCTCGGCAACTTCTGGAGCGAGAGCTACGGGCACATCTACCCGATCCTCAAGCGGCTCGAGGAAGAGGGTCTGGCCACTCGCGAGGTCCAGCACCACACCGGCAAGCCCGATCGCAACGTGTACACCATCACTGAGGCCGGCCGCGCCGAACTGCACCGCTGGCTGGCCCAGCCGCCGGAGCCTGTGCGGGAGCGCGTCGAACTCCTCCTCAAGCTCTTCCACGGCTGGGAGATCGGCCCCGAGGCGATGATCGAGCACGTCAAGCAGACCCGCGCCCAGCACGTCGCGCTCCTCGAGCGGTACGCGCACTACGACAAGGTGATGACGCGCGACAACGAGCCGCCCTCGCCCTACTGGCTCATGACCGTGAGCTGCGGACAGCACAACAGCAAGGCGTACATCGAGTGGTGCGACGAGACCATCGCCAAGCTCGAGCAACTTCCCGCGGAGCCGCGCGCCGGCGCCGAGAACTGGAACCCGACAGACCATCAAGACCTGGAGGCCAGCGAATGAACGCGAACCCGACCGGCGCCGTCCTGCTTCTGGACGGGCGCCTCGACGACGAGCCGACGGCGGCCCTGGCGCACGAGGCGCTGATCGACGGCCTGACCGCAGGCGGCTGGGCCGTCGACGACTGGCGCCTGCAGGGCGACAAGATCGCCTGGTGCGCGGGCTGCTTCAAGTGCTGGACGCAGACGCCCGGCGTCTGCGCGCACAACGACGACGGGCGCGCGTTCACCGAGCGCTGGGTCAAGAGCGACCTCGTCGTCTTCCTCACGCCCGTGACCTTCGGCGGGTACTCTTCGGAGCTGAAGAAGGCGCTCGACCACGTGATCCCGATCCTGCTGCCGTTCATGCAGAAGCGGCGGGGGGAGACGCGCCACCCGCAGAGGTACGAGAGCAGGCGCGACCTGCTGGTCGTCGGTACGGTGCCGGCGGGACGGAGCGAGAGCGCGGAGGCGCAGACGTTCAAGCGGCTGGTGCAGCGGAACACGCTCAACATGCAGCCGCCGCGCTGGACCGTCGGCGTGCTCGAAGAGGGCACCGGCGCGTGGGAGGTCCGCGTGGCGGTCAACGGGTTGCTCGCCGAGGTCGGCGTGGACGGGGTGCTCGCCGCAGACGGCGCCGGCCGGGAGAAGGTGGTCGCATGAAGGCCCCGAAGCAGGCGTTGCTGCTGGTCGGCAGCCCCAAGCCGGGAGAGAGCACGTCCGAGTCGCTCGGCGCCTATCTCCTCGACGAACTCGAGAAGCGCGGTGTGAAGTCCCAGACCCTGCACGTCGCCAAGGCCGTGCGTTCGGACGAGTCGGTCGCGGAGCTGCGCGCCGCCGTCGCTGCGGCCGACCTGGTCGTGTTCTCGTTCCCGCTGTACGTCGACAGTCTCCCGGCGCCGGCCATCCGCGTGCTCGAGCTCATCGCCGCGGACCACGCGGCGGGAGTGGGCGCGGACGGCGCCGGCGATAGAGCGTTCGTCACCATCTGCCAGTCCGGCTTTCCGGAGGTCGACCACAACGAGGTCGCCATGGAGATCTGCCGGAACTTCGCCCGGGCCGCCGGGTTCGAGTGGGCCGGCGGGCTGATCCTGCCCGCCGGCGGTATGCTCGGCGGCCAGCCGCTGGCCAAGATGAAGGGCATGATGCGCACGGCGGTCAAGGCGCTCGATCTCAGCGCCGAGGCGCTGGCTGCGGGACAGCCTGTGCCCGACGAAGCGATCCGGCTCATGGCCAAGCCGCCGATCCCCAAGTTCGGCTATCGCTTCATGGCCAACTGGGGCTGGCGCTCCCAGTTCAAGAAGCGCGGCCAAGCAGAGTCGCTGAAGGTGCAGCCCTACGCCTGACGGGCGCTGCCGAAGGCCGGGCCGGCGCGCGGACGTCCGCGGGGACCTCTGCGCGCCGGCCCGGCCTCGCCTGCACTTCGGCCGGGGTTCCGGCCGGCCGCGGCCCGCTAGCGTCCGGCGCCCCGCTCGCTTGGGCCGTCGCCGGGTCCGGACCGCCCTGCTGCGTGCGTCGAGCGCCACCCCCGTCGCTCGATCGCAAGCGCCTGGGCCATCAGGTCGATCAGGTCGCCCTCCCCGCGCATCTTCACCCTCACGCCGGTCGCGACGACGGTGGCTCCGATCACGGAGTGGGTCACGAGTCCGTGCAGGAGGTCCGACTCCGGGAGCCCGAGCCGCGCTCGCGGAAGAGCTGGGCGGCGCGGCGCGTCAGCTGGTCCTTGACCAGCCTGCGCCGGTTCGATCCGCGGCGCTCGTCGCGCCTCGGATCGTCGGTGGATGCTGCCGGGTCGCCCAAAGGCCTCCTCGCGGTGGTCGCGCGTACGTATCCGTCGTGGCGCGGCCGATCCTCCACTCCCGCCCGCCTCCGCTCTTGCGCGCGGGCACGGCCGGTGTTACCTTGCCGAAACTGAGTGCCGATACCTCAGTCTGGATTCGTCAAGGATTCGTGGGTGTTCCGGGACTTCGTGATACTGAGTATCGTCACGGAGGGACGCATGAGGGTATCCCGTCGCGCAGAGCGTCACCCGCTCTGGTCCATCGCCGGAGTGACCGTGCCACGCGGAGACAGGACCCCCCTCGCTTGCCGGCAGGCCTGTCGATGAGCAGTCTCGCATCCTCCGAGGCGCAGACGCGTCCCTCGTTCTCGCGCCTGATCGGGAGCCGCGACTTCCGCCTGCTCTGGGGCGGCGAGGCCGTCTCCCTGATCGGCGACCAGTTCGAGCTGATCGCCCTGCCGTGGCTGGTCGTCACGCTGACGGGCAGCCCGGTGGCGGTCGGCGCCGTGCTCGCCGCGGCCGCTTTGCCCCGCGCCGTGCTCATGCTCGTCGGCGGCGCGGTCACCGACCGCTACTCGCCGCGCGCCGTCATGCTCGCTTCGAACCTCGCGCGGCTGGTTCTGACCGCGCTGTTTGCGGCGGTCGTCATCAGCGGTCGCGTCGAGCTCTGGATGGTCTACGCGTTCGCCCTCTCGTTCGGTATCGCCGACGCGTTCTTTTTTCCGGCGCAGACCGCGATCGTCCCTCGCATCGTGCGCAGCGACGACCTGTCGCTCGGAAACACGGCGGTGCAGGGCACGGCGCAGGCCAGTCTGTTCATCGGGCCGGCGCTCGCCGGCGCGGTCATCGCGCTGTTCGCCGGCGGGTCGGGCACGTCGGCGATCCTCACGACCGAGGCCTCGGGAAGCAGCTTCTCCTGCGCCAGCAGGTAGCGCGAGACGAACACGCCTTGGGTGAGGCCCTGCGTGTCGATCCAGTTGGGCACGCCGGGGTCGGCGGGGGCGATGACGGCGTCGTAGGTGCCGTCACCGTTCAGGACGAGGTCGCGGTCGGTGAGGTAGCACTGCAGGCGCGGGTAGTCGAGCGTCGTCCACCAGCGGTCGTAGAAGACGAGGCTG
Source organism: uncultured Thermoleophilia bacterium (assembly GCA_903862845.1). Classification (GTDB taxonomy): domain Bacteria; phylum Actinomycetota; class Thermoleophilia; order UBA2241; family UBA2241; genus CAIXSE01. Next base: position 14,539 of record CAIOZS010000103.1, read on the forward strand.
GTGTACTTGGCCTTGGGCAGCCGACCGTGGAGCAGGAGCGCCTCGTCGGGCTTGAGATCGACGACTCGTAGGTGTTGTCCAGGGTCGGGAAGAGGGCGTCACCGTACTTGGGCTGGCGGTAGGTGGCGTCGGGCGGGCCGTAGGTGTTGGTGCCGCCCGCCCGGATCAGCTCCGTGAGCTCGATGGAAGAGAGCACCTCGGCCTCGAAGTACGACGCCGCCTTGGCGAGCCGCTCCACTGCGGGCAGCGGCTCGGCCGCCACGCCGTCGATGCGCTCGATGGTGACGTCCCAGCGGGTCCACGGCTCGTAGGAGTACACGCGGACCATGGCGACGTAGTCGTCGTCCTGGAGCGGCAGCCAGTGCGCGGCGCCCTCGGGGCGCTCGCCGCCGATGACCAGCTCGAAGCGCCCGTCCGGGCCGGGCGTGAGGTCGGCGCTGCTGATGTTGGCGCTGGGCGCGTTGAAGCCCTGGATCTGGCGATGGATCTGCACGCCCACGTAGTGGGCGCCGGCCAGCGGCCCGCGGATGCGGTACTGGTGCCGCGGGCTCACCGGCGCCGACAGGTACACGGTGCCCGGGTTGTCACCGCCGTACTTGCGCCACGGTTGCTGCCACTCGGTCCACGCAGGGGCGGCGGGGTCGCCCTTCTGGTACCACATCTCCGCGGCGAGGCTGAACGCCGCGAACAGGAAGTGCGGCTCGGCTCCGCTCCAGCTCGGGCAGGTCGTCGACCTGTGTGCTCACGGCGCCGGCCATCTCCTTCCAGCGCGGTGCGAGGCGGTCGAGAGCGAGCGGCGGCAGTGTCATGCGGGCTCTTTGGTCAGTACGTCAACGTATCTAGGACGGTCGTCCATGACACTTGACATTATCCGTATCCTTCATATAGTCCGCAAGTCGATCAAAGCCACCTTTGGTACTGCGAAGACGCGAGAGGAACGCCCATGATCCCCTCCCTCAGCTGGGCTCGCTGGGCCTGGTGGTGGACCAGTTCCTTGCGGCGTTGGTGCCCGTCTGAGAGTGTTCGCAGCCGACAGTTCCGCGTTCGTGCGGCCAACGTGGCGCCGGTAAGATGTACTGAAGAGACCTGCAGGAGGGGCAGGATGCCACGTCAAGTCGATTGGGACGAGCGGAGGGCTGAGCTCGCCGCGGCCGTCTGGCGCACGATCGCCCGGCGCGGCCTGGCCCACACGTCCATCCGCAACATCGCCGAGGAGTCGGGCTGGACCCGTGGCGTGCTCCAGCTCTACTTCCGGGACAAGGGCGAGCTCATGCTTTACGCCTTCGAGCTCGCCTGCGACCACGCGATGGAGGTCAACTACCGGGTCGTCGGTGAGGCGAAGGGGCTGGAGGACCTGCGCAGACGGATGCTCGCGTACGCTCGTCCCGATGAGGAACAGCGCCAGGTGACCGAGGTCCTGACGGCGTTCGTGATGCGGGCCAAGACTCAGCCCGACCTGGCAGACGCGGCGCGTCGCAGGTACGGCGACTGGGTCGAGGTCACGCAGCGTCTGTTCCGCGGGCTCGACGCCCAGGGCGCGTTCCGTGAGGGCATCGAGCTCGAGCACGCGGCGCTCGAGTACTTCGCGCTCGCGATGGGGCTGGCGGAGCTCGACCTCATCGACGAGGACATGCTCGTCGGGATCGATGCCGGGCGTCTGATCGACGGCTACCTGAGCAGGATCGGCTCGCCGGCCGAGCTCGAGCGGCTCGGCATTCAGCCCCGACACTGACCCGCAACGGGAGCCGATGATGAAGAATCCCCCCAAGGACATCTACGCTGAGCCCGAGCCCGACGTGGACACGCTCGCCACCCTTGGCCCGCTCACCGGGATGGCCGGCGTCTGGACCAGCGCCGGCGGCCACGACGTCAATCCCAAGGCCGACGGTCCCGAGAAGGATGCCTACGTCGAGCACTACGCGCTCCAGCCGATCGACGCCCAGACCAGCGGGCCGCAGCTCTTCTACGGTCTGCGCTATCACACGCACATCGTCAAGTCGGACGAGGTCGAGACCTTCCACGACCAGGTCGGCTACTGGCTCTGGGAGCCGGCCACCGGCACTGTGATCCTCACGCTGTCGATCCCGCGCGCGAAGACGGCGATGGCCGTTGATCATGCCGCGGCCGACGCGCGCGCTTTCCGCCTCGAGGCGGTGCGAGGGTCCGAGACCAACGGGATCGTGTCCAACCCGTTCCTGGAATACGCATTCCGGACCGGTAGCTACACGATCGCCGTCGCCATCAACGACGACGGCACCTGGTCCTACGAGCAGGAGACGGTGCTGATCATCTCCGGCAACGCGGAGCCGTTCCGGCATGCCGACGGCAACACGCTGCACAGGGTCACCGAGCCGACCCCGAACCCGACCGCCCAGGCTGCAGCCGCCAGATGATGACGGAGCCAAAGGCCCCGGCGACTCGCAAGGGCACGATCAGCGTCGTCGGCGCGACTGCGATCGGCGTCGGCGGCATGATGGGCGCCGGCCTCTACACGCTGGTGGGCCTGGCGACCACCGCCACCGGCGTGTGGCTACCGGTGGCGTTCCTCGTCGGCGGTGTGGTCTCGTTCTTCTCGGTCTACTCCTACGCCAAGCTGGGCGTCCGCTACCCGAGCCGCGGCGGCGCGGCCCAGTTCCTTGTCGAGTGCTTCGGCGACGGCATCATGGCCGGCGGCCTCAACATCTTCCAGTTTCTCGGCTGGATGGTCGCCATGGCGCTGTACGCTTCCGGCTTTGCCGGCTACGCGCAGGACCTTCTCGGCGGCGGCCTGCCGAGCTGGTCCGGCAAGGCGATCGCCGTCGGCATCATCCTCGCCGTCGTGGTCGTCAACTTCGTGGGCTCAAAGGTCGTGAGCCGCGCAGAGACGGCGATCATCGTCTTCGAGCTCATCATCCTCGCCGTCTTCGTCGCCGTCGGCATGACCAAGGCGCACGTACCCGCGCTCACCTTCTCGGGCGGCATGGGACCCTTCGGCATCCTCTTCGGCGCCGGTCTGCTGTACGTCACCTACGAGGGCTTCGGCGTGATGACCAATACCACCGGCGAGATGAGCGACCCCGCGCGGGAGCTGCCACGGGCGATGTACTCGGCGCTCATCATCGTCATGGTCGTCTACCTTGTGGTGAGCACGGTCATGGTGCTTGTCATGAGCACCCACGCGATCGAGGCCAACCAGGGGCACGCCCTGGCCGAAGCGGGCCAGGTGGTCCTCGGGCGCGTCGGGTTCGTGGCCATCGGGGTCGCGGCGCTCGTGGCGACGGCCTCGGCCGTCAACGCCACGATGTTCGGCGACGCCAACCTCGCCTTCCAGGTGGCCAAGGACGGGCAGCTGCCGAAGATCTTCGAACGCCACATCTGGCTGAGCGGCAATTGGGCGCTGCTCATCACCGCGGCGCTTACGATCGTCTTCGTGCTCGCCTTCCCGCTGTCGGTCGTCGGGCAGATGGCGAGCCTGGCGTTTCTCATCGTCTACGGCATGGTGAGCGTCGGTCATCTGCGCGTCCGCCACGAGACCGGAGCACGGCGGTGGATGCTGCTCGCTGCTATCATCCTGAACGCCGCGCTGTTTCTGCTGCTCCTCGGCTATTCGATCGTTAGGAGCCCGCCGACGACATGGATCACGCTGCTCGCGCTCTTCGCGCTCAGCTTCGTCGTCGAATGGGGGTACCGTCGATGGACGGGGCGTGGCCTGCGGCCGGCGGTCCCTCCGTCTGCGGCCGAATCTGCAAGTGGGTCGAACTCCGGGATGCCGGTGAACCGATGAGGAGCGATTCCATGAAAAGCAAGAAGGTCGACAGTCGAAGGCATTGGCCTCCGCGTCCTCCCAGCGTCGGCGGCCTGGCCGTCGCTGCGGTCTTCTTCTGGCTTTCGTTCACACCGTCGCTGTTGCCGGTGCCGTGGCTCTACCAAGGGCTCGCGACCGGCGTCAGCGTCGCCGCGGGATACGCCATCGGCGCCTTTGCCGGGTGGGTCGTGCGGTCGCTCGTCGGGCGGCCGATCCCTCAGCGGGTCATGCGCTGGGCCTGGCTGACCCTGGCCGTCGCCGGCCCGAGCATCCTCATCGCGGCGGTCATCCAGGGGCACGGCTGGCTCAATCGGATGGAGCAGCTCGTGCAGATGCCGAAGGCGGGAATCGCCACCACCCTTGCCGCCGCCGTGGCCGGGCTGGTCGTCGCGCTCATCCTCGTGGGTCTGGCACGCCTGGTGCGCGACCTCGCAGTCTGGGCTGCCCATCTGCTTGGCCGCTGGGTGCGCTGGCGCGCCGCGCTGGCGATCGGCTGGGTGCTCGTGGCGCTGCTGCTGGCCTTCGTGTTCAACGGCGTGATCTGGCGCGGTTTCGTGAGCTTCTCCGACACGACCTACAGCGCGGCCAACGACGGTACGGCGTCGGGCGCCGTGCAGCCGCAGTCGCCGGAGCGCTCCGGCAGCTCGGCGTCGCTCGTCTCGTGGCAGTCCTTGGGCAAGCAGGGCCGCAGCTTCGTCGGGCGCGGCCCCACGCAGGCCGAGCTGAGCTCCTTCAACGGCAAGCCGGCCAAGGAGCCGATCCGCGCCTATGCCGGCCTCGACAGCGCGCCCAGCGACGAGGCCCGCGCCGACCTTGCGGTCAAGGAGCTCGACCGCACCGACGCCTGGTCGCGCGCCGTGCTCGTCGTGGCGACGCCGACGGGGAGCGGCTGGCTCGAGCCGCAGTCGGTCGATTCAGTGGAGTACGAGTACAACGGCGACACGGCCATCGTCTCGATGCAGTACTCCTACCTGCCGAGCTGGATCAGTCAGCTCATCGACAAGTCGCGGGCCACCGACGCCGGCAAGGTGCTGTCTGCAGCCGTCTGGGACCGCTGGTCGCAACTGCCGCCGGCGACGCGGCCGAAGCTGATCGCCTACGGCCTCAGCCTTGGCTCTTTCGGCGGGCAAGCCGCCTTCGGCAGCGTGACCGACCTCAAGGCGACGATCGACGGCGCCCTCTTCCTCGGCACGCCCAACGACACCGAGCTCTGGAGCGACATCACCGCGCACCGCGACGCCACTAGTCCCGAGTGGCTGCCCATCTATGAAGACGGGGCGACGATCCGCTTCGCCGCCTCGACCTCCGACCTCGGCCGGCCCGCGACCACCTGGAGCGAACCACGTGCGCTGTACCTGCAGCACGCCTCCGACCCGGTCGTCTGGTGGAGCCCGAAGCTCTTCTTGCATGAACCCGACTGGCTGGAAGAACCGCGCGGGCCCGACGTCTCGCCGTCGATGCACTGGTTCCCGGTCGTCACCTTCGCGCAAGTCACGGTCGACCAGTTCGTCGGGACGATGCCGCCCAACGGGCACGGCCACAACTACGCCAACATGATCGTCGCCGCCTGGGCCTCGGTCCTGTCGCCGCCGGGCTGGACCGCGGCCAAGACAGCGGCGCTGGAGAAGGTAATCGATGCCTATCCAAATGAATAGCCAGCCGGGTGCTTACCGGCCCCGACGGTTTACGACGCTGCCTGCCGTTTCGCGAGGCACACAGCGACCCGCCGCGCGAGGGGTGCCATGCACGGCGCACGCCCGTGATGGCGTGCGCTCGCACGCAGCTGGACAGAATCGAGCACCCGTCGGGCCTCGTCACGCGTTGTGGTAGCCACACTGACGGCGTCAAGTGGGCTTCCGAGCGTCGAGCCTGCGACTCGAGCCCCCGACACGAGGGCTACAGGGCGTCGAGCAGCGACCTCAGTTCGTGCAGAGAGGGATGGCAAGGGTTGTAGGGGAAGCAAGACGGTGGCCTGGAATCGGCTCAGAATCCACCCGGCGACGTGCGAAAACACAACCTTGGCGTAACGCGCTCGCGGCTTTCAAGTGCCACCGGAGACAGCGGCCACGTGCTGGGGTGTAGGCTGGGTGAGCATTCACGTTCGCCGTGGCCGCCGCCGATAGCGAGAGCAGCAACGAGGAGGGTCGATGCTGATTGCCACGTTCCGACCGACCACGGGCTGGTCGGGGAAGACCATCACCTTTGACAACGAGCAGTTCATTCTTGAAGGCGTAGGTCCGCTCTCGACAAACGATGTGCTCACCTATGACCGACAGGGTCACCTGGAATGGGCATACGGCGGCCTTCGGGACTGGGTCGAGGCGACGGCAAAGGCTTCCGCCGCGCCCCCCACGGGATCGACGGGGCTGAAGGGATTCGAGTGGCACTCCTCGAAGGGCGCTGCGGGCAGCAAGCCATCTGGGCTGCGGACGCCCTGGGGGATTCTCACGCCCCTGACCATCATCGGGCTGCTGCTCGTCATCATCGGGCTGATTGTGACTGTCGGCGCCATAGGCGCTGACGTGTCAGTGCCCACGGACTACGGTGACCGCGTCAATAACATCGGGCTCATCAACGACCAGCGCAACGGCATCGTCGGGGGACTCGTCGTCGCCGTGATCGGCGGTGTGTTGATGGTCATCGCCTACTCACGCGGCGAGCTCGACGACTGGCTCAAGCGAGCTCCGGCAGCAGCCGGGCACAAGTCCGTGGCAGACCGGCAGCGCGGTCCAGCGGGAGTCGGAGAGAGCCAGTCGAGAGCGCCGACGCCCCTCATGGAGCAGCCTGCCCCTGCCGCGCCGCAAACTGCCGCCGTAGCGCAGACGAGGGTCGTCGCGCCTCACGTTCCGAATCCGTCAACCATCGTGGCGCCGCCCGTTCCTGTCCAGCCGCTCGCTCCCGGCCCGGGTACTTCGGCGCAGGCTGACCCCCGCACCGCCGACACCCTCGTGGAGCGGCCCGCTTCTGCCGCGCCGCACGCCGCAACGCAGACTGACACCGCAGCACCGCCCGCCGCCGTCGAGCCGCGCGCTCCCGGCCGAGCCACGAGCATTGCCGACGCGATAGCGAAGCTCGCGGAGCTGCGCGAGAAGGGCATGCTGACCGACGAAGAGTTCTCCGCCTTGAAGGCCAGGTTGATGGAGTGACGATGCTGGTAGCGACGTTCAACGAGACAACCGCGTGGGCTGACAAGACGATAACCCACGAGGGTGATGCCTTCATTCTTGAAGACCATGGACCGATCACGGCTGCTGGCGTCATGGAATATGACAGGCAGGGGCACCTTCTGTGGGCGACGGCCGGCACGCGAGCGTGGGTCGGCTCCCTTGAGGGGGCGAGCGCTTTGCCTTTCTCTCCACCCGGGGCTGTCGGCGCGCCCCCCAAGGGCGCGTTGATCGCGACGTTTGGGCCGACAACGGAGTGGGCCGGGAAGACGATCAACCACGAAAACCAGCAGTTCATCCTCGAAGGCCACGGACCAATCTCGTCTGCGACCGTCCTTCAGTATGACGGGCAGGGCCACCTGCTCTGGCCGTATCCGGAGATGCGTGAGTGGGTGGTTTCGCAAGCTGCTGCTCCCAAGCGCTACAAGTTGTCCCGTGTCGAATGGGTGCTAGTGGGTTTCGGGATTCTTGTGCTGTTCGGGAGACTGGCGGCGGCATTGGGATGAGTGTCAAGCAGGCCCGAGCGGGAACCCTTAGAAAACTATTCATAATAACATGAACGCTTCAAGGCGCAGGATCGCTGCGCGGCGAGAGGCTGTAGTTCCATTCCCCGTGGAAGTCGCAGCGCTCAATGGCCAGGGAATTCATCTCTTCGTCGGTGACCTGCTTCCCGGTCTCGTAGGTCGCCTCGTCCAGCTCGGCGTGGACCGCTAAACCCTGGGCCGTACGCGTGGCGGCGATGTGCTCCACGACGACCATGCGGCTGATCAGAGGGCGGCCCCGCCAGTTCTCGGTGATGTGGCAGAAGAGGCGATGCTCGACCCGGTTCCATTTGCTCGTGCCGGGTGGGAAGTGCCGGACATGCAGCCGCAGCCCCATCTCATCGGCCAAGTACTGGAGCTCCGCCTTCCACAGGCGCACCCGCGCGCCACTGCTGCCGCCACCGTCGGCGGTGATCAGGATCTCGGGGGCCGCCGGATAGGCGCCTCGGCCCATGCGCAGCCACCACTGGCGAATCGCCTCCACGGCGAACTGCGCCGTGTCGTGTGAGATGCCGACGCTGACCCAGCCCTCGTTGCGGGCGATGTCATAGACGCCGTAGGGGATGGCCTTGCCCAGCGCGGGGTCGGGGAAATCGTGCATATTGACCGCCACCGGCGCGCCCTTCCTGTGCCATTCTCTGCCGGCGTTCTTGAAAGGGCCGATGAGCTCCTTCTTCTTGGTGTCCACCGAGATGACCGGCCAGCCGCCGGCGAGAAACTCCTCCGCCGTGGCGTTGATGAACCCGAACTGCGCATCGCGGTCGGGATGATCTGATCCCTCGCGCGTCTTGCGGTTGGACTGCATGCTGTAGCCCAGCTCGTCGAGCAGCCGCCAGACCGTCGCCTGGGAGACCTCGTGGCCTCCGGCGCGCAGCTGCGCGGCCAGTTTCGTCGTGCTCTTGCACGTCCAGCGCAGCGGCGACATGGGATCGCCGCGCGTGATCGGATCGAGCAGAGCGTTCAGGTCCTCGAGGAGCGTATCGTCCTTCTCCGCCAGCGACCTGCGCCCGCCTCCCGGGCGCCGGACCCTACGCTTCCCCTTGTCGGGCGCGCCCTCCGGCCAGGTCGAGGGCGCCGGGGCGCGTAGCTCACGCAGGCCCGCATGGATCGTGGTTCTCGACACGCCGGCGGCTCGGGCCACCCGGCTGATTCCTCCACGCCCCAAGGCCAGGGCGTCGGAGGCAAGACACAACCGAAACGACCGTTCGTCCAGTCGTTCGGAAAGGGTCTCGTACTTCATCCGCAGCGCCTCGGAATCCATAGTGCGTAGAGCATGACAGACAATCGTCTTATGTTCAAGTTATTCTGCATAGATTCTAAGGTGTTGCGCGTAACCTGCGCGGGCTGCGGTCTGAGCATGTCGCAGCGTTGGGGCGCGTCAGGTTGAGGCGCTTGTTAGAAGGGTCGCCCCTCGGCCGGTCACGGCCCGTCGACCTGGAGCGTGAGACAGTACGAGGTCTTGCCCGGCGTCTGCTTGCTCGCACTCACGACTGCGGCGAAGTCGCCCACGATATCGCTGTCCCCCGCGGGCTGTCTGCCGATGAAGCGGCCCTGGATCCAGATGTCCGCCTCGCCGGTCTGATCGGCGGGTCCATAGGTGCCGTCGGTCCAGGCAGTGCCCACTGCGACAGAGCCTGCCGGGAAGGGGACGGGACCGTCCCGCAGCCAGGAGGCCATGCCGGGGACGCTCCACGCGGCATCGATGCCGTGGCGGCTCACTTCGACTGCGGTCGAACCGGCACCCGACATGGCATCGAAACGGAGCGAGCCGAGCGTTTCCACGTGTCCGTCGCGCACGGACTTGAGGGCGATGATGCCGCCCGGCTCACCGCTCGGGGTGAGTGTGAAGACGTGGACTTCGCGGCCCTGGAACTGGAGTACGGGACCGTGCTTGACCGTCACCGACGGCTGCTTGGCAGCGCTCCCGCAGGCGCTGGCAAACGGCAGCAGCATGAGCAGGCCGACAACGATGGCAAACCGCCGCATTCCCCCCACTCCTTCTAACGCACCGCGCATGAGCGGACGCGGCAGCGCTTACTGAGTTACTGAGTTCATAATACCTGCTGGCGTTCTGCTCGGATGCGCTTGTTGGGCACTCCGCTTCAGCCCCCTCAGGCCGCCACAGATTCGGCTACTATGTGAGCTGTCGAACGCGGCTGCGCGCCTGCTGGACGCCAGCCTCCACTGGCCAGCACTTCGGAAGAGAGACAAGAACCATGTTCAGAGGGATGAGGCGCAAGAGGCAAGACCTCTCGGAGACGGAAACGATCGCCATGCATGCTGCAGTCCTGCACCTCGGGGGTCTTGGCTGTGCACGGTGATGACGACTAGCCCTATGCGGTCCCCCTGAGCTTCGCCTGCGAAGACGGCAAGCTCTTCTTTCACTCTGCGAAGGCCGGCCACAAGGTCGATGCTCTCGAGCGCAAGGAGAAGGCCTCGTTCTGCGTCATAGCTGCAGACGACGTCGTGCAGAGCACGTTCACCACGCACTTCCGGAGTGCCGTCGTCTTCGGCAGGGCGAGGGTGGTCACGGACGACAGCGAGAAGAGACACGCTCTCGAATGCCTCGCGAAGAAGTACTCGCTCGACTACCTCGAAGCGGCGGGCTCCGAGATTGATGGCGAATGGAAGAGAGTGTGCGTGATAGAGCTCGCCATCGAGCACATGACCGGCAAAGCCGCCATTGAGATCGTCAAAGAGCGCGCCCACCGTAGACACGCAGGTGATGTGGCCCGTCGCCGTGTCGTGATGTGCCTAACGTCCGGCGCATCACCTGCGCGGGCTGCGGCTGCAGTCCATTCGAACGCTCAGGCGCGTCAGGTTCATGCGCATGTTAGCCTCGTCGCGAAAGACGCCTCGACCTGTAGCTACTACGGAGCAAGCAGAGCGAGGAAGTCGCCGGCGGAGTCCTTGTTGGCGAAGCTGCCCTCGATCTCGTCACCGTTAGTAAAACGAACCACGATTTCGTAGCGCTCGAAGCCATCATCGCAAGTATGGCTCTCGTCGTAGTCGCTCACATACGACAGGGCTTCAGACGCGGTGCGGAACTCGCGGCGGATACCATGGAGGGCCAAGACCACGATGCCTTCAATTCGGCGATCCGTGACGGCCCTCAGCTGCCGCAAGAAGACCGCGAGCGCTGACTCATTGATCTCGAGAAGGGCCGCAGCAACACGGTTGCGCTGCGACTGTGGAAGTGCATTCCACGCGGCGACCTTCTGAGCAAACTCATCATCCGGCGTTTGTTCATCGAAGTCGGCGTCTATGCCGACTTCAGCGAAAGCCGCGACGACGGACTGATAGGGAAGATACGCAACCGCAAAACCGCGTGATCGCAGTTGCGCCAGGGCGCCTTCGGTAAAGACTCCCGCCAGAACCACTGCTCCCAGTGGCCGGTGATCGCTGTACATCTTCAGGAGCGGCTCGATCGCCCCCTGAATCTCCTGGGCCTTGTTTCGCGAGTGCTTGGTGTAGCGGCGCCACGCCGTTTCGATGAAGGCGACAGGAGCGCCAATCTCGCGCTCGGTCCCACCTCGCTCCAGAACGAAGTCGAGGTCATGTTTGTTGCCAGCGCCGTCCGTCCAGGACACCTTCCTGCCGGTTCTGACCGCACGCCGGCCCTTCTTGTCGAGGTAGAGACCCTTCTGGTCGGCGAAGTCATGCAGCGGAGTGGCGATGGCCACTTCAAGGAGGTCTCCGATCATCTGACCGAACTGATGTGATGGAGAACCGGCCAAGCTAGCCCCTTATCCAGAGTCGACCCTCGTGAAGCGGAACGGTGTGCTTTCGGTTCTTCCACTTCGTGTTGCGGTCGCGAGTCTTCTCAAACTCGAACTCGCCAAACCCAGCCGCCTGAGCAAGCTCTCCGAGCCATCGCTCGACCGGAACGTATACGCCGTAGGGCGCGGAGTCGCCAACAACGAAGCACATCGTGACACCGGGCGCGCATTTGGGCCTGAGCTTCTGGAAGGCCGTGGCCATGTCAACAAAATAGCCTGCGATCATTCCGTGATACGGCTTGCGGCCGCCCTTGGTCTCGCGGACGGATTTGAGTTCAGAGCACACGCCTTCAATCTCTGACCTGATCGGATCAAGCGACGGGTCGCTGAGCAGTTCTCTGACCTTGCCGGAGTGCCCCGTTGAAGCTTGAGTACATGAGCGAACGAGCTGTCGTCTGATTCCTTTCAGGTCACCCCAGCCAACGGCATCGCCGAAGAACGTCATCTCCAGTCGCGTGGCGTCGGCGTAGTCGAAGTTGTTCGCGTATGGTGGTGAGGTGACAACAAGAGTCGCCCAGTTGTCGAGAAGAGGTAGGTCGTTCGTGACAGTGACCTCATGCAGAATCGCTCGAGCGCCTATTGCGCTCGTCTGCATGGCCCTCATGTCGGCGCTCATCGCTGACACCTGAGCCTCGAATGCTAGAAACGGCTTGAGAACTCGCTTCTTGGATTTCGCCGGCAGAATGTACTGCCACTGCGCCGTTCCAGCATGCGAGGTTGGTCGAAGAATCGCGGCGAGTGCCAGCCAAACCAGATCAACAATTCGCGTGGGGGCGTCGATGGCCTCGAGCTCTGATCGAAGCGCATCAAGGTCGCGGAGTGCGGGGTCCGAGTAGCATCGGCGAATCAGGTCCGGATAGGTTCGTGTGTCAGTCGCATGTTGACGCGCTCTGGACAGGAGCTCGGTCGCGGCAGTTCCGAAACGAGCGGGGTCCTCATTCCACGCCAGCTTGGCTCGCGCGACGCGGGCGACAAAAGGCTGCACTTCAACGCCAACTGCCTCATGTCCGACTGACTGCGCAGCGAGCAGTACCGTCCCCGAGCCCGCGAATGGGTCCAGAACCCGTGTTATCTTCTCGCGCTGCGCATGCTCACCGATGACGGATTCAACCCACGCAGACGAGAAGCCCGCGGAGTACTTGAACCAACGATGCACCGGCAGGGACATATTATCGACGAAGGTCGAACTCACATGGTCGCGACTTGTTGCCGCTGTCACCGGCTCGACCTCGAAGAGTCTCGGTTGTGGTGTGGCCAAACGACACCTCCAATGCCTTCAGCAATGATACACGTGGGGACGGACGGACGCGGTCAGCGGTCAGAGAATGCCGGGTGACAACCGAACGGCAAGGGAGAAACGTGCTGTCGCGACGACCGAGGCCAATGAGTATGAAGTCTGTGCAAGACGTCTGACACAGCTATCCCTTTCTGCGTAACATTGCGCGGCGCCCCAAACCCCTGTGCGTGGTCACGCCTGCCGCGCCGCGCTTCGCTTGCACCCTATGCGGTCAGCATAACACCAGCCTCCGCGGCCCTCTGGGAGCCGCGATTCGCGGTGGCAATGCCGCTCACCTCGCCCCTCCTCGCCGCGCCTGACGGCTGCCCGGTGCCTTTGGTCGCCCATGCGCATGAGCGGCTCAGGGGGCAGAACGTTCCCGGCGCGCAAGAAGACTCCTGCCGCCGAACCTGACGGCGCGTCGATCGCGACGAGAGCTCCACGGCGATGGATGTGTCTTCTCGTGCCGCCGACTGGCCGCCCGCGTCGCGCTCGACGACCTCGAGGTGTTGCGGCAGCGCAGGGCGGGGTGGCAGGCGGCGCAGTTGCCGGGCGGTCCGACGCGCGCCCGCCTTGTCACCGCACCCCGGCAACAAGCGCAGAGCGGTCAATAACCAGCGCATGTGCAGGTCCCTCCAGCCGCCCGCTCAGCGTCGTACTGCACTCCGCGACGGCTCGCATGAGGCACAGCTGAGCCTTTGCACGGCAGGAGTCAGGGGTTCGATCTTTCTGTGGCCCGCAACTACGGGCTCGAAATCCGCGCGGGCGAGGCAGAGGTCATGGACTTCGTCCGGGGGTCACTGCATCATCTGGAAGGCGTCGTGAAGGCGCAGGCGGTAGGTGTCCCTTACAGCATCAAGGACATCGCGGACTGGGAAGTCCTTCTACGGCGGCGAGCTGGCCGCTTGCCGGAGCGGCAAAGCAACCTTGACCTCTTCCCGAGGGTTCGCGAGTTGTCGACAGAGGGGGCGCCATCCTCTCCGTCCGCCGCGTCGGCGTGCGCCCTTGAGATAGTCTCACGGCATGGATGCGCGCCCTCCCGCCTCGGCCTACGCCGCCGCCGTGGGCATGACCGTGGCCTTCGGGCTTTCTTTCGTGGCCACCAAGTACGCCCTGCGCGGCTTCGAGCCGCTGCTGCTCGCGCTGCTCCGCTTCGCCCTCGCCGGAGGTATCCTCTGGGTCGTTTGGCGTCTGCGCCGCGGGCCTGAGCGGGTCTCGCGCGGGGAGCTCGGCCGCCTCGCGCTTCTGGGCTTCGTCTCGCTCACCGTCTACTTCAGCTTCGAGAACCTGGGGATCGCCCGCACCAGCGCGTCCGAGGCGGCCATCCTGATCGCCACGATCCCGCTCTTCGTCGTCATCCTGAACACGTTCACCCTGCGCGAGCGCACCACGGCGCGGCAGTGGGCGGGCATCGCGATCTCCTTCGCCGGCATCGCCGCGCTCGTGCTGCTCGGCGGCAGCGGGGCCGGCGGTGGCAGCCTCTCGGGCAACCTCCTGGTGCTCGCCGCCTCGCTGTCGGCCGGCGTGTACAGCATCCTTGCCCGGAGCCTGCTCGTGAGCCGTCCCGCGCTGTTCGTGACGACCTTTCAGAACCTCTTCGGGGCGCTGTTCATGCTCCCGCTCGCGCTCGCCGAGGCGGCGCTCGTCGGCGTGCGCGACCCGACGCCGCGGGCCATCGGCGGGCTGCTGTTTCTCACCGTGGTGTGTTCCATCACGGCCTACCTGCTGCTGAACTACGCGTTCCGCTTTCTCGCGGCGAGCAGAGTGGCGGTGTTCATCAACCTGACGCCCCTCGTGGCCGTGGCCGGCGCCTACGTGCTCCTCGGCGAGCGCTTCACGCTGGGGCAGGCCGCTGCCGCTGTGGTGGTCGTCGCGGGGGTGTGGCTGACGAACAGCGGCGGGGGAGCCGCTAGAAATCCATCGGCAGGATGAGGTCGAGAGCCAGGGCCTCGACGAGCTTCGCCGACTCTTCGGCGAAGTTGCGCCTGGTCATGGCGTCGGCTTCACTGGCCAGCGCCTTGGCGCCCAGGTAGATCTCGCGGTTGAAGGCCTCGACGCCGTCGCGGCCGAGGACGACGCTGCGCTGCGTCTCGCAATTGGGGCAGCGCAGCAGGAGGTTCCAGCTCGCCGCGTTGTTGCGTTCCCAGTCGAGCGGATACACGAGGTCGCTGCTGCAGAGAGGGCACTCGTGGGCCGCTCCGACCGGCACGTGCCCGACCGGCGGCGGCGCCTGCGTGGCCGTAGGCTTGGCGCCGGGCTGCGCCTCTTGCTCGGCCGAGCCGGCGTTGCGGTCGCGGGTCGGCCGGGACGAGGCCGGCGACGATTCGCACGCCGCCGCGAACACGATCATTTCAACGGCGGTGCCGTCGGGGAAGATGAAGAGCTCCATGCGATAGTCTTCGTCGTGGGCCATGTCCGCGCCCGGATGTCACCCGGGCTGGCCTCCTCTCTCACAGGCTGTATCGGAAGGCCAACGCCGTCACTTGATTCTCGGCGTTGCCCGCGCGGACAACGAGGCCGCCGGGGCGCCGCGGCCTGTCTGGACAGTGCCTCGCGAGGTGGGGGATACTTGCCGGGGCGCCGCGCCGGCGCCCGGTGACCATGACCAGCCCCTCCACAGACGATCGCGACCTCGCGGCTCTGCCCATCGGCATGTTCGACTCGGGCATGGGCGGTCTCACCGTGCTCCACGAGTGCCTGGTCACGCTGCCCGGCGAGAACTTCGCCTACGTCGGCGACACGGCACGCTTTCCCTACGGCGAGAAGACCCGCGAGGAGCTCGAGCTGTACGCGCGGCAGCTCACAGCCTTTCTCGAGACCGTGCCGGTGAAGCTGGTCGTCGTGGCCTGCTACTCCGCCACCTCGGCGGCGCTGCCGCTGTTGCAGGAGCGCTTCGCGACGCCCATCGTCGGGGTGGTCATGCCGGGCGCGCGGGCGGCGGTCCAGACGTCGCGGTACCGCCGCATCGGCGTCCTCGCCACCGAGGCGACCGTGGCCAGCGGCGCCTACCCGCGCGCGATTCACAGCCTTGACGGCGGCGCCGAGGTGTTCCAGCAGGCGTGCCCGGGCCTCGTCTCGTTCATCGAGGAGGGCGACGTCGCGAGCCAGGCGCTCGCCGACGCGGTGCGCGGCTTCACCGCGCCGCTCAAGGAGCAGCGCCCCGACGTGGTGATCCTGGGCTGCACGCACTACCCGCTCATCGCGCCCATGCTGCAGCGCTTCCTGGGGCGCGACGTCACGCTCGTGAACCCGGCCACAGAGATCGCCCTTGAGGTCGAGGGCATCCTTCGGCGGCAGGGCCTCGCCCGCGCCGAGGACCGCGTGGGCTCGTACCGCTTCTACGCCACCGGTGACGTCGAGGCCTTCCGCACCGTCGGCGCGCGCTTCCTGCAGATGCCCCTCACGCGCGTGCGCAGGCTCTCGCTCGGCGCCCTGGAAGCCCTCGTTGCGCCATGAGCGCCCGCCTGCTCGCGCGCGCGGCGCTGTATGCCGCACTCTACGCCGTTCTCACGCTCGCCCCGGGGCTCAACGCGCTGTCGTACGGGCCGCTGCAGTTCCGCGTCTCCGAGTCCCTGCTGGTCTTCGCCTGCGTCGACCCGGCGGCCGTCGTGGGCCTCTCGGTGGGGACGGCGCTGGGCAACCTCGGGAGCCCGATGCTGATCATCGACGTCGTCGGCGGCTCCCTGCTCACGCTGGTCGCGGCCGCGCTCATGCAGCGCATCGGGCCGCGGTTCGTGGCCCTCGCGGTGCCGGTGGTCGTCAACGGCTTCGGGGTCGCCGCCATGCTCGCGCTCGTGCTCGAGCTGCCGTTCTGGGCCAGCGCCGTGTGGGTGGCCGCCGGCGAAGCGGCCGTGATGGCGACCGGCGGCGCGGCGCTGCTCGTGCTCATCAAGCGCCGCGGCGACATGTTCGGGTTGACGCGACCCGCGGCCTGAAGGCCGCGAAAGGCCGCCGCGGCGGCCGGGGAGGACCATCTTGAGGACAGGACGCAAAGCCGACGAGCTGCGGCCGCTGAGCATCGAGCCGGCCGTGGCCAAGTTCGCCGCCGGCTCGGCGCGCATCGCGCTCGGCGACACGATCGTGCTCTGCACGGCCTCGCTGAGCGAGGGCGTGCCCCGCTGGCTGCGCGGCTCCGGCCGCGGCTGGCTCACGGCCGAGTACAGCATGCTGCCCGGCGCCACGCCCACGCGCACCGCCCGCGAGGCGGTGCGCGGGCGCCAATCCGGGCGCACGATGGAGATCCAGCGGCTCATCGGGCGCAGCCTGCGCAGCGTCGTCGATCTCGGCATCGTCGGCGAGCGTACCATCGCCGTGGACTGCGACGTGCTGCAGGCCGACGGCGGCACGCGCACCGCCGGCATCACCGGCGCCTACGTGGCGGTGTATCAGGTCGCGCTCAAGATCAAGGACCTGATCGGCCTCAACGAGGTGCCGCTGTTCGATTCGCTGGCCGCCATCTCCGCGGGCGTCGTCGACGGCCGCGTTCTTCTCGATCTCGACTACGAGGAGGACTCGGCTGCCGCTGTCGACATGAACGTGGTCATGACCGGCGCGGGCAAGCTCGTGGAGGTGCAGGCCACCGCCGAGGGCGAGCCGTACGCGCGAGAGACCCTGGACGAGATGCTGGAGCTGGCCGCCGCCGGAGCGGCCGCCCTGGCGGCCGCGCAAGCGGCGGCCGTCGAGGCGCTGGGCTAACGGTGGGCGGCATGCGCTTCATGCTCGCCACCGGCAACCGCCACAAACTGGGCGAGCTCCAGAAGATCCTGGCGCCGCTCGAGGTGCTGCCGATGCCCGCCTGGGTCGAGCTGCCGCCCGAAGACATCGAGTCGTTCGCGGGCAATGCTCTCGGCAAGGCGCTCGGGCTGGCGCGGGCGCTCGCCGCCGGGCAGCCTGCGGCCGCCGGCGCGCACGGCGTCGCCCGAACGCACGGCGCCGCCGCTCGAGCGGCCGGCCAAGGCCCAGCCGACCTTTTCTGCCTCGCCGACGACTCCGGCCTTGAGGTAGAGGCGCTGGGGTGGGCGCCGGGCGTCACCAGCGCCCGCTACGCGGGCGTGGACGGGCCCGGCGCCGACGCCGCCAACGTGGCGCGCCTCCTGCGCGAGATGGCCGGCTGCGCCGGCCCGCGCGCGCGCCGGGCGCGCTTCGTCTGCTCAGTTGTCGCCGTCGCCCCCGACCTGACAGAATACGCGGCGACGGGATACTGGTGGGGCGCCATCGCCACGGCGCCGCGCGGTGAGGGCGGGTTCGGCTACGACCCCGTCTTCGTCCCCGAGGGGTCAGACCTCACTGTGGCCGAGTGGCCGCAGGCCGACAAGGACCAGGCCAGCCACCGCGCCCTGGCCGGTAGAGCCCTCCTCCAGCGTTTGCGACGAGAGGGCCTGCTCGATGGGCGTTGACAATCCTGAGGTGAAGAAGCCCTTCGGCGACCTGACCGACCACCGGCTCAAGTCGCGCGCCGCGGCGGTCTCGATCGTCTCCAACTCGGCGCTCATCGTCTTCAAGCTCGCGGTCGGCATCATGTCGGGCTCGATCGCCATCATTTCGGAGGCCCTGCACTCGGGCTCAGATCTCGTGGCCGCGATCATCGCCTTCTACTCGGTGCGCAAGGCGGCGGTGCCGCCGGATCTCCACCATCACTACGGCCACGAGAAGGTCGAGAACCTGAGCGGCGTCATCGAGGCGCTGCTCATCATCGCCGCCGCCGGCGTGATCATCTACGAGGGCATCCTCAAGATCATTGACGGGCCGCACATCGACCACATCTGGCTGGGCATCACCGTGATGGTCGTCTCGGGCGTGGTCAACCTCGTGGTGTCGCGCAAGGTGCTCTACCCGGTCGCCAGGCGCACGCAGTCGGCGGCGCTCGAGGCCGACGCCGCCCACCTGCTCACCGACGTCTACACGTCGTTCGGCGTGGCCGGCGGCCTCTTGCTGGTCAAGCTCACGGGTTGGGCGCTGTTCGACCCCATCGCCGCCATCGCCGTGGCTGTGCTCATCATCTGGACCGGCTACCGGCTCGTGGTGCAGTCCACCAAGGTGCTGCTCGACCAGACGCTGCCCGAGGAGGAGCTCGACGAGATCCGCCGCTGCGTCAAGGACCACGAAGGCGACCTCATCTGGGGGTACCACAAACTGCGCGCTCGGCAAGCCGGCAGCCGGCGCCACATCGACCTGCATATCACCGTCGACGAGACGCTGACCGTGGCCGCGGCGCACCAGACCGCCGAGCACATCGAAGCCGACATCCGTGCGTGCGTGCCCAACGCCGACGTGCTCGTGCACATCGAGCCCCGCTCGCACGAGCGCGACGACGGTACCTGAGCCTCAGAAGAGGAATGGTGACGCGACGAGCGTCACCGAGAGCCCGATCAGGGCCACCGAGAACGCCCAGGCGATGCCGTTGTAGATGCGCCCGTTGACGTGCTCTCCCATGACCTTCGGGTCGTTGATGATCTTGAGCACGTAGATCAGGATGATGGGCAGCAGGATCCCGTTCACGTCCTGGCTGAGCAGCATCACCTTTACCAGCGGGAGGCGGGGGATGATGGCGACCAGCGCCGGCACGAGGATGAAGGCCGACAGCAGGCCGTTGAAGGCCGGCGCCTCGTCCCACTTTTTGTCGAGCCCGCTCTCGAAGCCGAAGGCCTCGCAGACGGCGTAGGCGGTGGTGAGCGGCAGGATCGACGCTCCCAAGATGGAGACGTTCAGGAGACCGAAGCCGAAAAGCAGCGACGCGGCCCGGCCGGCGAGCGGCGCCAGCGCCCGGGCGGCGTCCTGGGCCGTCTCCACGACGATGCCGTTCTTGTAGAGCGTCGCCGCGCAGGCCAGCACGATGAACAGGTCGATGGCGTCGGTGAACACGGCGCCGATGAAGACCTCGACCTTGGTGTACACGTAGTCGCGGATCGAGATGCGCTTGTCGACGATGTAGGCCTGGATGAAGAACTGGCCCCAGGGCGTGATCGTCGTGCCGATGGCGGCGATCGCCGTGAGCAGCCAGAGGCTGCTCAGCTGGGCCTTGGGAACGACGGTGCCGTGGAGCGCCGCGCCCCAATCCGGCCTCGCCAGCATGCCGGCCACGAAATAGGCGACGTACACGGCGGTGAGCGCCAGGAAGACGCGCTCGACCTTGCGGTAGTTGCCGCGCGTCACGAGCAGCCACACGCCCACCGCGACCGGCGGCACGGCCAGCCACGGCGGGATGTGGGCCAGGCTGAACGCGGAAGCCACGCCCGAGAACTCCGCCACGGTCGTGCCGAAGTTGGCGACGAGGAGGGCGAGCATCGCGAACGCCGTCACCTTGAGGCTGAACTTCTCGCGGATCAGCGCCGCCAGACCCTTGCCGGTCACGGCCCCCATGCGCGCGCCCATCTCCTGGGTCACCGCCAGGATGGGCGTGATGAGCAGCAGCAGCCAGAGCAAGCTGTAGCCGTAGCGGGCGCCGATCACCGACCAGGTGGTGATGCCGCCGGCATCGTTGTCCGAGGCCGCCGAGATCAGGCCCGGCCCGAGAATCGCGAAGAAGATGGCGAGCCGGCTGCGGCCGATGCGGCCGACCAGCCGGCGGCCTACACTCCGTGGAGACTGCGCCATCGAGGCCTCCTCAATGGAAGATCCTCGGCAGGCGCTTCTTCCAGGCGAGCGGAAGCACCAGGTCGATGGCATCGTCGATGGTGATGATGCCGTGCAGCTCGCCCTCGTCGTCGACGACCGGCAGGGCGAGCAGGTTGTACTTGGCGATCAGGTCCGTGATCTCTTCCTCAGAAGCGGCTGTGGCAACTGCCACAGGGTTCTCCGTCATGAAGTCGCGGACCTTCTTGTCTGGCGGCGTGGTGAGCAGGTCGCGCAGAGAGAACACGCCGCGCAGCTTCTCGGAACGATCGACCACATAGATGTAGTAGACGGTCTCGACGTACTCCGCCTGCTCGCGCAGCCTCTGCGTGGCCTCTGCGGCCGTATCGTCAAGGCGTGCCCAGGCGTACTCGGTGGTCATGATGCCGCCGGCGGAGTGCTCCGGGTAGCTGAGCAGCTCGCGCATGTCGTCGGCATCGTCCTTCTCCATCATCGCGATGAAATGCGCGCGGCGGTCGTCGGGCAGGTCGGCGAGCAGGTCGGCGGCATCGTCGGGCGACATCTCGCTGAGGATCTCGCTGGCCTTGTCGTCCGGCAGATCGAGGAGCAGCGAAGCCTGGTACGAGGGGTGCAGCTCCTCAAACGTGTCGGCGGCCAGGTCGTCCTCAAGGGCGTCGAGCACGGCTGCCCGTTCTTCGGGCGAGAGCTCGTGGACGAGATCGGCGATGTCGGCGGGATGGAGCAGTTCCAGCTTGGTGCGGGGGACTGCGAGGCGCACCGAGCTGTCGTCGGTGTGCTCGACGTCGACGTCCTTCCAGTCGATGAGATGCGGTCGCGGGTTCTGGCGGCTCTTGACGAGGCGCTCGCTGACCTTGCCGAGGCCCACGCGGCGCAAGATAGCGCCGCTCGAGATGTCGACGCCCACGACGTGCACGTCGGCGCCGGTGCGCAGCAGCTGGATGTCGTTGACGCGGATGACCTTGCGGCCCTCGGTGTCGACGAGCTGCTTGTCGAGAAAGGTGGCCGAGAGCTGCAGCTCATCGGGCAGCAGTTCGCGTTCGCCCATGTCGGTGGCGGGGACGCGCAGGATCGTGCCCGACTCCTCGAAGCTGGTGACCTGGTCCCACGTGGCGTAGACGATGCGGCCGCGCCGCTTCACGGCGAGTGCCGTGACCCTCGGGTACGCTTGACCGGAGGAGACGATGAGGTCGCTCAGCGAGCCCGCCGGCTTGTCGGCGGCGTCGCGTACCGGGCTGCCGAGCAGCTTGCTCAGAAAGAACACCGGCATCACCTCCTCCGCGGCCTGTCGACTTCGAGACACAGAAAAACCTTCCTCGCGGAAGGCTCCGTGCGCGCAGCAGGAGGGCGATCCTCACTCGTCCCAGCTTTAGCACAACATACCGTAGAGGTCAGGACCTCAGCCGTCTCGGGCAAAACCTTGATCCGGTAATGCCTGTTCTACCCGTTGGCGTCTCTGGACGTTTCCGGGCAACGGCCTCTATGTATGTCGGAGCCTCACCTAACGAGGAACGCGCCGTAATTGACGCTCACAAAACGTACCCCCCGCGCCCGCACGGTGTCAAGGCGGCAGCGGGTGCTATACTGTACTGCTCAGGAGGCCGGCGCCGGCAGAGCGCCGGCTTTCGTGCGAAGGTCCAGAGAACCGCTCACGGGACGTCCACGTGATCATCACCGTTACGCCCAACGCCGCCGTCGACAAGACGCTCACGGTGCCCAATTTCCAGACCGGCTTCAAGCACCGCGCCAGCGAGAGTCTCACGCTGCCGGGCGGCAAAGGGGTCAACATCGCCCGCGCCCTCAAAGCGCTCGGCCAGCCGGTGGTCGCCACCGGTCTCGTGGGCGGCCGCGCCGGGCAGCAGATCGTCGAGGGCCTGCAGCGCGAGAACGTGCTCAACGACTTCGTGCACATCGGCGGCGAGTCGCGCACGTCCACGGCCGTCGTCGACCCCACCACCATGACCCAGACCGAGGTCATCGAGTACGGGCCGGTGGTAACGGCGCCGGAGGTAGCAGCCTTCTTCGAGAAGATCGAGTATCTCGCCAAGGGTGCACGCTTCGTCCTGCTCGCCGGCTCGCTGCCTCGCAAGATGCAGGAGGACTTCTATGCCGGCGTGCTGCAGCGCGTGCGCCGCCACCGCTGCTTCGTCGTGCTCGACAGCGCCGGCGAACCGCTGCGTCTGGGCATGAAGGGCCGCCCGCACCTCGTGGTCCCCAACTTCCGTGAGGCCGAAGACCTTGTGGGGCACGAGTTCCACGACGATCAGGACATCGTCGAAGCCACGGCCATCATCTGCGAGATGGGTGCGCGCAACGCCATCATCAAGACGCCACACGGCTGCGTCGCCCGCTTCCAGCTGGGCCGCCGGCAGCGCGTCTTCAGGGCGAGCATCGCGCCGCTCGAGAGGGTCGTCAGTACCGTCGGCTCGGGCGATGCATTCCTCGCCGGCTTTGTCAGCGCGCGCTTCGAGAAGCTCGAGCTTCCGGCGTGCCTGCGGCAGGCGCTGGCCGCCGGCGCCGCCAACACGCAGCGCTACGGCGCCGGCGTGCTCGACCCCGAGGACGCCCGCCGTCTTCTCGAGAGCACCGACGTCGTCGAGCTCGACGGCGCCGCGAAGCCTCTCTCCTAAAGCCCTTCCCCTCGTCTGTCGATACGAGTGACGGGGGCAGGCGACGCCGCAGTTCGGGCGGCCCGGCCCCACGAAACGGACAGCCAGGAGAAAGGGCACGTCATCGAGGAGCTTGCCGGCACAGTCTTGCAGCACGTCCGGACCGCGGCCATGGCAGCGGACGACGACGGCCATGTGCGCGTCTACAATCCCGCCGCCGCGCGCGTGCTCGGCGTCGAGGTCGACGCTGTCGTCGGCCGCGACCTCGAATCGCTGGCCGCCGCGCCTCCGGCGCTCGCGGCGCTGGCCGTGATCCTGCTCGAGGCGCGGCGCAGCGGCGTCGCGGCCGCTCGCCGGCAGGTCGTGGTGCCGACGCCCGCCGGCGAGCGCACGCTCGGCTATACGGTGAGCATCCTCGGCGAGGGCAGCGCCGCGGCGATCTTCTTCGCCGACATCACCGACGCCCTCGCCGAGGAACGTCGCGCCGCCGAGGCTCAGCGCTTTGCGGAGGTCGGCCGGATCGCGAGCGCCATGGCGCACGAGCTCAAGTCGCCGCTGGCCACGGTGGAGCTGTATGCGAATGTCCTCAGGCGGACGCTCGCCGACCAGCCCGCCGCCGTGCGGCAGCTCGACGTCATCAAAGACCAGACGCGCTGCTGCCTCGAGCGCATCCGCGCCATCATGCACTCCATCAACCCCGACGCCGCGCGCGTGGTCGGCACGGCCCTCACGCCGCTGGTGCCGCTCGTGAGCGCGGTCGTCGCCGAGCAGCGGCGCCGCTTCCCCGGGTCTGTGATCACACTGAAGGGGGCCTTGGGCGACCCCAGGGTCGCGCTCGGCGAGAACGACCTGCGCTCGGTGGTCGGCAACCTGATCGCGAACGCCCTGGAGGTCTGCGGCGGCAAAGGGGCGGTAGACGTCCGCCTGACGAGTGACGCCGACAGCGTCTGTCTACGCGTCGCCGACAAGGGCCCGGGCTTGCCCGACGGTGACGTGTTCGCCGCCTTCTACAGCACCAAGTCGAGTGGCACCGGGCTTGGTCTCTGGCTGGTGCGCCGCCTGGTTGCGGAGGCCGGCGGCAGCATCGCCGCCCGCGACCGCCGCGGCGGCGGCGCCGTGTTCGAGGTTCATCTGCCGCTACCGCGCCACGAGCGGCTGCGCGGCGCGGATCTGCTCGTCGTCGAAGACGACGAGCCCCTGCGCGCCGCTTCTGTGGCCGCCCTCGAAGCCTGCGGTGCCGGCGTGACCGCCGTCGGCGCCGGGAAAGACGTGCCGTATGGGTCTCGCGCGTGGGAGTGTGCCATCCTCGATTATCATCTGCCCGACCTGACCGGCGTCGAGGTCGCCGCGCGTCTGCCCGCAGGCACGCCGATCCTGATGGTCAGCGGTGACCCGGCGGCAGGCGCCGCGCTGGCCGACGTGCGCGAGCGGCGCTCCTGGTACCTGCCCAAACCCTTCGAGGTCGAGACCTATCTCGACCTCGTCTCTCTCCTCGTGGAGTCGACATGAGTGACAAGGGACGTGTGATCATCGCCGACGACCACGGCCTCTTCCGCCAGGGGCTGCGTCAGCTCCTTGAAGGCGAGGGCTACGTCGTCGTCGCCGAAGCGACGAGCGGCGACGAGGCTCTGACGAGCGTCGCGGAGCACCCGGGCTGCGTGCTGCTCCTCGACATCGCCATGCCGGGCATGAGCGGTCTCGAGGTCGCGCGCCGTCTGGCGGAGCGCGGCGACGACGTCAAGGTCGTCATGCTGAGCGCCCGCGAGGACCGCGACGCGCTCTTCAGCGCGATCTCCGCCGGGGCTCGGGGGTACGTGGCCAAAGACGCCGAGCCCGAGCAGCTCTACGCGGCCATCGATGTCGTGCTCCGCGGCGGCACGGTGCTCAGCACCGGCGTTGCGGCCAGCCTCGGCGAGGGCATCCGCCAGCTCGACTACGCTCCCGGCGCCTACGAGCAGCGCCGCTGGGATCTCACCGACCGCGAGCTCGAGATCCTGCGCATGCTGGCCACGCCGAGGTCGCCGGCACAGATCGCCGCCGAGCTCTTTCTCAGCAAGAAGACGGTGCAGAACCACATCTCGGCGATCTATCGCAAGCTCGCCGTGGGCAGCCGCAGCGAAGCGATCGTCAAAGGCATGGAACTGCACCTCATTGACTCCAAGGGCTGAGGGCTGCTCAAGGCGGGCACGATTCCCTATTGCCCGCGGGAAGCTCGGCGCCGATTCTTATGGGTGAAGGAAGCGGTCTCGGCGGGTCGCGCGGAGACGCGGAAGGGGCCGATGGATCGGCTCCAGGGACGACCCGCCAGGCGCTTCCGCCGGCGGGTCGACACGAGGAGGCGCCTTACCGGTCGCAGCTTACGCTCATTGCCTTGCCTGGCCTCCAAAGGGCGGCCGGGGCCCGCGCAGGGCCCCGGTCGCCCCGGCCACGTACGGGCGCGAATGGTGACAAAGGCTCTCCTCGTGGATGCGCGCCGACCCCCGTCCCTGCGGTTCTTGCCCGGGCCTGAGCCGCAGAACATTGGTATAGTTGGCGGGTGACGCTGCGCTCGTCCGGCAGCATCCGGGTCAGGGTCGGCGCAGGCCGGTTCGTCGCGACTCTGGGGGTCATCAATGCGCTGGTCTCCATCTCGGCGCGTCCGCGGACGTGGCGGCGGCGCCGTCTCACGCCCGCGTCGCCGAGCGCTGTGGCGGCCGGCCTGGCCGGCGCTTCTCGCCTGTTCGTCAGCGCTTCTCGCGGTCACGGTCGCGCTGCTCGCGGCGCAGGTCGCAGCCGCCGACACCAGCGCCGGCGACCCTCTGTACGTGCCCACCGATCGCGCCGTCAAGATGCTCCTGCTGAAGCGGCTTCCACGCTCCCCGCAGCTCCTGATCCTCGGCGGCTCCAGAGCCAGTCGCTTCGAGCCCGCCTACTTCCAGGAGCTGACCGGCCTTCGCGGATTCAACCTCGCCTTCCAGAACGGACGTCCCGAAGACGCCTGGGCCTTCGTCAACTTCATTCACCAGCGTTTCCCCGGCACCAAGCTCCGGGTCGTGTGGTTTCTTCACGTGGAGGCGTTCCGCAAGCAAGGGCTCTCTCCCGGCCTTCTCCAGGACGAGAGCCTGAGCCGCTGGTTTCCCCCATCTTTGGTCGCGTCCGAGCGCAAGAAGCTCCCAACGTCCCCGGCCGAGGTCCCTTTGAGTCGGGATCTGGCGCTCACCTCGTTCGGGCCCGATGGCGTGGTGCTGCGCAATCGCTACGATATCGCGGAGGAGCGGGGTCAGTCGTTGCCGCAGGCGATCGCTTGGTCGATCGACAAAGCGCTCGCGCGGTACGCGACCACCGAGGCGGCGTTGTCCCCGCGTTCGCAGCGTTACTTCGACCAGACCATGGACCTTCTGGCTCAGATGGAAACGACGCAGGCTGTGGTGCTCATGCCGCTTCATCCTCGCCTGCTGGCAGCGGTGCGTGCGGCGGGTTGGCAGAAGCGGCACGACGAGGTAATGACCTACCTGACGGGGCTCCAGGCGAAGTACGGGTTTGGTCTCCTCGACTGCAGCGAGCTGGCGACGTTTGGCGGCGATCCGCAGCAGTTCTACGACGGTTTCCACATTAAGCGGGCCAATGCGCGAAAGTTGACCAGAAGCGTCGTCGCCAAGCTGCCCTCCGCGTTCGCGGCCGCCGCCGGGATGCAACACGTGCGCAGAGGCGCGGTCGCGCTGCGGCTGCGGCCGCCTGTTGATTCCCGCCGAAGCCGCTGGTAGAGTCGGACGACGTTGCCACCCGTAACAGCAGGCTCACCCATCAGCCCGGCGCAAAGCTCAGAGACCCCGGTACGTCCGTGCCCGGGTCTTTTGTTTTATCAGAGATCGCCTGACCCGGCGCGCCCATGAGGAGGACGGCATGGAAGTAGAGATCGGCCGCGGCAAGAAAGGCCGTCGCGCCTACGGCTTCGACGACATCGCCATCGTGCCCAGCCGTCGTACGCGCGATGCCGAAGACGTCGACATCACCTGGAAGCTCGGCCCGCACACCCTGCCGTTGCCGTGCCTCGCCTCGGCCATGGACGGCGTCGTCGATCCCCAGTTCGCCGTCGCCATGGGCAAGCTCGGCGGCCTCGCCGTGCTCAACCTCGAGGGCGTGCAGACGCGCTACGAGAACGCCGATGAGCAGCTCGATCGCATCGCGTCTCTGCCCAAGGAGTCGGCGACGCGAACGATGCAGGAGATCTACCGCGAGCCCGTCAAGCCCGAGCTCGTCGCCGCGCGTATCAAGCAGATCAAGGCGGGCGGCGTCCTTGCGGCCGCCTCGCTGACTCCGCAACGCGTCGAGGAGTACTACCAGATCGCCCTCGAGGCCGGCCTCGACGTCCTCATCATCCAGGGCACCGTCGTCTCGGCCGAGCACGTGAGCACCAAGGTCGAGCCCCTCGACCTCAGGAAGTTCATCGCCCAGTGCCCTGTGCCGGTGATCGTCGGTGGCGTGGCCTCGTACGCCACCACGCTGCACCTCATGCGCACCGGCGCCGTGGGCGTGCTCGTCGGCGTCGGCCCGGGCCACGCCTGCACCACGCGCGGCGTGCTCGGCATCGGCGTGCCGCAGGCCACGGCGATCGCCGACGCCGCGGCGGCGCGCGTGCAGCACGTCCTCGAGACCGGCCAGTACTGCCACGTCATCGCCGACGGCGGCATGCGCACCGGCGGCGACGTCAGCAAGGCCATCGCCCTCGGCGCCGACGCCGTCATGATCGGCTCGCCGCTGGCTGCGGCCGGCGAAGCGCCGGGCCGTGGCTATCACTGGGGCATGGCCACCTTCCACCCCGAGCTCCCGCGCGGCACGCGCGTGAAGGCTGGGGTCAAGGGCACGCTCAAGGAGATCCTTCTGGGTCCCGCCCACGAGAACGACGGCACGCTCAACCTGTTCGGCGCGCTGCGCACCAGCATGGCCACCTGCGGCTACGAGACCCTCACGTCGTTCCAGAAGGCCGAGGTCATGGTTGCGCCGTCGCTGATGACCGAGGGCAAGAAGCTGCAGAAGGAACAAGACGTCGGCATGGGCTGACCCCCGCCGCCGTTCGCCGGCACGTACCAACACCAGACTGAGGGAGGCGCCGTGGCGCAGGGCTCGCCGCAAGTGAAGGGGCTGGACACCGTCCTCGTGCTCGACTTCGGGGCGCAGTACGGGCAGCTCATCGCGCGCCGCGTGCGTGAGTGCCGCGTGTACTCAGAGCTCGTGCCGCACGACCTGCCCATCGCGCGCCTTAAGGCCTACGCCCCCAAGGGCATCATCCTCTCCGGCGGCCCCATGAGCGTCTACGTCGACGACGCCCCGCAGCTCGACCCCGAGATCCTCAATCTCGGCATCCCGGTGCTCGGCATCTGCTACGGCATGCAGAGCCTGGCGCTCCACCTCGGCGGCACCGTGGCACGAACCGACCTCAGCGAGTTCGGCAAGACGGCGCTGAGCGTGCTCGAGCCGGGGCTGCTCCTCGAGGGGCTGCGCGGCGAGGAGCAGGCCTGGATGAGTCACCGCGACAGCGTCACCAAGGCGCCGCCCGGCTTCGACGTGCTGGCCGCGAGCGCGGCTTCGCCCGTCGCGGCCATGGAGGCGCGCTCGCGCGGTTTCTACGGCGTGCAGTTCCACCCCGAGGTGGTGCACACGCCCAGGGGCATGGACGTGCTCAAGAACTTTCTCTACAAGGCCTGCGGCTGCGCGCCCGAGTTCACGCCGGCCTCCATCATCGAGGAGTCCATCAAGCAGATCCGCGCCCAGGTCGGCGACAACAAGGCGATCCTGGGCCTGTCGGGGGGCGTCGACTCGTCGGTCGCCGCGCTGCTCATGTACAAGGCCATCGGCGAGCGCCTCACGTGCGTCTTCGTCGACCAGGGCATGATGCGCATGCGCGAGGCCGAGCGCGTGGTCGAAACCTTCGCCGGCACCTTCGGCATCCCGCTGATCGCCGTCGACGCCGCCGACCGCTTCCTCGACAAGCTCAAGGACGTCACCGAGCCGGAGCGCAAGCGCAAGATCATCGGCGAGGAGTTCATCCGCTGCTTCGAGGAAGAAGCGCGCAAGCTCACCGACGCGAAATTCCTCGTGCAGGGCACGCTCTACAGCGATGTCATCGAGAGCGGCACGCGGCAGGCCGCCAAGATCAAGAGCCACCACAATGTGGGCGGCCTCCCCGAGAAGATGGACTTCGAGCTGGTCGAGCCGCTGCGCTGGCTGTTCAAGGACGAGGTCCGCGCCGTCGGCGAGGAGCTCGGCCTGCCCGAGCGCATCGTGTGGCGCCAGCCCTTCCCCGGTCCCGGCCTCGCCATCCGCATCATCGGTGCGATCACCCGTGAACGCGTGGACGTGCTGCAGCGCGCCGACGCCATCGTCCAGGAGGAGATCCGCAAGGCCGGGCTGTACCGCGAGCTGTGGCAGTGCTTCGCCATCCTGCCCGTCATCCGCAGCGTGGGCGTGCAGGGCGACGAACGCACCTACGGCTACCCCATCGCGATCAGGGCGGTCAAGAGCGACGACGCCATGACCGCCGACTGGGCGCACCTGCCCTACGACCTGCTCGAGACGCTCTCCTCGCGGATCATCAACGAGGTCCCCGAGGTCAACCGCGTGGTCTACGACATCTCGAGCAAGCCGCCGAGCACCATCGAGTGGGAGTGAGTGAGGTTTCGTCGCGGGCCTCGCGCGGGAGAGACAGAGGTGAAGGGCGCGCATCGACGCCACTTCGGTTGACGGGGCACGCCGGCTGTGGTCGTATCGGGGAGAGACGCGCCTCAAGACGGGAGGCACCCGAGTGGTGAAGCACATCAGTCTGACGCGAGAGGCGGCTCTCGCTGGTCTGCTCGAGTGTGGCCGTCTGCTTGAGGGCGCCACCAAGGAGTCATCCAAGCTTGCCGAGCCGCTGAGCGATGTCTTCCAGAGCGTTCTCCAGGCCCTCGCCGGCATCATGGGCGCCGACCGTGCCTCGCTCATGGTGCTAGACGACGATCGCGATTCCCTCGCCATCATCGCTTCCGTTGGGGTTCCGGAAGACGTGGCCGAGCAGACGCGGGTCGCGCTGGGCGAGGCGATCAGTGGTTGGGTGGCCGAGCACGGCAAGTCGCTGCTCTTGGCTCCGGGACAGGAGATCCCCGGCCCGGTGCGCGAGGCCATGCATCAACCTTCCGTCACCTCCTCCCTCTCTGTGCCGATCTCCTGGGACGGTGGGGTGCTGGGAGTCCTGAATCTGGGTCGCCTCGGCGGCGCCGCGCCCTTCGATCACGCTCAGCTTCAGTTCGCCGCTCTGGCGGGAGAGCAGCTCGGGCGCTTCCGCTCCCTGTCGCGTTTGCAGCACGAGACCAGCGAGCACGGGCTCTTCGTCAGCCAGTTCATCGAGAGCATCCCGAGCTCGATGCTGGTCGTCGACCGCAGGCTGCGAGTCGTCTCCGTCAACCGGCATTTCCTCGAGAGCGTGCGGCGCGGAAAAGAGGCCACAATCGGCCGCAGGCTGGTGGACGTCCTGCCCTCGTGGCTGGCCAAGTACGCGCCTATGGAAGAGAAGCTGAAGCAGGTCTTCAGGAGCGGGGATGCGATCGACGGTGGCGACGTCCTGCAGGTGGGCACCGGCAACGTGTATTTCTTCCGTTTTGTCCCAATTACGGTGGGAGGCTCCGTGCAGCAGGCGATGCTGCTCGTGGACGATGTCACCGAGCGGCACAAGCTCGGCGTCGAGGTCAGACGGGCCGAGCGTCACTTGACCGGCGTGGTGCAGAGCGCCAGCGATCTCCTCGCCTCCCTTGACGATGGGGGCCGCATCGTCACCTGGAACCCGGCCGCGGAGCGGGTCTCCGGATGGACGCTTGCCGAGGCGCTGGGAAGGCGCCTGTGGGAGCTTTGTGCGCCCGACGACGCAGAGCTCATGGAGAAGATGCTGAAGGGGTCGCCGGCCGAACAGCAAGCGCACACCCAGGAAGCCAGGCTCGTGGCGCCCGACGGGCGAGAGTCGATCGTGGACTGGAGCAGCTCGCCCATGACCGACGACAACGGCGTGATCACGGGGACCGTGGTCGTGGGGCGCGACCTCACCTCCTACCGGCTGCTCGCGAGTCAGCTCATCCAGGCCGAGAAGATGGCCTCATTGGGGGTGATGGCGGGGGGTATCGCGCACGAGCTGCGCACCCCGCTGGCCGTTATCCAAGTGAGCGCCCAGCTCCTGATGGAGAACCCGGACGACGCGGACCTTCAGGCGACGTGCCTCTCCAAGATCGATGCCTCCACCAAACGGTCCGCGCTCATCATCGACAACCTGCTCAAGTTCGCCCGGCCCCAGGCCGAGCTGCTGGCCGAGGTCGATGTGGACGCCGTGCTCGACCAGACCCTGGCGCTGCTGGCCGATCAGCTGACGCTTCAGAGGGTACGAGTGCAGCGGACGCCCATGCCTCACGGCGTGCGCGTCGTCGGCAATGCCGATCTGCTACAACAGGTGTTCACCAACCTCGTGCTCAACGCCTGCAACGCCATGCCCGAGGGCGGCGAGCTGAGCATCGTTACGAGCGCGGAGCCCGACGGCCCGGTCAGGATCGCGTTCAAGGACACGGGCGTTGGCATTCCGGCCGCGGACCTGCCGCACCTCTTTGACCCCTTCTTCACCACGAAGCCCCCCGGCAGCCCGTCCTCGGGGCTGGGCCTCTCAATAAGCTACAGGATCATAGAGCAGCACGCCGGCGGCATCGAGGTAGCCAGCGACCTGGGGAAGGGCTCGGCGTTCACGGTGTCGCTGCCAGGGCTTGGAGGGGGTGCACATGAGCCAGAGGGTGTTGGTCGTCGATGACGAACCAGACGTCTGCTGGGCTCTCAAGTCGGCGCTCAGCGGCGGCTACGAGGTGGTGACCACCTGCTCCGGCACGGAGGCCGCCTCCTTGCTGGCGACGGGCGACTACCGGTTGGCGTTCGTCGATGCTAAGCTTGGGGATATGGACGGGCTGCAGCTTGCTCGCGAGGTGTCCGATCTCGACCTGAACACTGCCGTCGTCCTCGTCTCCGGGTACGTGGCCGGCGACGACGACGTGGTGCGACAAGCCCTCGAGAGCGGGCTGCTCAAAGCCTTCATCCCGAAGCCGTTCTCTCTCGAGCAGATCCGAAGTCTCGCCGCCGAGGTGCTCCCGCCCCGGCGGCCGCGCAGAGGGGAGTAGGGGTGGCGCGCGTCCTCGTTGTCGACGATGAGCCCGACCTCGTCTGGGCCGTCAAGTACGCGCTTCTCGACGAGGGGCACGAGGTTCTCACCGCCAGCGGCGGTGTTGAAGCCTTGGCTCTTGCCCGCCAGGAGCGGCCCGACCTCTTTGTGATGGACGTCGTCATGCCCGGGCTCGATGGCATCGAGGTGTGCCGGGAGGCACGCCGCGACCTGAGGCTCGCATCCGTCCCCATCCTGTTCCTGAGCGGCCACGGCGAGGTGCAGGACCGCGTGAGGGGTCTCGACGAAGGCGGCGACGACTACCTGTGCAAGCCCTTCGATCTCACCGAGCTCAAGGCCAGAGTGAGGTCTCTCCTTCGGCGGACGGCTGCGCCGCGCGACGAGACCTCAGGTGACGCGCACGTGATGCGCGTCGGCGCACTCTGCCTGGATACGCGTGAGCGGAGCCTTCAGGTGGACGGCACGCCGGTGGCCATCACTCCGGCCGAGTTCACGCTTGTCGGCTTTCTCATGGCACATGCCGGCGAGGTGTTCTCGAGCCGGCAGCTCCTCCAGCGGGTGTGGGGTTACCCGCCGGGAACCGGCGACGCGGCCGTGGTGCGCTGGCACATGAAGAATCTGCGCGCGAAGATCGAGGCGAATCCTTCGGAGCCCCTGTACGTCCGCACGGTGCCGCGCTATGGCTACATCCTGGACCGGCGGGCGACCTCTTCGTCCTTCTGACCAGGTGCCGCTTGTAGGTGGTTTGGCGCGTACACACGCTGAGCCCTCGGTACCTGCCCCAATCCTTACGCAACGCACACGCTATTCCGTGCTTTCTCAACGAAATGCAAACTATCAATCAGCCACGCCTCGGGTAGACTTCAGACGTGGTCCGGATTACTCGGATCTACCCGCCGCAGTTTCGTGGTAACGCAAAGTTCTAGAGGAGGTGACAGAAGTGGCAGTCGAGAAAGCAATTGCATCCAGCAGCCTGGCCGAGGTGATCGACCGGATTCTGGACAAGGGCCTTGTGGTCGACGCATGGGTTCGTGTATCCCTCGTGGGTATCGAGCTTCTCGCGATCGAGGCTCGCGTCGTGGTCGCCGGGGTTGACACCTGGCTCAAGTACGCCGAAGCCGTTGGTCTTACGTCCAGCGAGGCGGTCCCGGCCTAAGGGTGACCTTGGTCGATGGTTGAAGGAAGCGCGGTGACTGGCGTCGCAAGACTCGCAACGCCAGTCGCCGCGCCTCTTTGATGTAGGCGGTCGATTCGTCGGCCGCCCCGAGACCGAGCACTAGGAGGTGAGACATGGCATTGAATCAGGATATGGCGAGACTGGCCGCGGAGATCACCGGGGCTTGGGATGTGCGGACGACGGCGATCGCCGGCATCCGCATTGACACCGCCGAGCAGTTGGCCGGCTTCCGCGAAGACCGTGCGGCTATGGCCGAAGAGCAGAACGAGCGGCTCAAGGCTGAGGCCGCGGCAATGAGAAGCGACGTCGCCGGCTTCATGGACGACCTGGCTGCCGGCAGCGCGACGCGCAGCGAAGATGTTGCCGCCACGCTCGACGACCACGCTACGGCACGCGCCGAGATGGGTCGCGAGCAGGACGCGCGGCTGAAGGCAGACGTCGCGGCTATCAAGAGCGACGTCGCCGATATGCTTGGCGACGACGCTACGGCACGCGCCGAGATGGCCCGCGAGCAGGATGCACGGCTCAAGGCGTACGTCGCGGCAGTGAAGAGCGACGTCGCCGACATGCTGAGCGATCTGGACGAGGCTCACGCGGCCATGGCCCGCGAGCAGGACGCACGGCTCAAGGCCGACAACGCGGCGATGAAGAGCGACGTCGCCGACATGCTGAGCGATCTGGACGAGGCTCACGAGGCAATGGCCCGCGAGCAGGACGCACGGCTCAAGGCCGACAACGCGGCGATGAAGAGCGATGTCGCCGGCTTCATGGACGACCTGGCCGCCGGCAGTGCGGCGCGCAGCGAGGATGTTGCCGACATGCTCGACGACCATGCTACGGCACGCGCCGAGATGGGCCGTGAGCAAGACGAGCGCCTCAAGGCATACGTCGCGGCGGTGAAGAAAGACATGGCCACGATGCTGAGCGATCTTGACAAGGCTCACGCGGCCATGGCCAGCGAGCAGGACGACCGGCTCAAGGCTGAGGTAGCGGCAATGAAGAGCGACGTCGCCGATCTCATGGACGACCTGGCCGCCGGCAGTGCAGCGCGCAGCGAAGACGTGGCCGCCACACTCGACGACCATGCCACGGCACGCGCCGACATGGGCCGAGAGCAGGACGAACGGCTCAAGGCGTACGTGGCGGCAGTGAAGAGTGACATGGCCGCCTTGCTGAGCGATCTGGACGAGGCTCATGCGGCGATGGCCGACGAGCAACGAGCCAAGCTGTCGGAGGACCGCGAGCGTTTGGCGGCCGACGGGGCGGCAGACCGAGAAGAGCGTCAAGACGACGTCGCCGGCCGCAAGGCGGGCTGGGCGAAGGTCGCCACCGCCATGGACAAGCGCCGTCAGCGTGCCGCCGCGGCCAAGGGCCGCAAACGGCCTGCGGCAGCCAAGCCCGTGGCGAAGGCTCCCGAACCAAAGCCCGTGGTGAAGGCTCCCGAACCGAAGCCCGAGCCCGTCGCCGTGGTTGCCCCGCCCGAGCCCAAGCCCGAGCCCGTCGCCGTGGTTGCCCCACCCGAGCCCAAGCCGGAGCCCAAGCCCGAGCCCAAGCCCGAGCCCGTCGCCGTGGTTGCCCCACCCAAGCCCGTGCGTGACGATCTCACGCGCATCAGGGGCATCGGCGAAGGCATGCAGGCCCGCCTGAACGAGCTCGGCATTCACTCGTTCGCGCAGCTCATAGCGGCCAACGTCCCCAAGCTCCGCGAGGGACTGGGCGACGTAGGGCGCATGGCGCGGATCGACGAATGGATCGACCAGGCCCAGGACTTCTCTGAGTCTGAGTAGAGGCAAGACCCGGGGTCTGCTTTCACGCGGATCTCGGTGGCTGGTCGCGGCACTGCCGAACACAAAGGTCGTGCCGCAGCGAGGCAGCGGTTGGTCGCCCAAAAGGCGATCGACCGCTGTGCGGAGAGACTGAGGCGAGTGTGCTATACTTGCCTCCGTGGCATCTGCTAGATAAAGTGCTAGAGACTCTAGCCCAAGTGATCGGCGAGAACGAGAGGACGGGTTGATGTACCTGGGCACCCGGAGGGTTCGCTCAGCGGGCCGCACCAGCGGAAGCATCGAGGTCACTCTGCCCGTGCAGCTGAGCGTGCTGCAGGGGGTTGAATGCCGCCTCGTCGTGCGCGACGGCGCACGCCCAGAATTGGTGCTGGAGCCGGAGCTCGGCGAGGCCCAGAGCTTCTTTCGCGACATGTGGGAGAAGCTGGCTCTGGGGCTCGCCGAGGTGGACGAGATCGGCGATTTCTCGGCCGCGGCCTTCGCCCTCACGCTTTTCTCGCCGGCGCGTGCCCCCGAGCGACCGCCGCTGACATACGCAGATGGTCTTGCGGCTTTGCGCGAGCGCGTCGTCCAGGGCGTGGGCGGAGCCGCCGCCGCCGAGCTCGACGCAGCACGGGAGGCCCTCGCCCGCGTGCTGGGTGCCTTGGGTGCCGCTGCCGGACAGCGCCTGGGGCTGACGCATGCGTTGGCCATGGCGTTTGGCGATGGGCTGGCCTACGTCATGACGGGTGTGGCGGTGGGCTGGGGCACCGACTTCGAGCGCGGCGTCGCCCACCAGACCTTCTGCGACGAGATGGCCGCCGAAGCTCAGGGCGGCGGGGAGCGGCCCTCGGCCTCGCCCTATGAAGATCGTGCCTGGCGTGCGGCCCAGCCCGGCCTTGCGCGTGTTTTTGAGCAACACAAGAAGTGGCAGGCCGAGCCCGTGCTCTACGAAGCGGCCCGAGATCGATGGCATGTGGCGCTGACCCTGGAATTGCGAGTGGCGGCCGCCACGACGAACAGTACAGAGACCTGGAGGTTCTTTTCGCCATGACGAACGCGCAAAAGCCGAAGCCCACTGTGAAAGAACAAGAGCGGAGCCGATTCGACCGCAAGCAGTTTCAGGAGAAGCAGGAGTTCGAGCGCAAGCTCCTCAACCTGGACGAGAGGACGGCGTCCGTCGCGCAGGCGCGCCCGGATTTCGTGGAGACGCCGGCCGTTCAGGAGATTATGAAGCGGGCGCTCGGCTATCTGGATGCAGGCCTGCCCGTGCACTTCCGCGGACCGGCAGGCACCGGCAAGACGACCCTGGCCTTGCACGTGGCCGCGCAGCGCGGCCGCCCCGTGATGCTGATCGCCGGCGATGAGGACCTGCGCACCGCCGATATGGTCGGTGGCCAATTCGGGTATCGCTACAAGCGGGTGGTGGACAATTTCATCCACTCCGTCAAAAAGCTCGAAGAGGACGCGGTGCAGCGCTGGACCGACAGCCGCCTGACCACGGCCTGCCGCGAGGGCCTTGTCCTCGTCTACGACGAGTTCACACGCTCGCGGCCCGAAGCGAACAACGTGCTTCTGGGGGTGCTCGAAGAGCGCGTCCTCGTGCTGCCGACTCAGGCGCGCAAGGATCAGTACCTGAAGGTGCACCCCGAGTTCCGCGCCATCTTCACCAGCAACCCGCAGGAGTACGCCGGCGTGCACGAGGCGCAGGATGCGCTCTCAGACCGCCTGCTGACCATGGATCTCGACTACTACGAGCGCGAAACCGAGATCGCCATCGCGGCATCCCGCTCGAATCTGCCCGAGAAGCAGGCGGCCCGGATCGTCGACCTGGTCAGGGCCTTCCGCGCCTCCGGCGAGTACGATCAGACGCCGACGCTTCGCGGCAGCGTGATGATCTGCCAGGTCTGTGCCACGCAGAAGATAGCCCCCAACGCGGCCGACCCGGCGTTCGTGGCCGTGTGCCTGGACGTGCTCGAGTCCAAGACGGCGTTCACGGTCAAGGCCAAGGAGCGCCGCCTGGAGCAGCGCAGGATGCTCCTCAGCCTCATTAAGCACCACTGCGGGTGACGACATGAGACCGCAGGGCATGAGTGCCGGTAGACCAAAGGGGCTGCGGTACGCGCACACGTTGCGCTGGACCGGCGTGCCCCGGGTCGCCGGCGTGCGCGAGGCGGCTACGGCCACCGGCCGGCTGGGCTGGGCGCCGTCGCGCAGCCGGGCGCGGGCGGCCGGCGAAGCCGCCGGGCTGAGGCGTGAACGCGCGCGCCTGCAAGAGGAGCTGGGCGCGCGGCAGGTGATCCAGGCGCAACTGGGCGCCCGCATGAGGGATGCCGTTCGGCGCCTGGTCATGGTCGGTGAGCAGTTCGGGAGGCAGCCATGAGACCGAAGGGCATGCAGTACTTGACGACTCTGCTCGGGGCCGGCGTGGTCAGGGCGCCGGGCCTGCACGAGTCGGCCACGGCCACCGGCAAGACGGGCAGCCGGGCGCAGGCCGCCAGCGAGTTCGCCCGGCTCGAGCGCGAGCGCGTGCGTCTCGAGGAGAAGCTGAGCATGCAAGCTGTGCTCACCGCGCAGACCGAAGCACGGCTCGAGAACATCTGCGCGCGCCTGGACATCGTGAGGCGTGAGCTCGACGAGATCCCCGCGGAAACCGAGCGCGCTGCGGGAGCCGCGGTGCCGGCCAAGAAGGCGGCCGCGGGCAAGAAGACCGTCGCGGCCAGGAAAGCTGCCGCGGTCAAGAAGGCAGCCGCGGCTCGTCCCGCGCCGGAAGTCGAAGACGACGACATGGAACCGTTCGAGATCGTCCCGTTCGAGTACTGAAGCAAGCGAAGCACAGAAAGGTGGCCGTGATGGCCGAGGAAGACAAGGGAGCGGGAAAGCGGGAGGTCGACCTCGACCTGGGGTTCGGTGGCCTGTTCAAGGGCCTGGGAGACTTCCTGGAAGTGCTCTCCGACAAGATGGAAGCGTTCGAGCAGATGGACACCTCCGGGGCGCCGCCGCGCGGCGCGTCTCGCGGCGCGCCGCGCGGCGCGCCCCCGATGCGCACCGGCCAGTTCAAGGTCAAGGGCCTGGGCGACCAGGCTCAAGGCGTCTACGGCCTGAGCTTCCGCACGCTGGCCGACGGCGTGCCGAAAGTGGAGCGCTTCGGCAACATCCGCCGCACCGAAGAAGGGCCCGTCGTGGCAGACGTGCGTGAGCCGCTGGTCGACCTGTTCGACGAGGCCGACGAGATCGTGCTTGTCGCCGAGATGCCGGGCGCCAACGAAGAAGACGTCTCGGTCGAGCTGCACGACGACGTGCTCGTGCTCGAGACCAGCGGAGAACGCAAGTACGCCCGCGAAGTGCTGCTGCCCGCCGCGGTCGATGCCGCGAGCATGCAGAAGACCTTTCGCAACGGCATCCTCGAGCTGAAGCTCAAGAAGGCTTCGGAGTAGAGGCGGAGGCGCGGCATGCCACGAGCCATCAAACACGTTGATCTTCACCGGGTGGAGGGCACCGACCTGCGCGTGGTCTCCGACGTGGAGAGCGACGTTCTGGCCGTGATCGAGGCTGAGGACGAAGTGGTGCGACGGTATGCCGCGCGAGGCCTGTGGCGGCACGACTGGGTGGACCTGTTTGTCCTGCAGGATCTGCAGGTGCTGGCGGAGCAACTGGCAGGCGCCGCCGGCGGCCTGCCGCCCGGGGGGCCGCAAGCGCTGGATCGCCGCCCTGTGGTCAACGCCTTCGACCTCGCCGATCTGTCGGGCTGCAACGTGTTCGTCAATCACAAGGTCATGGTCGAAGAGGGCTACTGGGAAGACCCTGCCGCCGTGCGCGCGCTGCTGGCCCACGAGCATGCTCACCCGCTCTCCGAGAACCCGACGGTCGCGGCCTCGCGGGCGCTTCGCCTGCAGAGCCCTCACGTGCCGACCGCCGAAGGACCGCCGTCGCTCGAGAGGCTGGCAGCCGGCCTGGCAGAGAAGCTGTGCTGCTACGGGCCGCGCGAGGTGTTCGCCAACGATCTCACGGTCGCCGCGGGCTGCGGCGGCGACCTGTTTCACCTCGACCGGCTGGTCGTGGACGCTGCCGCTCGAGGCGTGCTCGGCCGGTCCGCCCTGGTCGATCACCTGGCCGCTGATGTGGACAATGGCAGACTGTCCCGGCAGAGCGCCGGGCAGGCGCTGCTGCTCGGCGATCTGCGCAGCTCCCTCGACTTGGCCATGGAGACCGCGCCTTTCTATCGGGCGGGGCGGCCCGACCAGGCGGCCCAACTGGAAGCGGCGCTGTTCGAGCACGTCTTCCCTCGACTGGAATCCGTGGTTGAGGGCATCTACCGGGTAGTACGGGATCTGTACGTGGAGCTGGGCCCCGACCTCACGGGCGCCGGCCTCGCCGCGTGGGCCGGGCGCGTGCTCGATCCGTTGCTCGAAGCCCTGCGCGAGCGGGGCCTGGAGGTGGACTTGACGTTCTATCACTCAGAGAAGGAGGTGGGCACGCATGCCTGAGCCGCGCGACTCCGAAGGCGAGTACTTGTACGTCTACTGCGTCATCCGCTGCAATGAGCCACCAGAATTCACGTCCCTGGGCATGGGCGAGCGGGGCGACGCCGTCTACACAGTGCACCAGGGCGACCTGGCGGCCGTGGTCAGCGACTCGCCCAGCGACGCCTACGAGGCCAGGCGGCGCAACATGATGGCCCACACCGCGGTGCTCGAAGAGGTCATGAACAGCTTCACGATTCTCCCGCTGCGCTTCAGCACCGTCGCCCCCAACGTGGATCTCATCAAGGACAAGCTGCTGGGCGAGCGGCGCAACGAGCTGCTCGCGCTGTGGAAGGAGATGGACGGTCGCGTGGAGCTGGGGCTCAAGGCGTTCTGGCACGAGGACACGCTCTTCCAGGGGATCGTCGACGAGAACCCGCACATCCGGGCGCTGCGCGACTCTCTCGCCGGGCGTTCCGCCGAGGAGACTCACGCTGAGCGCATGAAGCTCGGCGAGCTCGTCGAAGTCGCCATGAAGCAGCGGCGCCAGAGAGACTCCGAGCTGATCCTCACACGTTTGCGGCCGCTGGCGCGCGACGTGGCGATCAACGACAACTACGGGGAACGCATGGTGCTGAACGCCGCCTTCCTCGTCGACAAGGACGCCGAGCCGCGCCTCGACGAGGCGGTGCAGCAGCTTGACGCTGACCTGGGGCAACGGCTGATGTTCAAGTACGTGGGCAGCGTGCCCCCGTACAACTTCGTCAAGCTCGTCATGCACTGGTAGGAGCGACGATGGGCATCCTCCTGAAACTGCTCACGTTCCCTGTTTCGGCGCCGATCGACGGCGTGCTCTGGATCGCGAACACGATCAAGGACCGGGCCGAGGCAGAGTACTACGACGAGGGCGCCGTGCGCGGCCGCCTGCTGGAGCTCGAGCTCAAGCTCGACCTGGGCGAGATCACGGAGGAAGAATACGAGGCCGCCGAAGACGAGCTGGTTGGGCTGCTCAACGAGATCCGCGAGCGGCGCGCGGCGGAGCAAGGCTCGTGAGCAGGCGCGAAACGGGCGTGCAAGGGCCCGACGTACCGCTGTGGACTGCAACATCATGCGCGATGAAGGGAGTGAAGTGACAATGAAGCCTTCGGAGGTGGCCCGTCGGGCCAAAGAGCAGCTGACCGCGCTCACCGGACTGGACGCCGTCACGGTCTCCGGCCTCGACAAGGTCGAGGCGGGATGGAGCGTGACCGTGGAGATGCTCGAGCTCAAGAAGATCCCGGATTCGTCCGACGTGCTCGGCTCGTACCAGTGCGTGGTGGACGATGAGGGCAACCTGCTGAGCTACAAGCGCACGCTGCGCTACCGCCGCAGCGATGTCATGGACGACCGCGCCGTCTGAGAGGCCGGAGCGGCAGGCGGGTCTGAGGCGAAAGCGCCTTCTGATCAATGGGAAGGGTGGCTGATGCGGCTATGGATGCGATGACAGATGACAGGGCAGGCGCGGCGGGACAGATCGAGGTCGCCTGCGCGTTCTGCACGGGTAAGGGCAAGGACCGCTTCGGCGTGATGTACGCGGGGTCCACGTGCCAGGTGTGTGGCGGCACCGGCGTGCGCACGCTCGCGCCGCCGGCGGCCAGGTGCGCGTACTGCGGAGGAACGGGGGTCTACCCCGGCTCCCGGCTCACGTGCACGAGCTGCGGCGGTATCGGTCAGGTGACGATCCCCGAGGATGCGGTGACCTGCCGGACGTGCGCGGGCAGCGGCCGCGCCAAGGACGATTTCTGGGCCGATTCCCCGCTTCCCTGCGGCCGCTGCGGCGGCAAGGGTGTGGTAGCGCCGTGACGGCGGAGGCAAGGCGGACGAGATGAGAGTCGAGGCGGCATGAGCACAGTGAAGAAGGGTGCGGCAGGCGCGGTGCCAAAGGTCGACGTGACCTGCGCCTTCTGCCGCGGCAAGGGCACGTTGCGGCATCGTACGTGCCAGGTGTGCGGCGGCGCTGGCGTGCGGACGTTGCGCGCGCCGGTGGCTCGCTGCCTGCCCTGCCGGGGCACGGGGCACGCGCCCAGCAGTTCGCAGCTGACCTGCAGCGCCTGCAACGGCCTGGGCAGCGTCACGATCCCCGAGGGTGCTGTGAGTTGCCCGGCCTGCGCGGGCAGCGGCCGCAACCGGGAGCATCCCGATTCGCCGCTGCCGTGCGCGCGCTGTCGCGGTAAGGGCGTGGTATCGCCGGCGAGCGCATGACCGCTCCCGGCGGGCGCTTGTGAGAGATTCGACAAGGTAGTACTAACAGGTTCGACGATGGAGGACGGAGAGGTGCCAGAAGCAGAGTCAGGGAAGTCGCTGAGCCGACGTGTGGCCGAAGCGGCGCCCAAGGACGCGGGACGCGGCCTTGCGCGGCTCGACCCACAGGATCTGGAGCAGTTGGGAGTCGGTATCGGTGACGTGGTCGAGGTGGCGGGGCAGCGCACCACGGTCGCTCGGGCGATGCCCACGTACGCGGAATCGCGCGGCCGCGGCGTGGTACAGATCGACGGCATCCTCCGCGCCAATGCCGGTGCCGGACTGGACGAACAGGTCACGGTGCGGCCGGCCGTCGTGCAGCCGGCCCGCGCGATCCTGCTGGCGCCCGTCGAGAGGAGCCGGGGGGTGGCCGGCGCACAGGCCGGGTACCTGGCCAAGCTCCTCGACGGGATCCCGGTCGTCGCCGGAGACCGCGTGCGCGTCAATCTCATCGGCACGCGCATGCAGAACTACACGGTCGTCCAGACGACGCCCAGCGGCCCGGTGCTCATCGGCACCTCGACGAAAGTCCGTACCGAGGGCGAGGCCAAGGGCGAGGCCGGCGCCGGCGCCCCCATCACCTACGAGGACATCGGCGGCCTGCACCGCGAGACGCAGCGCATCCGCGAGATGATCGAGCTGCCGCTCAAGTACCCGGAGGTCTTCGAGCGACTCGGCATCGACCCTCCCAAGGGCGTGCTGCTGCACGGGCCGCCCGGCACCGGCAAGACACTCATCGCGCGTGCCGTGGCCGCCGAGACCAGCGCCCACTTCGTGCACATCAACGGGCCCGAGGTCATCGACAAGTGGTACGGGTCGAGCGAGGCGCGGCTGCGCGAGATCTTCGACGAGGCCGAGCGCAATGCGCCGGCCATCATCTTCATCGACGAGATCGACGCCCTGGCTCCGAAGCGCGAGGAGATGAGCGGCGACCGCCAGGTCGAACGGCGCGTCGTGGCGCAGCTTCTGGCCATCATGGATGGGCTCGAGTCGCGCGGCCAGGTGATCGTGGTGGCCGCCACCAATATCCCCAACACCCTCGACCCGGCGCTGCGCCGCCCCGGCCGCTTCGACCGCGAGATCGAGATCGGCGCGCCCGACAAGCGGGGCCGCATCGAGATTCTCGAGATCCACAGCCGAGGCATGCCGCTGGCGGACGATGTCGATCTCGAGAAGCTGGCGACGAGCACGCACGGGTTCGTGGGCGCCGATCTGGCCGCGCTCTGCCGCGAAGCGGCGATGGGCACGCTCCGCCGCTTCTTGCCCGACGTGGACTTTTCGCAGTCGAACATCCCCTACGAGAAGCTGGAGGAGATGGAGGTCTCGGCCGACGACTTCGCGAGCGCCCTCGGGGAGGTGGAGCCTTCGGCGATCCGCGAGGTGTTCACCGAGACTCCCGACGTGACCTGGGACGACGTCGGTGGGCTGCAGGACGTCAAGCGCATGCTCATCGAGGCGGTCGAGTGGCCGCTCACGTGGGCGCCGCTCTACGCGAGGGCGGGCATCCGCCCGGCCCGTGGCATCATGCTGCACGGCGCCCCCGGCACCGGCAAGACCCTGCTCGCCAAGGCGCTGGCCCATGAGAGCGAGGTCAACTTCATCTCGGTCAAGGGCCCTCA
Source organism: uncultured Thermoleophilia bacterium (assembly GCA_903862845.1). Lineage (GTDB taxonomy): Bacteria > Actinomycetota > Thermoleophilia > UBA2241 > UBA2241 > CAIXSE01. Next base: position 57,745 of record CAIOZS010000103.1, read on the forward strand.
GCTCCTCAGCATGTGGGTGGGGGAGTCGGAGCGCGGCGTGCGCGAGGTGTTTCGCAAAGCTCGCCAGGTGGCGCCCTGCATCGTGTTCTTCGACGAGATCGACGCGCTCACCCCTCGCCGCGGCGGCGGCGAGGGGGCGGCGGTCGAGCGCGTGGTCAGCCAGTTCCTGACTGAGCTCGACGGGATCGAGGCCCTCAAGGGCGTGGTGGTGCTCGGAGCCACCAACCGTATCGACATGCTCGATCCGGCGCTGCTGCGCCCCGGCCGCTTTGACATCAAGGTGGAGCTGCCGGTGCCCGACCGCGAGGCCTGCCTCGCGATCCTGCGCGTCCATACGCGCAAGATGCCGCTCGCCGACGACGTCGACGTGGAAGCCCTGGCGGCGGCCAGCGAAGGCTTCGTGGGGGCCGACATCGAGGGCCTCTGCCGCAGTGCCGCGATGCTCGCCATGCGCGAGTTCCTCGAGCAGCCCGACGCCGCCGTCGAACAGTTCTTCGTCTCGCGGCGGCACTTCGACCGAGCACTCTCGAGCGACTGAAGGAGGCCCGACGAGTGGGCGCCACGTACGTATACGGAATCATCTCGACCGACCGGCGCGTGAGCCTGCCCGGCGCCGGAGTTTCGGCGCATCCGGGCGGCATCCACGCCGTGCCGCACGACGGCATCGCGGCCGTCGTGGGCCCCAGCGATCTGGACGACTACCAGGGCCTCGGGCGCGAAGAGCTCGTGAAGGTGCTCCTTGAGCACCAGCGGGTCGTAGAAGAGGTGATGTCCGCCTTCCCCGTCCTGCCCGCCAAGTTCGGCACGGTCCTGGCCGATGAGGCGCGCGTCACCGACTTGCTCACCCGCGGCCACGACCTCTTGCGCGGTGAGCTGGATCGTCTGGCGGCCTGCGTGCAGATGGAGGTCGTCGTGCAGTGGGACCTCGAGCAGGTGTTCGCCGAGCTGGGCCGCGACGCGCGGATCGCGGAGGTGCGCGCCGCCGCCGCTGCTGCTCCGGCGGCGGACGCCGAGGCCATGCGAATCCTGCTCGGCCAAACCGTGCAGACGCTGCTCGAAGAACGCCGGGCGGCGCTGAGGGAGCGTCTGCTGCCTCGCCTGCAGGAGGCGGGCCGGGAAGTGCACGCCAACCCCTGCATGGACGACAAGATGATCCTCAACCTGGCGCTGCTCGTCGACGAAGCGGGCCGTCTGCGGCTCGACGCCCTGCTGCCGGAGCTCGACGCCGAGCTCGAGGGCAGCCTCGACTTTCGCTGCGTGGGCCCTCTGCCGCCGTACACCTTCGCCACGCTGGAGGTCGAGTCGCCGAGCTTCGCCGACACCGAGCGTGCGCGGGGCTTGTTGAGCCTGCCCGCGGAGGTCACCGGCAGGCAGGTCAAAGAAGCCTTCCGCCGCCTGGCGAGCCGGCTGCATCCCGACGTGAACCCGGACGCGGCGGGCAGTGAGAAGGCGATGGCCGAGCTCGCGTGGGCCTACAAGCTGCTGAGCCGCTTCGTGGACTCGGCCGGCGAGGGGGATCCTGCGCGGCCCTGTCGGCTCGACCGGCCTTCGGTAGAGCAGGCGCTCCTGTTCGACGTGCGCCGTCAGGAAGCCTGAGGCGTGGACCTTACCCAGAAAGTGGAGGGATGATGGCGCAGTCTATCCTTGAGCCGGTGCGCGATCGGGATCGCGGCGGTTCGCTGGCCGACGTGATCGAGGTCATTCTCGACAAGGGGCTCGTGATCAACGCCGACATCACCGTCTCGGTGGCCGGCGTGGAGCTCCTGGGCATCAAGATCAGGGCGGCGCTGGCCTCGTTCGCGACGGCGGCCAGATATGGGCTCGAGTTCCCTTCGGGAACCAACCTCGAGGGCTCCGCCTGGCAGCAGGCGCAGATCCTCAAGGAGACCTGCCCCCAGTGCAACAAGCAGGTCGCCGTGGACGAGCTCCTCGAGGAGGAATGCCCGTGGTGCGGCTGGCAGAGCGCGCGCGCCAAGAACGCGCTGGCCGCCGCCCAGCCGGCGCTGCCGGCGGTGGAGGCGTAGCGTGTCGCCGGTCGGACTGGGTCTGCGCGGCGCCGGCGACGATCTGGAGCTCAAGCCCATCCGCGAGCGCGGCGGTGCCCTCAACGACCTCCTCGAGAGGCTGCTCAACAAGGGCGTGGTCGTCGATCTCGACCTGGTGATCGGCGTGGCCGGCATCCCCCTCATCGGGGTGAGCCTGCGCGCCGCCGTGGCCGCCATCGAGACCATGATCGAGTACGGCTTCATGCAGGCCTGGGACGAAGACACGCGCCGCTACGCCGAGCGCGAGCTGCAGCGCAAGAAGCTTGACTACGCCCCCGGCGAGGTCGCCACCCTCGAGATGTTCGGCTCGCACTGGTACGCCGACCGCATCTATCGGGCGTGGCGTCCGGGCCGCCTGTATCTCACCGACCGCCGCCTCATCCTCTACCGCAAATCGCCGGCCGAGGTGCTCTTCGAGACCCCCCTGCAGAGCATCCGCGGCATGGCGGTCGCCGAGTCGGTGCACTTCAATGGCAGGGTCACGCCCCTGTTGCACCTGGCCCTCGAGTCGGAGGAGCAGGTGTCGATCTACGCCGAGGATCTGCCGGCTCTCGAAGCGGCGCTGCACGACCGGCTGCAGGAGCTGGGCGTGCATCTCACGGAGACGGTCAACACCTGCGAGCGCGACGCCGACGTCAGGGAGGCCTTCCCCGACCATCGCCTGCTGGCCGACGGCAGGATGTGGCGCGAGGCCCCCGGCGGCGTCGGCCAGGAAGCCGTGATGTGGCAGGCCGGCTGGCTGTACCTCACCAGCGAAGGGCTGGTGTGGTGGTCCGAGAGTGAGCGGCGGACGCTGGTGCGCATCCCTGTGGCCGACATCATCACTGTGGGCGTCGAGGAGCGCGACCTCGGTCCTCTGCTGGGCGCCACAGCGGTGCTCGGCGTGCGCTACCGCGAGCGCGGCCGCCAGAAGACGGTGCTATTCGCCGGCAAGGGTCCGGACGAGTGGCGCCGCGGCATCCGCCGGGTGGTCGTCGACTATGACGGCGGAGGCCTGCCGTGATCGACATCGACGAGGGCAACCTCAAACAGGGGCTGCTGGGGCTCGTTATCGCCCTCGTGGAGGTCATCGAGGACGCGCTGTCCACGCAGGCCTTCAGGCGCGTCGAGAGCGGGCATCTGACCGAGGCCGAGATGGAGCGCCTCGGCGAGGCGCTCTCCGACCTGCACGTGGCGCTCGCCCAGATCAAGGAGGAGCACGGCGTCACCGACGCCGTGCAGCAGGTCAGGGACGGCCTCGACGAGCTGGTCGACGAGGTGGTCGACCGCATGATCAACCCCGAGCGCTGGCGTGAGGAAGTAGCCCGCGCGGAAGCTGAGTGATACGTGCGCGTACACCAGTGGGGCCGGGCAAGGGCGAGGACGACGCAGCTCTGCTGCGCAGTCAGGGGGGCTTCATCCCCCAGTGGTCGTCGGCGTGGCGCCTCGGCGAGCTGTTCCTCTTTGCCGACAAGCTCGCCTTCGCGCAGCCGGGCAAGCCGCGCTTCGAGTTGTCGCTGGCCACGGTCACCGACGTCGCCATGGAGCGCCGCAAGTTCATCCTGCTGCACAAGGACGTGGTCAAGCTCACCTACGTCCTGCCGAACCAGAAGCGCTCGCGGCTGGCCTGGTTCATCACCGCGGACGCCGGCCGATGGTTCGACGAGATCATGACGCTGACCAAGGCCGGCCGGGCGGCTGCCGCGAAGGACGGTGCCCGGGCGCCGGACCGGGCGCGTGGCGCCGGCGCCTCCCGCCCGCCGGGTGGCGCCGGCGCTTCACGCCCGTCCCCGCAGCCGGGCGCCGGCGGTGAGCCCGTGATCGTGCGCGAGGAGCAGGTCGAGGAGCTGGCCGTCACGCTGAGCCCGGCCGGAGCCCGCATCCTTCGGCATCTCTGGGAGCGACGCCACGCTGATATCAAGGAGCTCGCCCAGGTGGCCGACTCACGCTCGCACATGGAAGTGCTGACCTTGCTGCGCGAGGGCATCAACGGCGCCGCGGAGCGCCTGTTCGGCCACCCGGTGCTGGTGTTCAAGGAGCGCGCCCTGGACCGCGTGAGCGGGCGCGCCGTTACCTTTCAGTGGTGGCTGGAGCGCGCCGACGAGACCGGCGAGGCCGAGTCCGAAGGTGACGTGGATGCCCGGTTCGACCTCGAGGCCGGGCCCGGGCGGGTGGCCGCGCCGGAGGCCGGCGCCTCGCAAGCAGAGGCCGGAGGGCCGGCGCCGCCGGCTCTCGACGCGGCCGAGCCGTTCGTCGAGATTCACGACGAAGGCGAGACCCTGGTGGTCGTCGTCATGGGGCAGGGGGTCGGCGCCGAGACGGTCAGGGCGCCTCAGGTGCAGGACGGCGACACGCTCGTGGTGGCGCTGCAGACGGCTGCCGGACGGCGCGAGCTCCGCGTGCCTCTGCCGTGCGTCGTGCTGGACGCCCCGCTCACGGCGACAAACGCAAACGGGGTCGCGAGCCTCACGTTGGTCAAAGTAGTCCGAGAGGAAAGGCGATGAGCATGCCAGAAGACGCAGTCGCGACGCAGGATCTGGTGGCCCGGTACGTGTATTGCGTGGTGCTGGGTGAGGTCGGCGACTGGGAGCTGCGCGGGCTGGACGAGCGGCCGGTGCGCGGCATCTCCGCCGCCGGCCTCACCGCCCTTGTGCACGACTGTCCCGCCGCGCCCTACCAGGGCGACGACGAGGAACGCGTCAAAGTGTGGGTGCTCGCCCACGGCGACGTGGTCGACGCCGCCTGGGAGCGCACGGGCACCGTCCTGCCCATGAGCTTCGACCGCATCGTCCGCCCGGAAGCCGGCGTGGATGCGGACGCCCAGGTGGCGCGCTGGCTGACCGCGGAGGCCGACGGCTTTCGGGCCATGCTCGAGCGCCTGCGCGGCAAGGTGGAGCTCGGCGTGCAGCTCCTGTGGGAACCGCGCGTGATCGCCGAGGCAGTGGCCGCCAGCGATGCGCAGGTCCAGGCGCTGCAGGCGGAGATGGCCGGCAAGTCCAAGGGCGCCGCCTACTTCTCGCAGCAGAAGATCGAGCGTGCTCTGCGGCAGGCGCTCACGGCCCGGGCCGAAGAGGACTATCGCGCCTGCTTCCGGCAGATCACCGCCCTTTTCCCGGAGGTGTGCGTCAACGAGCTGAAGAAGCTGCCGGACCGCAAGATGATCCTCAACCTCTCGGTGCTTGTGCCCCGGGAGCGGGTCTCCGAGCTGGGCGCGCTGCTCACGGGCTTCCAGAGCGAGGGTGTCGAGGTGCGCTTCACCGGCCCTTGGCCGCCCTACAGCTTCGTCCACGCCTCCCAAGCCGAGGCGGAGCCTCCGGCGGACCTCGCGGACGCCGAGTAAGCCGGCGGCAGCGGCTCTCTGGACTGAACCTTCACCTTCGCGTCGAACGCGAGGGTTTACCCTGCAGCCGTGCCTACAGCATGCGTCCGTCGCCAGCGCCGCGCGGCCTCGGCGTCAGCCGGCCCTTTTCCGCGGCGCTCAGGTAGAGCACGACCAGCACCACGTCGGCGACGAAAACGACGCCGCCCATGAGCACGCATTGCACGAGCATCATGGGCAAGGCTCGCGCGAGGCTCCCCGTGACGTTCTCGTCGAGCAGGCCCGCGGCGGCGTTGCCGAGCAGCGTCATCGCCAGAAGGATCACGGCCGAGGGGATCGGCATGGCCCGGACGGTGCGCCACGACAGGGCCACGGCGCGCAGCGGCCCCACCTCGGCGATGACGATGATGTAGTCGGCGTAGAGCACGACGAAGTAGAAGGCCAGCAGGACCATGATGATGGTGTTGGCCAGCAGCGCGTCGCCGCCGGCGAGCACGATGGCACCGGCGGCCAGCGCGCCGACGATCTCGAGGGCCAGCTCCAGGGCGAGCAGCCGCAGGAACTGGCGGCGGTCCGCGGGGCGCAGGCGAAAGGGCCCCACCAGCGAACGGATGTAGCCCGCACGCAGCCATGTGCCGACCAGCAGGTAGGCGACGAAGAACGCCGCAATGAGCGCGCTGCGCGCGGCCACGGCGTCGGCCAGCGGCCCCCACGTGTTGTGCAGCAGTTCCGCCAGCGGCTCGTGGCGGTACAGCCAGGCCGAGGTGACAGGCACGGCGAAGTCGAGTGCGTACAGGACGATGGCGAAGAAGACGAGGTACTGCTTGGCGTGCAGGACGGCGGTCACCCGCTGGGGGAGCGTGGGTGCGGGTCCATTCATGGGGCGAGGGTATCACGGAGCCATGAGATCGCCGGCCGCGCGCGCCGCCGGCGCGGGAGGCGGCCGCCGCCGGGTCGTCGTATCATGAGGTCATGAGATTCCCGCGCCGCGTGCTCGTCTTTCTCGCGCTCAGCTGGGTGCTGGTGATCCTGTATCCGGATCCCGGGGTGCTGGTGCGCAGCGTGCGCAACACGCTGCGGCCGCGGATCGACCCGGTCGCCGCACGGAGTCTTGCGGCGCGGCTGCCCAACGATCCCAAAGCCATCGAGGCCTACGTGCTCGACGAGCAGGTGCCCTACGCCTACGACTGGCAGTCGGCCGGCGTGCCCTGGTACTTCCCCACGAGCAGCGAGGCGCTGCGCGCCGGCCGCGGCGACTGCGAGAGCCGCGCTCTGGTGCTGGCGAGCATCCTCACGGCCAAGGGCATCCCCAACGAGCTGCGCATGAGCCTCGACCACATCTGGGTCGACTACCCGGGCAAGCAGGCCAACGCCATGGAGAACGCCGGCGTGCAGTTCGCCGGCCGGCAGGACGGCCGCTTCTTTCTGCACTGGCCGGCCGACTTTCACTTGGGCCAGGAGGTCGACGACCAGGTGGCGATCTTCTGGACGCCGGCGCCGCGGGGGAGGGTGCTGCTGCTCGCCCTGGGCCTCACCCTCATCCCGCTCTGGAACGTGCTCGCCGGTCTGCTCGCCGGCAACGGCCTGGCCGGCCGTTCGCGTCGCGCGCCGGGCCGGCTCCGCCGCCGGCGCCGCGAGGCGGCCTTGGCGGCGCGCCCGCAGCGGGTGTAGCCTCAGGCGGCTCCCGCCCAGCCCGACGAGAGCAGCCTGCATTGGGACCTGCTGGTCATGAATCCGACGGTGACCGTCGATGGCGTGCCGCTGCTGACCTGCGGCGACCTCGTGGTCTGAAGGAGTCCGGAATGAAGACGATCGACCTGCGCAGCGACACGGTCACGCGTCCGTCGGCCGAGATGCGCCGCGCGATGTTCGAGGCCGAGGTCGGCGACGACGTCCTCGGCGACGACCCTACGGTGATCCGCCTGCAGGAGCACGCCGCCGAGCTGCTCGGCAAGGAGGCCGGCCTCTATTTCCCCTCCGGCACGATGTGCAACCAGGCCGCCGTGCGCGCGCTCACGCGGCGCGGCGACGAGGTCTTTCTGCACGCCCAGGCGCACATCATGTTCTACGAGCAGGGCGCCGCCTCGGCGCTGAGCAACGTGCAGCTGCGCTGCTTCGACTCGGCGGACGGCACCCTCGACCTCGAGAAGATGGACGAGTACGTCCACACCGACGCCGACGTGCACTTCGCGCCTACCCGGCTGGTGTGCCTCGAGAACACCCACAACCACTGCGGCGGCGTCGTGCTGCCGCTCGAGCACGTGCGCGCCGTGCGCGAGCTCTGCGACCGGCACGGTCTCAAGATGCACCTCGACGGCGCCCGGCTGTTCAACGCCGCGGCGGCGTCGGGCATCCCCGCGGCGGAGTACGCCGCCCTGTTCGACACGGTCAGCATCTGTCTGTCGAAGGGCCTGGGCGCGCCGGTCGGCTCGGTGCTCGTGGCGGACGCCGCCACCATCGCCTTGGCGCGACGCGCCCGCAAGATCTACGGCGGCGGCATGCGCCAGGCCGGCATCATCGCCGCGGCCGGCCTCTATGCGCTTCAGCACAACATCGCGCGCCTCGCCGACGACCAGCGGCGCGCGCGCGCGCTCGCCGCAAGGCTGGCCGCGCTGCCCGGCCTGGCGATCGATCTGGCCACGGTACAGACCAACATGATCTTCGCCGGCACGCGGGGCAGCGGGATGCCGGCCGCCGACCTTGTGGCGCGGCTCGGCGAGGCCGGCGTGCTCTGCCTCGACGAAGGCCCGTGGACGGTGCGCTTCGTCACGCATCTCGACCTGGACGACGGGGACATCGAGCAGACGGCCGCCGCCGTCGAGCGCCTGGTGGCCGCGAAGGCCTGACGGCCGCGCGGCCGTCAGGCCGCGCCCGTCGCGTGAGCCCGGGGCGCGCCGGGCCGCCGGCCCCCGTACGCGCGAAGGGCGGGCGGGGTGACCGATCTGGTCACCGCGCCCGCCCTTCTGCGTGGCGAGAGGCGCGCTGGAGGCGGGGGGAGCCCGGCGCGTCGTCCGTCCGGGGCGGCGGCTCGCGCCGCCGCCCACGTCGTCGGTCGGTCTTACTTCTTGGCGGGGGCCTTCTTGGCCGGCGCCTTCTTCTCCTTGACCGGCTCGCTCCCCGGCCTGACGGCCATGTTGCGGTAGACCTGCTCCATGTCCTCGGGCGTGAACTTGCGCGGGTTGTTGTTCCACAGGCGGGCCTGCGTCTTGGCGCCTTCGACCAGGTCGGGGATCGCCGACTCGGGGATGCCGACGTCGCTGAGGTACTGGGGCACGTTGAGATCGTCGGCGAGCTGCCTGAGTGAGGCGACGGCCTTCACGGCGGCCTCGCGGTCGGAGAGGCCGACCATGTGCTCGCCCATAGCCTCGCCGATCTGCCTGAACCAGCGCAGGCAGGCGAGCATGTTGTAGTCCATGGCCCACGGGAGCACCATCGTGTTGGCGACGCCGTGGGGCACGTGGAACATGCCACCGATGGGATATGACAGCGCGTGCACTGCGCCGACGCCGGCGTTTCCGAAGGCGATGCCGCCCATCATCGAGCCCATGGCCATGCTGTCGCGGGCCCACATGTTGGTGCCGTCGTACACGGCGGTGCGGATGCTCTGGCTGATCAGCTTGATGCCTTCGTAGGCGAGGGAGTCGGTGTGCATCGTCGCGTTGACCGAGATGTACGCCTCGATGTTGTGGATGAGAGCGTCCATGCCGGAAGCGGCCGTGACGTTGGGCGGGCAGCTCAGCGTGAGCGCAGGGTCGATGAGCGCGACGTTGGGCATGAGGTACGGGCTCACGAGGCCCTGCTTCACGTTGAGCTTCTCGTTGGCGAAGATCGCGATGGCCGTGCATTCCGAGCCGGTGCCGGCGGTCGTCGGGACCGCGATGATCGGCAGCCCTTTGCGGGGCACCTGATCGATGCCGACGTAGTCGTAGACCGTGTCGCCGGTGTGGGGCAGCACGGCGGCAGCCTTGGCGACGTCGATCGGCGACCCGCCGCCGAAGCCCACGATGAGGTCGTAGCCGCCGTCCTCGACGATGCTGACGATCTCCTGAATGGTGCTCATGGGCGGCTCGGGGACGGTGCGGTCGTAGAAGGCGACCTCGAGACCGGCTTCGCGCAGCGGCGTCTCGACGTCGATGCACATGCCGCAATCGCTCACGCCCTGGTCGGTGACGACGAGCACCTTGGTGCCGTTGAGCTTCTTGGCCTCGATGCCCAGTTGTTCGACGGCGCCGACGCCCGTGATCAGGGTCTTCGGCTGCCGGTGGATGCGCATCTTGCGCTCGACGCGGCGCCGCTCGACCTGCTGCCCGCCCATGGCGGACGAGAAGACGCGCGGTTCGGGCTCGTTGTGAACGTGATCCATTGTTCAAGTCTCCTTGTAGTGGCTACGAGCGGGGCAGGCGGCCGGGGCCGTAGACCGTGGCCGCCTCCTCGCGGATCTGGTCTCTGAATGCCGGGTCGGCGATCCCGATGAGCGCCTCGGCGCGCTCGCGCAGGCCCATGCCGCGCAGATGCGTGACGCCCTGCTCGGTGACGATGTAGTCGACGTCGGCGCGCATGGTGGTCACCGCCGTGCCGGGTTCGAGGGCGGCGACGATGCGTGAGACGGTGCCCTTCTTCGCCGTGGCCGGCAAGGCGATGATCGCCTTGCCGTCGCGGCTGCGAGCGGCGCCGCGCACGAAATCGACCTGGCCGCCGATGCCGGTGAACTGCACGGCGCCCATGCTGTCTGCGACCACCTGGCCCATGAGGTCGACCTGGATGGCCGAGTTGATGGCCACGACCCGGTCGTTCTGGCCGATCACGTAGGGGTCGTTGACGTAGTTGACCGGGAACATGTTGACGGCCGGGTTGTCGTCGACGAAGTCGTAGAGGCGGCGCGTGCCCATGAGGAAGTTGGCGACCATCTTGTCGCGGTTGATGGTCTTGTTGCGGTTGGTGATGACGCCCTCGTTGTAGAGGTCGACGACGCCCTCGCTGAACATCTCGCTGTGGATGCCGAGGTCGTTCTTCTCGTGCAGAAAGAGGAGCACCGCGTCGGGGATGCCGCCGATGCCGAGCTGCAGGCAGGAGCCGTCGTCCACGAGGCCGGCGATGTGCTTGCCGATAGCCTCCTCGACGGGGCCGATGCGCGGCGGCTGCAGCTCGATGATCTCCTGCTCGCTCTCGACGATGAGGTCGATCTCGCTGATGTGGATGAACGAGTCGCCGTGGGTACGCGGCATGTTGGGGTTCACCTGGGCGACGACGGTCGTGGCGACCTCGGCCGCCGGCTTGGTGTAGTCCACCGAGACGCCGAAGGAGCAGAAGCCGTGGGCGTCGGGCGGCGACACGTGGATGAGTACCACGTCGGGAGTCAGGTAGCCCTCGCAGAACAGCCTGGGGATCTCGTGGAAGAACACGGGGATGTAGTCGCCGCGGCCGTCCTTGACAGCCTCGCGCGAGGTGGCGCCGACAAACAGCGACTTGTGAAAGAAGGAGCGCGCGAGCTCCGGCTTGCAGTACTCGCCCTTGCCCATGGCCACCATGTGGTTGATCTCGACGTGCTCGAGCTCGGCGGCGCGCGCCACGAGCGCGTCGACCAGCTCGAGCGGCTCGCCGCAAGCGTGCGCGAACACCACGCGGTCACCCGACTTCACGCACTCCATGGCCTTCGCGGCCGAGGTGCGTTTGGCGGCGTAGTCTGTTTTCCAGTCCATCCGGTTACTCCTTGAGCTTTCGCGTGATCGTGGGCGCGAGCTCGGGAGCCGGCGTGGGGACGCCGTCGACGAGCTCGCCGGCGACGACCACGACCGGCGGGTCGTCGCTGCTGTGCGGCGTGCCTGCGGCGCCCCGCACGTCATCTTCGCTGCGTGGCATGATCAGCAGGTGGTCCGAGGCACAGGCCCGGGGGCAGCCGCTGAGGTGCACGGTGGCCCCCGGGCCTACGTCGGGGTCGTCGGCGGGCAGCGCATCGGCGACGGCGCTGCGGTCGATGTGGGGGTTGCAGCCCCCGCAGTACACGACCTTCACGCGCCGCACCGGTTCCGCTTGCTGCTCTTCCGTCATTGTCAGTCGGCGGACACCGCCGTGGGGACCTTGATCTTGCCCTTGTCCCACGGCTTGCCCACGCCGGCCAGCGCCTTGGCCAGCTCCTTCTTGTGATTGATGTTGGACTGGCGCGCGATCATGATGCGCTGCGCCTGCGGCGAGCCGGCGCCGTGCATGCTCTCGGTGCGGTAACCCACGGCCGCGGTGCCCAGCGTGAGGTTCTCGACGAGGCGCAGGATGCGCATGCGGTCGATCACCGGCGTGTCGCACTGGCCCACGAGGTACTTCTCGACGATGGGGCCGATCTTTTCGTCGGCGAGGTCCTGGGCCGACGGCATGGTGACCATGAGGCCGCCGGCGATGTCCTCGGCCAGGCGCGCGATCTCGTAAGGGAAGCGCGTGATGTTCTGCTTGCACACGTTGGCCAGCAGCATGTCGATCTGGTAGTTGCCGGCCGGCATCCTGACGCCCTCGTAGGAGCAGGCGAGCCCGCACGAGAACAGGGTCTCGTTGAGATGCGTCATCTCGATGAGCTTGTCCTTGATGTGGCTGGCCTTGGCGGCGCCGTTCATGTCGGCGGCTGTGGCGGCGGCGCCGATGAGCACGTCGCCGACACCGACCTTGCAGCCGCCGTAGCTCTGGCGATGGAAGCCGGCGAAGCGCTCGACGAGGGCGCCGGAGAATTCGATCTCGCCGCACAGGAACACGCGGTCCCAGGGCACGAACACGTCGTCGAACACCATGAGTGCTTCTTGCCCGCCGAACTGGGCGTTGCCGATGTCGAGGTCGTTGCCTTCGAGCTTGCGCGTGTCGCAGCTCTGGCGGCCGTAGATGTAGGTGACGCCCTCGGCGTTGGCCGGGCAGCTGAAGCTCACGGCGTAGTCCTCGTCGCCCTCGCGCATGGCGACCGTGGGCATGACGATGATCTCGTGCGAGTTGCAGGCGCCTGTCTGGTGCGCCTTGGCGCCGCGCACCACGATGCCGTCGTCGCGCCTCTCGACGACATGCAGGTACATGTCGGGGTCGGGCTGCTGGTGGGGCGCCAGGCCGCGATCCCCCTTGGGATCGGTCATGGCGCCGTCGGCCACGAGGTCGTTGTCCTGCAAGTACTGGACGTAGTTCTTGAAGCGCTCGTGATACTGCGTGCCTCGCGCCTGGTCGGTCTCGTAGGTTACGGAGTACAGGGCGTTGATGGCGTCCATGCCCACGCAGCGCTGGAAGCACGAGCCGGTCTTCTGGCCCAGCAGGCGCTGCATCTTGACCTTCTTGCTGAGGTCGTCCGTAGACTGGTGGATGTGGGTGAAGCGGTTGACCTTCTTGCCGGTGAGGTGGCTGGTGGCGAGCATGAGGTCTTCGTACTCGGGCAGGCGTGCCAGCTCGTAGGTCATGGCGATGCAGTTGATGCTGGGGCGGATCACGGGGTGGTTGACGTAGTCGTCGACCTTCTCCCCGAACATGTAGATCTGCAGGTGCAGATCGGCGATGCTCTGGCGAAACTCCTCGGGCGTCTTGAGAGCCATGCGGGCAACTCCTTCCGGGGGCGAGCGCGCGTCTTCGCGCGGCAAGCGCTCGCGCGCTGGGTCAGTGCGGTGCTTCTGACTATAGAAGCGAGGCTGGGCTTCGTCAATTTCCGCTAAAGACCAGCCAAGTATCGGCCGTCGACTTGTACTCCTTGTACAAGGACCGACGATGCCAGGAGTGGCTCTGAGGGCTCAGGCGGGCCGCCTGCGGCCGCCGCCCCCGGCCGTCGCCCGTGCCTGCCACGCCGTCCCACTTCTCCACGCTGTACCAATTGGCCCATGTCCGGCGGCAAAGTTTGGCCCGCCTGGCGACTGCGGGGTGGCGCGCGAGAGCGTATACTGCGGGCACCCCGCGCCACCGTCTCAGGCGCGCGCGGCATGCGTCGGAGTCATACGCGCACCCAAACCCGGACTGCCTAGTGGAGGGCACTACATGAGCATATTCGTTGACGAATTCATGGCCGGACTCAAGGCCAAGAACCCCGCGGAGGTCGAGTTCCATCAGGCCGTGCAAGAGGTCGCCGAGTCCCTTGAGGTGGTGCTCGACAAGCACCCCATTTATCGCGAGAAGAAGATCCTCGAGCGTATCGCCGAGCCCGAGCGGGTCATCATGTTCCGCGTCCCCTGGCTCAACGACAAGGGCGAGGTCCAGGTCAACCGCGGCTTCCGCATCGAGATGAACAGCGCTATCGGCCCCTACAAGGGCGGCATGCGCTTCCATCCCACCGTCTACCTCGGCCTCCTCAAGTTCCTCGCCTTCGAGCAGGTTCTCAAGAACTCCCTCACCACGCTCCCCATGGGCGGCGGCAAGGGCGGCTCGGACTTCGACCCCAAGGGCAAGAGCGACAACGAGGTCATGCGCTTCTGCCAGAGCCTCATGACCGAGCTCTGCCGTCACATCGGCCAGTTCACCGACGTGCCCGCCGGCGACATCGGCGTGGGCGGCCGCGAGATCGGTTTCATGTTCGGCCAGTACAAGCGCGTGCGCAACGAGTTCGTCGGCGTGCTCACCGGCAAGGGCCTCAACTGGGGCGGCTCCCTGATCCGCCCGGAGGCCACCGGCTACGGCGCCGTGTACTTCGCCGCCGAGATGCTCACCACCCGTGGCGAGACCCTCGAAGGCAAGACCTGCCTCGTCAGCGGCTCGGGCAACGTCGCCCAGTACGCCATCGAGAAGATCCTCGACCTCGGCGGCAAGCCGGTCACCTGCAGCGACTCGTCGGGCTACATCTACGACGAGGCCGGCATCGACCGCGAGAAGCTCGCCTTCCTGCTCGAGCTCAAGAACGTGAAGCGCGGTCGCATCAAGGAGTACGCCGACAAGTTCCCGAGCGCCGTCTTTACGGCGCGTGACAGCGGCCAGGACTCCAACCCGCTGTGGGACCACAAGGCCGACTGTGCCTTCCCCTGCGCCACGCAGAACGAGATCAACGCGAAGGATGCCCAGAACCTGGTCAGCAACGGCGTGTACGTGATCAGCGAGGGCGCCAACATGCCGACGGTGCCCGAAGGCGTCAACCTCTTCGTCGAGAAGAAGCTCCTCTACGGCCCCGGCAAGGCCGCCAACGCCGGCGGCGTGGCCACCTCTGGTCTCGAGATGAGCCAGAACAGCCTGCGCCTCAACTGGACGCGCGAAGAAGTGGACAGCCGCCTGCACGGCATCATGAAGGCCATCCACAAGCAGTGCGTCGACGCCTCCGCCGCCTACGGCTTCGAGGGCAACTATGTGGCGGGCGCCAACATCGCCGGCTTCGTCAAGGTCGCCGACTCGATGCTCGACCAGGGCCTCGTCTGACCGTCTGAGCAAAAGGAGCTAGTCACATGAAAAAAATCGAGTGCTACATCCAGCCTTACAACCTCGACACGGTCGCCGAGGCGCTCGCCGTCGAGGGCGTGCTGGGCATGTCGGTGGCCGAGGTCAAGGGCTTCGGCGTGCAGAAGGGCTTCACGCGCGGCGAGGAAACCAAGTCTCACGAGTATCGCTTCCACCCCAAGATGAAGGTCGAGATGGTCGTCCTTGAGAACGACGTGGAGCGCATCGTGAGCGCCATCGTCACGTCGCTCAAGAGCAATCAGATCGGCGAGGGCAAGATCTTCGTCACCCCGGTCGACGACGCCGTGCGCACGCGCACCGGCGAGCGCGGCCGCGACGCTATCAAGTAGTAGGACCCGCGGCCGCTCACGGTCGCAGGCGCGGATCAGTCGACGAGGGGCCCGGCGCAGCGTCAGAGGCCGGGCCCCTCGTGATGTACGGTCACGCGCGCGAGGGCGTCTGCCCGGCTGCGCTCTGCCGCCGCCGCGCGCCCGCCGGCGTCACGCTTGCGGCGCGCCGGCACGCTTGCGCCGGCACGAACTTATCGGCGCTTTCGTGTTGCACCGTCATCGGGCAGACGGTAGAGTGCCTCAACGGACGCGCCCGGACGGGCGCCCGACGGCGTGCAAGCTGGTGCTACGTCACCACGGTGGAGGGGCTCACAGGCCTGATCGACCGCTCGCCACCGTGCACAGAAGGCTACGAACGGGGAGGTGGGTGCTACTGCCGGAGAAGGAAAGTCGTGGCTCGCGTTGTAGAGAGACACCTGACAGAGTCCATCTGGAGGTCGTCCTACCTTGAGACCCCCCAACTTCAGAAGCGCACACCTCGTGGCTCCGGGCTGCTGGACTCCCGTGTCGCGGTCGTTATAGAGTGTGTAGTTGTGTGGAGTAAGCAGCAGAGGGGGCGTTGTGCTCGTTCGTGCAGCGGCGAGCAGAACGCGAAAGCGGGTCAGCGCATGGCCCCGACTCAGGCGGGTAGGGCTCTGCAAGCAAGCCTAGGAGGTGGTCGTGTCGTGAAAGAAATATGCGTCCCCGTGGGTGCATCATCCCACGTCAATTTGGCTGAAAGCCACCGTAGCGAACCATTCAGGAGGTCGTAACATGCAGCAAACGAAACGAAGGAGTAAGAAGGGCGTCATCCTTCTTGCGTTGGCGCTCGCCTTGTTCGTCATGGCGATCCTGCCGACCTCGGCTCTTGCCGCCGCGGCCAAGATCACCATCGACAACGGCCCGCTGATCAGCAGCAAGACCGTCAACATCACCTACAACTCCGCCACCCCGGGCAACCCCGGTATCGCCTTCGTGTGGATTCGCGACCGTGTGAGCTCCGACGGTGGCGTTACGTGGTCGGCGCTCGCGCCCGCCTCGCCCACGATCGCCACGTATATCCCCTACGTGGGGGGCACCACGGTTTCAGCGACCTACACGCTGCAGAGCAAGGCAGTGCCTGTGACCGGCGATCTGTTCCAGGTCACGACCGACTTCTTCGGCGTAGCCCCCACCTATCTCCTCGTCGAGATCGGCCCGTTCTCCAACATCGTCTCCTGGAACAACGTGGCCCCGCACTCGACCGTCGACTTCATCCCCGCCGGTAGCCTCGGCCGCAGCGACGTTCCCTGGACCAACCAGGGTGTGCTGGCCAGTTTCGACGAGAGCAACGGCGCCTTCATGGGCACGACCTACTGGAGCGTCAACTACCAGTCGGTCGACTACCCGCAGCCGGCGCTCCAGTGGATCGCCGACACGCCCCCGCCCGACCAGAAGCTGGTCGGTCCGGTTGTGCTTCCTCCGTATCTCTTCAACGGTGACGGCATCTACTGGGTCACCCACTATGCGGTCAGCTATTCCGGCCAGGCTCAGCCGGGTACGGCGAGCACCGACGGCATCGGCTACGACACCAAGATTCCGACCGTCGTTTGGTCAGGGCTCGACGCAGACTGGAACACCAAGAACATCCCGTTCACCGCGACGATCACAGATAGCGGCGGCTCCGGCGTCGCCGGCGTCGCTCAGGCCGCGGTCTGGGTCAGCTTCAACGACGGCCTGACGTGGGCCCTCAACGTAGGCACAGCTACTAACCCGCAGCTGCCTCTGATCACGACCCAGGACACCTTCGACCTGTACAAGTTCTACGTCAAGGGCACCATTGCGGTGATCCCGAACACGCACGCCATGTACAAGATCCTGCTCACCGCTTGGGACATCGCCGGCAACATCCACGTTTACCTCGGCGAGCCTCACATCGACAACATGCCGCCGAGCACCGCCGTGCAGTACGTCAAGCCGGCCGGTTCGGAGCTGTTCATGCACTGGACCAACAAGCCCGTCACCGTCACCCTCATCGCGACCGACGCGGGCGGCAACGGCGCGCCCTCCGGCGTCAAGTACACCGAGTACATCCTCGGCGACTCCGGTACCAAGTCCCCCGTGCTCGGCTCCACGGCCGCAGCCACGGGTACCACGCAGAGCACGACCAACCCCACCGACGTGCTCATCGACAAGACGGCGGCCGTCGGCCCCGTGTATCTCTTCTATCGCTCGGTCGACGTGGCCGGCAACGCAGAGGCCTGGAAGGTCGTCTGGATCTGGTTCGACAACGTGCCTCCGGTAATGAGCAACAACTCCACCGGCCTCTGGTACAACCAGCCGTTCGGCATCAAGCTCACGGCCACCGATCCCAACAGCGAGATCTCTCCGGCCGGCATCGAGTATCAGGTTCCCGGTTGGCCGCTCGCGGGCGCAACGTTCCCCTTCGTCGGTCAGCTTCCCAGAACGTGGACGCCTCTGCCCGGTAACCCCGGCGTAGTCACGATCCCCGTGGACCCGTATCCGCTCAGCCGCACCGACGGCCTCTGGAACATTGGCTATCGGGCCACCGACAACGCTGGTAACGCTTCAGTCGACGCCACGGTGACGGCCAAGATCGACACGCGTCCGCCGACCACCATCGGCACCGCCGGCTTCGGCGATGCGCAGTGGGTCAACGGCACCGTGCCGTTCGTGCTCACCGGCACCGACCAGGCTATCGGCGCAGGCATGAAGGTCACCTTCTATCGCGTCGACCAGGGCACGCCTTGGCAGTCGAGCATAGAAGCCACTCCCACCACCTCGTTCTCCACTAACGTTGCTCTCACCCCGGTGGGCGGCACCGCTGTCCAGGGCGCCATGCACACGGTCGACTTCTTCTCGATCGACAACGCGACCAACGTGGTTTGGCTGGATTGGCCGACCACTGACCTCGTGCACCGCATCCCGTATCCGGGCAACGTCGAGGCCGGCGTGCTCGTAGGCTCCTGGACTCCGCAGTACTACGCCGGCACCGTGACCGGCTACAAGACCCGCACCGTCAAGCTCGACATCACCGCTCCCGTGGTCACCGCTGTCGACCCGAAGAACGGTGCTTGGCAGAAGGGCCCCGGCATCATCAACTTCAGCGGTACCGACGTGGGCTCCGGCTACGCGTACACCGAGTGGAGCACTGACGGCGGCACCAACTGGAAGCAGGGCGAGTCCGCAGAGATCGGCGGCAACAGCCCCGCTACCGGCACCGTCGTGACCTATCACGGCGTCGACAACGTCGGCCTCAAGTCGGCCAATCAGACCATCACGGTCAAGGTCGCTTCGACTCCGCCGACGGTTACCGGTGGCAACGTGAGCGTGAAGTCTGGCAACAAGGCCGCCTTCAGCTTCAACGTCACCGCTGTCACCCCCAAGGCGCAGGTCATTATCCAGATCCGCACCAAGAGTGGTCGCACGCTGAGCACGCATCACTATGCCAACGTGGGCACCAACGCCGACATGAGCAGGTCCTTCAGGATCAATCTCCCGGCGGGCAAGTACAACATCCGCATCGGCGCCGTCGATGAGGCCGGCAACGTCCAGACGCAAAGGGGCGGCGGTACTCTGACGGTCAAGTAAGTCACGACCGCCTTCATTCGAAGGCAGCTGCAGTGGGCGGGGCGCCGCAAGGCGCCCCGCCCATTTTTACGTACGTGCCTGCGGAGCGGAGGTGGGCGAGCTGGTCGCGAAGGCGCTGAGGGGGCTGGGCGCCTGATGCGGAGCGCTCCGCGGCGCAAAGACCCACCGCCGGCACGTGGGAGCTACCGGCCCACAGCGCGCACACACGGGCGCCTGGCGGCGATCTGAGCGCGCACATGTCGAGAGGGCTCTGCGGGACAACGGGATGCCGCCTGTGACTTGCGGCCACGGCACGCGCGAGGTCCCTGGAATCGAGCGGCTGTAGAAGCAGTACTCGCGCGCAGCGACGAGGGGCTCGGCGTGCAGCACACAACGGCACAGCTAAGGTTCTCTGAGCCTGGCCGGCGGCCTCCCTAGGCCTCATGACACCCGGGGCTGAGCGTGCGGTCGGTCAAGGATCGGCGCGCGCATGCCGATGAAGAGGGCGCACCTCGATGGGAGGATGGCGAGGCGGAGGCTGCGGGGTGCCCGCGCCGCTGCAGATCGGCACGCGGAGCCTACCTTCTCGCGCGC